>CACWLT010000209.1 GCA_902761695.1 uncultured Ruminococcus sp.
CGAAAAAACAGACCGTGCCCGGATGGGAGAATTTCACCCCCGCCCGTCACGGTCTGTTTTGTTCCTCAGGCATCACACGCATCCGCCGGACTTCTCCGCGTGTTTTTTCACCGGGAAACATCTCATACTAATCTCAGCCTAAAATGGAAATCTGACCAAGGCGCATGAAAAAGAAGAACGAAAAACGATGCGCTGTACATTACCCCGTGCTGCACTTTGAGAAGGAAGCTACACCAGTGTATTTTTAAAAGTTCTTGCCAGGCTTCTTTCAAGAAGCCGCGTTTCCCCTTTTAGCTTGAGATCAGTATCACGCGCCGCTGTATCCGATGGTCACGGCCGCGTTTTCCGCCCCGGCCCGCATGCAGTCCCGGATTGGCAGTCCCCTGAGCCAGGCGACCGCAAAGCCCGCGATGTAGCTGTCCCCGGCCCCCATGGTGTCCACCACCTCCACGGGCACGATGCCCTCCGTATAAAAATCCCTGCCGTCGTAGGCCATGCTGCCCAGACCGCCCCGGGTTGCGATCACCGTTTCGGCGCCTCCTTTATGGAGAGCCCGCAGCTTTTCCCGCAGCTCCTCCTCCCCGGCGTCCCCGGCCGAGAAGAAGAACAGGACGCTGTGGGGCAGGGCCGACTGCGCGGTGGGTCCGAAGGGATCCTCGGAGGCGTCGTAAGCCGTGGGAATCCCCCTCTCCCGGATCGCGGGCAGCGCGGATTCCGCATGGCCCCATACCCCCGCCACAGCCAGATCGTGGGTGCAGATGAAGTCGATGTCGTCCTCCCCGGGCCGGAAATCCGCCATGACGCCCTCCTCGAATCCGGTGAACACCCGCTCCCCGTTCACAACGGCCACATAGCTCACGGCCGTGCTTCCATCTTCCAGGCGCACATGGCTGACGTCCACGCCCTTTTTCATGAGCGCCTCCGTGATGGCTCTGCCGAAGGTGTCGTCGCCCACCGGGCCGATGTAGGCGGATTCCTCCCCCAGTCGGCGGATGTACCCCGCCACGTTGACGGCATTCCCGCCGGGATACATTTTTCCCGTCTCCCGGTAGTAATCGATGCAGTTGTCTCCCACACAGGCGATTTTCACAGTCCTCTCCCCTTTCTCTGCGGCTCCCGGATGCGTCCGTCCTTCCCCGTATTCTCCGCCGCCGTATTGTCCCGGAATGGATTATACCACATTCAATGGTTGATGGCAAGGGGCCTCCCCTCATTTCGCTCCTGCCGCCCCTGTCAGTGCCCGTCCCGCAGCAGTGAATAAAATGTAAACAAAATGAAAAAAGATTCATTCTCCTGTTGCTTTAGTGAATTAGTGTGGTATCATATAAAAACACGTTATCCAGCAAAAACCGCACAAAAATCTCATCCGGATCCGTCGTCCCGGGGCCTTCACGGCTGTGGAATGCGGAGGGGAGGAGATCGGCGCGGCAGATTTTATGGAGGTATACCATGAAAAGAATCACGGCTCTTCTTCTGGCAGCGCTTATGACGGCTCTGCTGGTCTCCTGCGGCAGCTCCTCCTCCGGGAAAACGGGCTCCTCTTCCGTGGAGGGCAGGACAAGCTTCATTATGGGGATCGACCCCGAATACCCGCCCTTCAGCTATCTGGGTGACGACGGCAATTACACGGGCTTCGACGTGGAGGTCTGTCAGGCCGTCTGCGACTATCTCGGCTGGGAACTGACCATTTTCGGCGTAAACTGGGACGAAAAGCTCGTCCAGCTGGATTCCCTCGAATGCGACTGCGTGTGGTCCGGCATGACCATACTGGACAGCATGAAGGAGGCGGGCTACGTGATTTCCGCTCCCTATTACGACAACACCCAGGTGCTGGTGGTCAAGGAGGACAGCGGTTTCGCCTCCTCCGCAGATCTGGCGGGAAAGCAGGTTGCCGTGCAGCTGGGTACCTCCGGCGAAGTCCTTCTGAACGGGGATCTGGCGGATCTGGCCGCGACCTTCTCCGGCGTCGTCACCTGTGACAGCTTCCTCAAGTGCTTCACGGAACTGGCCGGCGGAGCGGTGGACGCCGTCTTCGTGGACCTGCCCGTAGCCGCCAGCTATGCGGCCGCAAATGCAGGCTACAAGATCATCGACGAGCAGCTCGGCGCGGAGCAGTACGGCATTGCCTTCCGTTCCGGCGACGCGGCGCTCTGCAAGGCGGTTGAGGATGCCGTGGCCGCGCTGGTAGCGAACGGCACCTACGCGCAGATCGCGGAGAAGTACCCCGACGTGGTCAACAACCTGCTGCTTCTGAACGACTGAGGCCCTCATCCCTTTACCGGCGTCCTTCCCCGGGATCAGTCCCTTCAGCACGGCTGAGCCCGGGGGCCGTCCCGTATCTCACGGAGTACACGAGGTGTTTCCATGTCCCTGATGACAATGATCCTGAAGATGAGCGAAGGGCTGGGGAAAACATGCGCCATCTTCTTTCTGACGCTGCTGTTCTCCCTGCCGCTGGGGATGATCGTGGCCCTGCTGCGCATGAGCAAAAACAGGGTCGTCTCCTGGATCACGCGGTTCTTCATCACCATCCTGCGCGGCACGCCCCTGATGCTGCAGCTTCTGGCCGTGACCTACGGGCCCTATTACCTCTTCGGCGCCGGGGTGTCCCGCAACAAGCTGATTCCGGTGGTGATCGCCTTCTCCATCAATTACGCGGCGTACTTCGCGGAGATCTACCGGGGCGGGATCGAATCCATCCCCGTGGGGCAGTACGAGGCGGCGGAGGTCCTGGGGTATACCCGCTTCCAGACCTTCATGCGCATCATCCTGCCCCAGGTCGTCAAGCGGATCATGCCCAGCGTAACGAACGAGGTGGTGACGCTGGTGAAGGACACCTCCATGGCGTTCACCGTATCGTATCAGGAGATGTTCACCATCGGCAAGCAGATCGCCAACTCCCAGACCAGCTTCATGCCCTTCATTGTGGCGGGCGTGTTCTACTATCTCTTCAACCTGATCGTGGACCGTCTGATGGGCAGGATCGAAAAACGCCTCAATTACTACAAGTGAGGATGCCGGTATGCCAGTGAATAATGAAAAAGAAACCTCCGCCATCCTCGAGATCCGGAAGCTCTCCAAATCCTTCGGGGAAACCGCCGTGCTGAAAGATATCTCCCTTTCCGTGGAGCCCGGCAACGTGGTGTCCATTATCGGTCCTTCCGGATCGGGAAAATCCACCCTGCTCCGGTGCGCCTCTTTCCTGGAAACAGCCGACGGCGGGGACATCCTCTACGACGGCCGGTACGCGGTGAACGACGGCGTCTATGCCCCGAAGGCCGATCTGAACCGCTTCCGCACCCTGTTCGGGATGGTCTTCCAGAGCTTCAATCTCTTTCCTCACTATTCCGTCATGAAGAACATCTGCGAGCCCCCCGCCCTCAGGGGAAGGAACCGGGACGAGGTGCGGGAGCGGGCATTGGAGCTGCTCAAGAAGATGGGCCTGGAGGGGAAGGAGAACGCCTATCCCTATCAGCTCTCCGGCGGTCAGCAGCAGCGGGTGGCCATCGCGCGCGCCCTGGCCCTGGATCCCGAGATTCTCTTCTTCGACGAGCCCACCAGCGCCCTGGATCCCGAGTTGACGGGAGAGGTGCTGAAGGTCATCCGGCAGCTGGCGGACGATCACATGACCATGGTGGTGGTCACCCATGAAATGCCCTTCGCCCGGGCCGTCAGCAACCGCGTGATCTTCATGGACCGGGGCTTCATCGTGGAGGAGGGCCATCCGGAAGAGGTTTTCGGCGATCCGAAGCAGGAGCGCACGAAGCAGTTTCTGAAAAACTACAATCAATGATGAACATCCGATATGCGCTTCTCGATCCCACGGGGAATATGACCATCCTGGCGGAGACCTCCGTTCCCGCAGCCGATCAGCCTGCCGTGGCCGCGCGCCTGATGGAGCTGGAGCCCGCGGCGGAGCAGGTCGGCTTTCTCTCCGCCGATGAAAAAGGGCTCCGTCTGCGCATGGCAGGCGGGGAATTCTGCGGAAACGCCGCCATGAGCGCGGCAGCTCTGTGGGCCGCTGACAGAGGGATCTCCGCCGGGACTCTCCGCGTCTCTGTCTCCGGCGCGGCAGATCCGGTGGAGGTTAAACTGTCCGCCTGTCCGGAAGAGAATGCGGTCCGGGGAACGGTGCGCATGCCGAAGCCCGTATCCGTCGGGGAGGTTGCCTTTCCGGACGGATCCCTCCGCCCCGTGGTCCGCTTCGACGGCATCTGCCACGTGATCGCGGAATCCGGCCTTTCCCGGGAGGACGCGGAGGCGGTCATTTCCGACTGGTGCCTCCTCCTGCACACGGACGCGTTGGGCATCATGCTTCTTGACCGGGACCGGGGAACCCTCGATCCACTGGTGTACGTTCCGGCGGCGGGAACCTTGTGCTGGGAACGGTCCTGCGCCAGCGGCACCACGGCGGTGGGCGCGTATCTGGCGGCGAAGGAAGGTCCGGTCACGCTTTCCCTGAAAGAGCCGGGCGGTTTTCTGACCGTCGAGGCGGATCGGATGGGAGATCTGTACCTGACCGGGAGGGTGCGTCTGGTTCACCGGCGGGACGCGGAAATCTCCCTCTGACGGGCGTACCGACGAAGCATAAAGGACAAAACAGAGACGTCGTCCCGCGATGAGGCAGGATATCGTCTCTGTTTTCAGGCGGGAGCATGCCGCCAAAGGACAGCCGGATACGCGGTTGAATACATCGGCTCTCTGCGGGAGGACGGACAATGAAAAAAGCGGAAAAAATCCTTTATCTCACGCTGGCCGCAACAGGCTCCGCTGCCGCCTTGGCGGTCGGATTCCTGAAGCACAACATCGCCTTCTGGTTCGATCTGCTTTTCTTTGCCCTGGCCGTACTCTACACCCTGGACCGGCCGGTGTTCGCCTTCCGTGTCCCCGGCTTCCCGCTCTTCCCCACGAAGGAGGACGTCGTGGAGCTTCTGGAAGACCGAATGCTCTGGGGCGATCCCGAAAAGCGGTATACCCGTTTGGTGCGCTCCTTCAGCCTGTTCACCCTCCTCTTCGGCTGGGGGATCGTGCTCTATGGCTTCTTCTTCGGCCGCCCCCTGTGACGCCGCCCGCGTTCTTCCCATGGCGCAAAGAAAGGATGGATCCTCACCCACCCTTTCTTTTTTTGACTCCGAACCGGAACGCCTCCGGGACTTATACTATTCTCAGCCTAAAAAGACACCCTGCAAAGAAGTGTGAAAAAAGAAGCTGAAAAGATACGCTGCACGTTACCCCGTGCTACACGTTGAGAGGAGCGCTGCACCAGTGGAAATTATTAAAGTTCTTGCCGAGCAG
>CACWLT010000210.1 GCA_902761695.1 uncultured Ruminococcus sp.
CGGGTACTATAATACCCGGGAGGACAGAAGGATCCCGTCCCGCCACAGCTGGATCAGGTTTTTTTCTCGGGGCCACTGTCCCGAGACCGCCAGAGTCAGCCGGAGGGATACCCGCACGTCGCCGGGCCGCCCCTTTTCCGAGACGAGGGATTTTTCCCGTTTCGTTTTACCGCGGAGGAGGCGGGGGAGGCGGCGCTTTTTCCCGGCATCTTCCGTATTCCCTTCCGACGAAACGGAGTCCTCCGACGGCGTGGGACCGTCGCATCGGGGCAGGATTCTGACGTCGGTCTCGCAGCGGTAGCGGACGCGCCGGGCATCGGACTCGACCGCCAGATTCGCCGCCTTTTCCATCTCAGCGGCCGCCGTCCCGTAGAAGCGGTTCATGCGTTCCGCGTTCTCGGGCTTCTCCTCGTCCTCAAAACGAGGCAGCGCGATGTCCCAGCCCCGCCGTCCGCTCTTCTCCAGCCGGAATTCCCTCCAGACCACGGCAAACCTCCGGTCATATGTGTTCTCAACCAATTCTATGCACGAAAGGCACCGATTATGTCCGTACTTTCTCCCCTGGCGGACCGTGTCCGTCCTACAGATTTTGACGGGATCGTCGGCCAGCGCCATCTCTTCGGCCCGGACGGGATCCTCCGGCGCATGGTGTCGAAAGGCGTGATCCCCTCCATGATCTTCTTCGGCCCGCCCGGATGCGGCAAGACCACCGCGGCCTCCATCATCGCGGCAAGGTGCGGCAAGACCCTCCACCGCCTCAACGCCACCACCGCCTCCCTCAGCGATATCCGGGACGTGGCGAAGGACACCGGCACCATGATGGGCATCGGCGGGGTGCTTCTGTATCTGGACGAGATCCAGTACTTCAACAAGAAGCAGCAGCAGTCCCTTCTGGAGTATCTGGAGGACGGGCGCATCACCCTCATTGCCTCCACCACGGAGAACCCCTATTACTATATCTACGACGCGCTCCTGTCCCGCTGTTCCGTCTTTGAGTTCAAACATGTGGACGCGGCGGACATCGCGGAGAGGCTCCGGACCGTGATCGGAAAGGAATTCCCGGAGGCGGAGGTGACCCCGGAGGCCGTGCGGGCGCTGGCGGAGGCGGGGGGCGGGGACGTGCGCCGGTCCCTCACCATGCTGGAGGCCGCCGTGGGCGCGGGGGAGGATGAGGAGGGCCATGTCCGGGTGGACCTCGATCTGGTGCGGCAGCTGACCCCCTCCGTGAGCCAGAGCAGCTTCGACCGGGACGGGGACGTCCATTACGATCTGCTCTCCGGCCTGCAGAAATCCATCCGGGGATCGGATCCGGACGCGGCGGTGTTCTATCTGGCGCGGCTGCTGGAGGGCGGGGATCTGATCTCTCCCTGCCGCCGCCTGCTGGTCATCGCCTCGGAGGACATCGGTCCCGCCTATCCCATGGCTCCGGTGATCGTGAAAGCCTGCGTGGAGGCGGCACGTGAGCTGGGGCTGCCCGAGGCGAGGATCCCCCTGGCCAACGCCGCCGTCATTCTGGCCACCGCGCCGAAATCCAACTCCGCCTATAAGGCCTATGCCGCCGCCGAGGGCGAGATCCACGCCGGACGGGGCGCCGAGATCCCCCTCCACCTGAGAAGTCCCCAGTTCCGGGGCTATAAGTACCCCCACGACTACCCCGGCCATTGGGTCGGCCAGCAGTACCTCCCCGACGATCTCCGCGACAAACGCTTCTACGAATTCGGCGAGAACAAGACCGAACAGGCCGCCAGACAATACTTTGAAAAAATCAAGGGGGACAAGGCATGAACAAGCCCGATTTCGGAGCGCTGCCCCGGGATTTCAGAGAGGATTACACTAAATTCGCGCTTACGAGGCTTCTGCCGACGGCGGTGCTGATCGCGGCGGGGGCGTTCGCCTGCTTCCGGCTGGATTTCTCCGGCCTGCGCCATCCGTTCTCGGGGCCGCTTGGGATCATGGCGGGGGTGCTGGCGGCGTCCTGCGTGCTCTTCGGCCTGCACCGGTTTCTGAGGCCGGGATGGGTCGGGACCGTGACGGGGATCGACTGCGGGTACAAGACAGTGAACACCGGAAACCGTGCCGCCGCGGAAAAGCAGATGATGGTGGATCTGACGGTGGAGCGGGGCGGGAAGAAGCCGATGCGGCTCCGCCTGTTCCGGGAAGAGGGCGTCACCCACGGAAAGCGGATCAACATTTTCCAGCGGGAGGCTCCCTACAAGGAAGGGGACACGCTGCTCTATCTTCCCGGCTTCCGCTGGCCGGCCCGGATGAACGTGGCGGACGCGGGGGAAACGCTGGACCCGAAGTTCGTCTGTCCCTTCTGCGGGGAGATCGGGCCGCTTTCCAAAGCGAGATGCCCGAAGTGCGGAAGAACGATTCTGCGCTGAACCTCCCCCGGTGCGCTTCTGTGCGATATGACGGAAGGAAGGCCGCAAAAAAGAAAGGATTCCGGCGTTTTTCTTTCCCGGCAGCCCTTGACAACCGGGGGAAGCGGTGGTATAATAACAATCGTTGTTGAACCCAAGACAGCAGGTTACCGTAAAAGCGACACCGCCACCCTGCCGAGGAGAGACGCCTGAATAATCGCATTCAAGGTCTTTTTCTCGCATGGACGGGGGAAAGACCTTTTTCGTGCCTGTCATACCCTGATAAGGAGGAAACACTTAAATGCCCAGCGCGAAAGTATTAGAGCAGAAGAAAGCAGTTGTGGAAGCCCTTGCGGATAAGATGGGCCGCGCGGCGTCCGGCGTGCTCGTGAAGTACGAAGGCATCACCGTCGACCAGGACACCCAGCTCCGCAAAGCGCTCCGTGAAGCCGGCGTTGAATATGCCGTCATCAAGAACACGCTCATCGGCAAGGCAGCGGAATCCGCCGGTTTCGAAGGACTGAAGTCCGAACTGAACGGCATGAACGCCCTGGCCATCAGCTTCGAAGATCCGATCGCTCCCGCCAGAATCCTGAAGGAATACGCGGACAAGATCGAGACCTTTGAGATCCGCGGCGGCCTTCTCGAAGGCAAGGTCGTGGACGCCGCTACCGTGAACGAGCTGGCCACCATTCCGAACAAGGAAACCCTCGTGGCGAAGTTCCTCGGCAGCATCCAGAGCCCCCTGTACAAGTTCGCTTATGTGCTCCAGGCCATCATCGACAAGGAGAACGAAGGCGAAGCCCCCGCGGCGGAAGAAGCTCCCGCGGCCGAATAATCCGGACGTCCCGGAACCGTTTCATCACTTTATAAACAAACCATTCATATACGGAGGAAATTAAAATGGCAACCGAAAAGTCTCTTGCGATTCTTGAAGAAATCAAGTCCCTCACCATCCTCGAGCTGGCTGACCTCGTGAAGGCCGTTGAGGAAGAGTTCGGCGTTTCCGCTGCTGCTCCCGTGGCTGTTGCCGGTGCCGGCGCCGCTGCCGCTCCCGTTGAAGAGAAGACCGAGTTCGACGTCGTCCTGAAGTCCTTCGGCGCGAAGAAGCTCGACGTTATCAAGGTTATCCGCGAGATCACCGGCCTGGGCCTGAAGGAAGCGAAGGACCTCGTCGAGGGCGCTCCCAAGACCATCAAGGAAGGCGTTTCCAAGGAAGACGCGGAAGCCCTCAAGGCGAAGATCGCCGCTACCGGCGCGGAAGTCGAGATCAAATAAGTTTGTTTCCTCACAGAAACAGATCAATATTCCGTTCAATAACCGAAAAACAGACGTCATCAAACAGGCGTCTGTTTTTTGTTTTCCCGCCCCGGGACGGATCTTACTCCGCCGGGTTTTCCACGGTGCCGATGAAGAGGGGGATGCCGGCGGGGTCGGCGATGATGAAGAGGAAGGGGTGGTCCAGGTAGACGGTGGGGGTGGGATCGGGCATGAAGGCGGTGGTGTTGAAGACCATGCCGGTGGCGGCTGCGGCTTTGGTGCCGTGCTCATTCAGGATGATTTTGGCCTTCTGGAGGATGCTCGATACGGCGAGGTCATTCTGACCGGACGCGGACAGCCCGCCCAGCTCCGCCTGTTCCGTGAAGATCCGGCCCAGGCCCAGGCTTTCCACGGCGCTGTTCAGGCCGAGGGAGGTCTCGTATTCAAACTTCGGGATGGAGACCTCGCACTTCCGGGAGGAGCCGTAAGCGGCCTTCAGGATGCCGTCCAGGTCCATGGATGCGACATAAGCCTCCGCTCCGCCGTCCGGGAGCACCGCCACGAACCGGTAGCCGTCCTTGTAGGGTTTCGAGAAGCCGACGCCGCCGGGAGTCTCGAAATAGCCGTATTCCGTGGAATAGAGGAAGTCCGCGCGCACGTCTCCTCCGGGCGTGGTGAAGGTTCCCTCGGCGATGTCGTCCTCCTCGTATTCCTCCTGCCAGACGCCGTCGAAGAGCACCGCGTTCACCAGCACCAGCACCGCCTCGGGATCCAGCTCGTCCAGCAGGGTGGGGATCATGCCGTCGGTCTTATCGCTGACCCAGCCGTTGATCCGGGCGAGGGCTTCCGCGTCGAAGGGCAGGGATTCGGCCTCGGCGGCGTAGTAGTTTTCTGCGATCTTCTGAAAATCCGGGGAGAGGGTGAAGGCGCCTTCGTTGCCCCAGACGGAGTTGGCGATGTCCACCGTGGAGTTCTCTGTGGCGGCCAGATTGTTCGTCAGGGTGTAGAGGTATTCGTTCAGCGCGTCCGTATCCATGCCCAGGGCCTTTTCAAAGTCGGCCTTCGTGTCTCCCAGCGCGCCGTTGGCCGTGAGGGAGAGGGCGTAATAGAGGGACAGGGGGGAGAGGACCATGTTGCCCTCCGCGTTCTTTGCGGCTTCCTTATAGAAGCGCTCCGAGAAGGCGGTGACGGCGTCGGTGACCCGGGCGTCCGCTTCGGCTCCCACGGGGTCCTTTGCGGCGGCAGCCAGGGGAATCGGAGCGGTCAGGGTGCCGGTTTCGACAGCGGGATCATCCCCGGTCCCGGCGGGGGACGCGCAGGAGGCCAGCAGCAGGGCGGACGCGAGGCAGGCGGTCAGAATTCGGTTTGTTTTCGTATGTTTCATGAGAAATCCTCCGGTTTGGTTCCTTTGTGCGTTAGACGTCCGGATTCCGCAAAAAGTTCCCGGAAAATATAGGGATCTCCTGCCGCCGTTTTTGCCCGATCCGTTGCATAGGGGCGTTTTTTATGATATAATGTAAAAGGAAAATTATGGCATTGACGAGGAAGCTATGGCAAAGCAGAAATATCTGGAATGCGGCAAGGCGGTATCCACCCACGGCGTGCGGGGGACCCTGCGGTTTGAAAGCTGGTGCGACACGCCCGAGACCCTGGCCGCGCTGAAGGTTTTGT
>CACWLT010000211.1 GCA_902761695.1 uncultured Ruminococcus sp.
GCCACGGTGTCCTCCACGCCGCCCCAGGAGAAGATGTTGGCGTTGTCCATCACCACGCTGGAGAGGATCAGATCCAGCATCTCCACGGACTCCGGGTCGCGGACGTACTTTTCCGTCAGGCAGATCTCGTAGTAGGCCGGGGTCAGGTTGTTCAGGGAATCCGCCGCCATGGCCTCCATGATGAAGGCGATGTCCCCGGGGTTCGGATTGGTCACGGGGATGGACGCCACGTTGACGCACCAGCCGTCGGCGTAGCAGTAGAACTTATCCTGGGCCTCCGTGTACTTGGGGGCGGGCAGAATGCCGATGTCCACCTCGCAGTCCCGCATGGTCTCGATATGGAGCAAAACCTCCGGCGCGAAGAGCACCCGGCCCTCCTGGAAGTACACCAGATTGTCCGGATAGGAGCCGTTCACCGTGGTCTCGCCGGACAGGGAGATGGACTCGCTGCCGCCGATGTGGGAGGCGATGCCCGTCATGACGTCGATGGCCTCGGGGGTCATGCAGGTCATCTCGGGGATGTCGTCCGCGTTCTTGCCCGCCAGCAGGTTGCCGGAAGCGAAGTACAGCACGCATCCCAGCGTGGGCTGAGCCATGGTGCCGAAGCGGTCGTACTTGCGGTTCATGACGCCGTCGCCGTCCAGGTCGCTCTTCACGGCCTCGTTCATGGCGGCGTAGGTCTCCACGGTCCAGCGGTTCTCCTTCACGAGGGTGTAGGGATCCTCGAGACCCACGTTGCGGACCAGATCCTTGTTGAAGAAGAAGACGCGGGTGGCCTTGTTGTCGATGATGAAGATATCGCCGGTGGCGTAGTAGAGCTTATGACCGATGGAAAGAGAATTGTTCAGCATCTGGGTCCACCAGCGGGCGGAGAGATCCAGGTTCTCCACCTGATTCAGGTCGTACAGCGCGCCGGAGGAGGCCAGAGAGCCGGAGTCATACACGTCGCCAACGGCGGCCTGCCAGGAGGTATCCCCCGCCTTGACCGCGTTCTGGACGGCGTTTGTGATGCCGCTGTCCCCGCTCTCCACGGGCGTCAGGACAACATTGTAGGTGTCCTCGATGTAGACGGTCCGCTGGAAGAGGGCGTCGTTGATGTGCTCGCCGTTCTGCTCGTGTACGGCAATATCGATGGCGGACCAGGCGCCGGAATAGATCCGCCCGTAGAAGTTCATCTCCGCGCCGCCGAAGTCCCGCGCGGGCAGATCGGCCGCCACACGTCCCGCAGTTTCCTCGGGCTCGGAATCCGCCCCGGGTTCGCCCTCGGTTACAGTCCCGGCGACTGACGCGGGAGCGTCGGTGTTGGTGTTGTCGGAGCTGCCGGAGCTGCATCCGGTCAGAGCCGCCGCGGAGGGCAGCAACATGGCCGCCGTCAGCAGGATGGTCAAAAGACGTTTCATTTGTTTCTCCCGGTTTTCAGAATAGATAGGTTCCTTTTGTATTATATCACAGCCTCCGCTCCTTTGCAAGAGCCGGATCGGGCGGATTCCATGCTCGTGCGGAAATCTCCGCATTCAGCACAAAAGCGCGCTTGCATTCTCCGGCCATGTATGGTACAATGAACAAAAAGGACATCCTTATCAACTCATCCGCAAGGAGGACAATATGCTGACACTTGCCGAACGCAGAAAAACCGCCTACCGCATCGTGATCGCAAAGGATCCCTCCCCCTCCGTCTTTCACGCGGCGGAGGAGCTGAAGCGCTTCCTCGGGGAGATCTCCGGGGCGGACTTTCCCATCGCTTTTGACACCGACCGGCAGACCGAATGTGAGATCATCATCGGGAAGAACGCCCATTTCGACGCCCTGGACTGCGGCGTGGACATCGCCGGGCTGGGGACCGAGGGCGTCTGGCTGAAGACCGTGGGGAAGACCCTTGTTCTGGCCGGATCCGACGTGCGGGGCGCGCTCTACGCCGTCTATCAGCTGCTGGACGAGCATCTGGGCTGCCGCTGGTTCACCGCCGAGGACTCCTTCATCCCGAAGCGGGCCTGCCTGACCCTGCCGGAACTGGACGAGCGGTTCATCCCGCCGCTGGAGTTTCGGGATCCCTACATGCTGAACTACAACGACGGAGCCTTCTATTCCCGGAACCGCTGCAACGCCGAAAGCGGACAGCTGGGGCCTGCTGAGGGAGGCAAGGTCACCTACGCCCGGTTCGTCCACACCATGCAGGAGCTGGTCCCGCCGGAGGAGTACTTTGAGAGCCATCCGGAATACTTCGCCCTCCGGATCGACGAAAACGGAAACGGCGTCCGGCAGAACGGCTATGCCCAGCCCTGTCTGACCAATCCGGAGGTACTGGCCATCGCCAAGAAGAACGTCCGCCGCATCCTGGCCTCCCGCCCCGACGCGGACATCATCTCCGTCTCCCAGAACGACAACTTCATCTACTGCCAGTGCGAGAAGTGCCGGGCGGTGGATGAGGAGGAGGGGAGCCATGCCGGGACCCTGCTGCGCTTCGTCAACGCCATCGCGGAGGACATCGAGGCGGACTATCCCCATGTGGCGGTGGACACCCTGGCCTATCAGTACACCCGGAAGCCGCCGAAGATCACCAAGCCGCGCCATAACGTCATCGTCCGGCTGTGCTCCATCGAGTGCTGCTTCGGCCATCCGCTGGAATCCTGCTCCCTCTCCGGCACCGAGGGCGGGCAGGGCTCCTTCACGGCGGATCTGGAGGGCTGGTCCGCCATTTCGAACCGCCTGCACATCTGGGACTATACGGCCAACTTCGCCCACGCCATCCAGCCCTTCCCGGACTTCAAGGTCCTCGCGCCCAACATCCGCTACTTCATCCGCCACGGCGTCACGGGCATTTTCGAGGAGGGGGAGAACTCCGTCCGGGACCACGGGGAGCTGAATCCCCTGCGCCAGTACGTACTGGCCAAGCTGCTGTGGAACCCGGAGCTGGATCCCGAGCGGCTCGTCAACGAGTTCCTGGCCGGATACTTCGGCATGGCGGCTCCGGCGGTGCGGGAGTGGTTCGACCTGCTCCACGCCGGTGTGACGGAGGACGTGCATGTACACATCTACGACGGTCCCCGCCAGCCCTATCTGTCGGACGAATTCCTCGACGCATCGGAGCCCATCTTCGACGAAGCGGAGCGTCTTGCTGACGACGACACGATCCTCGAGCGGGTGAAGAAGCTGCGTCTGTCCGTCCGTTACGTGCGTCTGGCCCACACCCCGGCCGATGCGGAAGGACGCCGGGAGGCAGCGGAGCGGTTCATCGAGGACGTCCGCGCGTCCGGCATCGGCTCCTACAGAGAGGGCACCGTCCTCGCCGACGTAGAGCCCCGAATTTTGAATGCTGAAATCTGATACTCCCCTGCCCTTTCTGCCCCGCTTGTCCGGAGAGATCCGGGAGCGGGGCGTTTTTTCGGAACAATGGTCCGGTTTTTCTCCAATTCCGCCTTTCCTCTTGCAATCCGCCGCCGGGCGTGGTATAATGAATATTCGGAAAACTTTTTATTTTAGATAGAACACAAGGAGCGACGCCTGTATGGAATGGACTTCGGTCAACGACCTGAGAGAAAAATTCCTCTCGTTTTTTGAATCCAAGGGACATCTGAGACTCCCTTCCTTCCCGCTGATCCCCCAGGGGGACAAATCCCTCCTGCTCATCAACTCCGGCATGGCCCCCATGAAGAAGTTCTTCACCGGCGAGGTGGAGCCGCCCCGTCACCGCGTCTGCACCTGCCAGAAGTGCATCCGGACGCCCGACTTGGAGCGCGTGGGCCACACCGCCCGTCACGGCACCTTCTTTGAGATGCTGGGCAACTTCTCCTTCGGGGACTACTTCAAGAACGAGGCGATTCCGTGGGCATGGGAATTTCTGACCGTGACCCTGGCCATCCCCGAGGAAAAGCTGTTCCCCTCCGTCTACGAAGAAGACGACGAGGCCTTCGAGCTGTGGAACAAGGTCATCGGCGTGCCGGCGGAGCGCATCACGCGGCTGGGCAAGGAGGACAACTTCTGGGAGCACGGCACCGGCCCCTGCGGCCCCTGCTCCGAGATCTACTTCGACCGGGGCGAGAAGTACGGCTGCGGCAAGCCCGACTGCAGGCCCGGCTGTGACTGCGACCGGTACATGGAAATCTGGAACAACGTCTTCTCCCAGTTCAATAACATGGGCGACGGCACCTACACGGAGCTGGAGCACAAGAACATCGACACCGGCATGGGCCTGGAGCGTCTGGCCTGCGTCATGCAGGGCGTGGACAACATGTTCGAGGTGGACGGCGTCCGCAAGATCCTCGACAAGGTTGTGGAAATCTCCGGCAAGCCTTATGGGGAGGACAAGGAGCGGGACATCTCCATCCGCGTCGTCACAGACCACGTGCGGGGCGCCACCTTCATGATCTCCGACGGCGTGATCCCCTCCAACGAGGGCCGGGGCTACGTGCTGCGGCGGATCCTCAGAAGAGCGGCCCGTCACGGCAAGCTCCTGGGCATCGACCGGGAATTTCTCACCGAGGTCTGCGACGTGGTGATCGCGGAGAACGTGGCGGGCTATCCCGAGCTGGGTGAAAAGGCCGACTATATCAAGAAGGTCATGTCCATGGAAGAGGACCGCTTCAACGCCACCATCGACGCGGGCCTGGCGAAGCTGAACGAGCTGGTTGCCAACGCGAAGGCCGCGGGCAAGGCCCTGCTTTCCGGCGATGACACCTTCCGTCTCTACGACACCTACGGATTCCCGGTGGATCTGACCCGGGAGATCGCGGAGGAAGCGGGACTCGAGCTGGACGACGCCCGTTTCGCCGAGCTGATGAAGGAACAGCGGGAAAGAGCGAGAGCCGCCCGCGCCAACATCTCCGGATGGGCCGGCACCGACAAGACCGCCCTGGCCTCCCTGCCGGCGACGGAATTCCTCGGATATACTGAAAACACCGCCGAGGCGAAGGTTCTGGCCATCCTCACGGAAGAAGGGCCGGAGGACGAGGTCTCCGAGGGCGAGTGCATGATCGTTCTCGACAAGACGCCCTTCTACGGCGAGAGCGGCGGTCAGGTGGGCGACCGGGGCACCCTCTCCGGCGAAAAGCTCCTTCTGACCGTGGAGGACACCAAAAAGACCGACGGCATTTTCCTCCATCACGCCACGGTGCAGAACGGCGTGCTGAAGGTGGGCGACACCGTGACGGCGGCCATCGACGCGGACAACCGGAACGACATCCGGCGCAACCACACCGCAGCCCACCTCATGCAGGCGGCTCTGCGGAAGATCCTCGGCG
>CACWLT010000212.1 GCA_902761695.1 uncultured Ruminococcus sp.
TTCTAAGGGGTTACGCGGCTTCTTGAAAGGGAAGCCCGGAGCAGCAAGCTGCTCGGCAAGAACTTTACAAATAAACTGGTGCAGCTTCCTTCTCAAAGTGTAGCACGGGGTAGCGTACAGCGCATTGATTCGGGTACTGTTTTTCGCGCCTTTATCATATTTCCTTTTTGGATGAGAATAGTATCGGACAAAAAGAGAATAACGGAAAGAACACGGCTGTCCCGGGAAGGATAACCGCGTTCTGTTTTTGTCTGGGAGAATTCCCGGATTTTCAGGCTCTTTCGACCGCGAGGGTCATGCCGGTGGGGAGCTCGATGCGCCAGCCGTCCGTGGAGCCGTCCGTCACGGTGAGGGTGCAGGCGCTGTGCCGGAAAGAGACGGTGCCCATGCAGGCACAGGTGAAGAAGGGGACGGTCAGCTCCTCCTCACCGGAGACGGGGGCGGGGCTGAACCGGATGACCTTTTCCTCGGCGTCCACAGAGAGACCGGAGGCCGCGGTCATGGTGGTCCAGGAGGACAGGGGGCGGGTGTAGCGGAAGCCGCATTCCCAGTGCTCCCAGAGCTTGCCGAAGCGGGCCTGGTTCTCGTGGATGGTTCTGACCAGGGCGTCCGCCTGATCCTTCATGCCCACGGACAGAGCCAGGGCCGCTATGGTGTAGCCGATCCCGGTCCAGTTGGCCTCCGCCTGACAGTTCTCAAAGGTCTGGAGGGTGACGGCGCGGCCCGGGAGGCAGGAGACGTTGACAAGGCCGCCGTCCGGGGTGTAGTTGTGGGCGAATACCGCCTCCAGCACGGATTTCACCCGCTCGTCCGGGAGGTTTCCTCCGATGCCGGCCATGCGCAGGAACCACTCCCCGCTGATCTGATCCGTCATCAGGGCCTCGTCCGTCACGGAGGAGCCGTCCGGATCGTCCCGCCGCCAGAGATTGTAGTAGGACCCGTTCCAGAGGCGGGCTTCCAGGGAGCAAAGTCCCTTCTCGAGCAGGCTCTCCCATTCCGTCCGCCGGTCCTCATCCCCCAGAACGGCGGCGATTTTTGCGGCGGCTTTCAGGGCGGAGAGCCACAGGACGGAGATATAGGCGGGGGTGCCGGAGAAGTTCCAGGCGTCGTAGGTGTTGCGCTTCGTGTCCGTGTCGGGCAGGCCGTCCCCGTCTGCGTCGAGAAGCAGGGAGCAGTCCATGGCCTTCTGTACGGGGAGCCAGAGCCGCTTCAGAACCTCCCGGTCGCCGGTGTAGAGGTAATCCCGGCAGACCATGAGGACGAACTGGGGGTTCATGTCCACCCGGTCGAAACCGCCGTCCACGTGGGAGAGGTCGGGGTAGAAGCAGTGGTGGACCCGTCCGTCCTCCCGCTGGAACGCCGCGCCCATTTCCATCTGTCCCGTCTGCAGGTCGGGGAAGAGGGCCAGCAGTCCGAAGGATGCCTGATAGGTGATGTCCGTGGTGTGGAAGCCGCAGTAGCCCAGACCCTCCCAGAGGCCGAAGCGTCCGCTTTTCAGGTACCAGGAATCCTTTATGATTGTGGAGAGATGCCCGCTCCAGGCTTCGGGATAGAAGGCGGGCAGGCTGGTCTTGTACAAAAGATCGGCGAAGGCGGCGGCCTTATCCGCGATGTCCTCTCTGCGGGCGGCCAGATGGCGGTTGACCTCTCTCGCGTCGGCAAAGCGGTTTTCGTACCAGTGGCCCAGGCGGTCGTGGTACGCGCCGTAATGATTGGGGAAGTACCAGGACAGGATGAAGCGGACGGAGGCGGTCTCCCCCGGGGCCAGAGTGATTTTGCTGCACAGGGCGCAGGAGCCGAAAGCGGAGCCCATGCGGTCCATGGATGACCGGCAGGCGTTGAGGAAGGTCTCCTTCTCCTCCCGGGTTCCGGGAAAGGCGGGATGGACGGCGCGCACCCGGTGGAGCAGGGAACGGGCGAAGGGGTACGCGGTCAGCTCCCGGATGATGCGGTCCAGGGCCTCGTCCTTCAGATCGGAGACGCAGTCCGGGACGGGGGCGGGGCGGGATCCGGCGTCCGTGTCGGGCAGGGTCCCGGTTTTGCGGAAGCCGAACAGGAAGGATTCCTGGGAGACGCCCAGAGCGGAGGACGCCACATACTCCCGGAGGAAGCGGAAATAATCGGCGGCAATCACCGAGAGCTCCCCGCCCTCCGCGGACAGGCACAGGGATCCCCGGCCCGGATCCTGAAAGCCGTCGTCCCAGGGCATGAGGCGGGGGGAGGTGAGATGGACGCCCACCCGTCCGCCGTCCCGGTAAAGCTCGTTCTCCGTCTCCCGGCCGCTCATGAAGGAGGGCTCAAGGGAGGAGAGCAGGCTGACGGTCAGGGGCTTGCCGGTGGGATTGGAAAGGGTGAAGTCCAGATAGAAGCCGGGGGTCGCGCTGTCGGCGGTGTTGTGGGGGACGAAGGGGGCGGTGGCCCGCATATGGACGAAGACCGGGAGCGCGCTGTCTTCGTAGTCCAGATCGCAGACGGGGAAGCGGCCGTCGAACACGATGCGCTCCACGGGCTTGTTCCAGGGGAACATCCGGTAGGTGAAGTCCTCGGGCGCGGTTTTCATGCCCAGCTTCCGCACAAGGGGAGCGCCGTCGCCGGAATCTGTCCGGATCCAGAAGGAGAGGGCTCCGGTTTCGCCTTCCCCGTCGTCGGCAGGTTCCTCCCAGCAGCGGCGGGCCCAGCGGGGCTCGTTGGCGATCTGCCACTGGTGGAACTCCCCGTCCGGCCACAGCTCCACGGTCCCCGTGCCGATGCCGCCGAGAGCGATGCCGCTTGCCTGCTCCTTGGATGTGGTAAAGACTGCCATTTTCCCCTCCCTTACTTCACTCTGTAGACGAACTTGAATCTCCCGGCGGGGGCGGCGTCGCCGTGAATGTAGACGTTCATGATGTCGCCGTCCGCCACGTTGTCGGTCCATTTGAACTGAAGCTCGCCCTCCGTCCCGGAAAGCCCCAGCAGGGAGGCGGGAATTTTCAGAACGAGATACCGGCCGCTCACCTTGTAATCGATCTCTGCGACCGTCTCCGTCCCGAAGCCTTCTCCGGTGAAGCGCTCGAGAACCGCCTTGCTGTCCGAGGGAGAGGTCCGGTTGACGATGAAGTTGAAGCTCTCCCAGCCGTCGTACGTGCCGGTGGTGTCGATGAGGAGGCGCATCCAGTTTTCGTCGGTGTGAGGGGTGATGTCGGCGGCGCATTCTGCCAGGAAGTAATAATTCTCCCCGTCCCGGGCGACCTTGGCTCCCGTGATGTCGTTGCGGCCCGTGGTGTCGGTCAGGCGCACGCCTCCGTATGCGGCCGCGTCACGGTCCCCGGTGTTGCCCGGATAGGCGATGAACTGCGGTCCCACGTCCGCCCATTCCGAGGCGGGATCGGCGTTCAGGTCGACGGCCTTCGGAGCGGAGGCGAGGGGAACGGGACGCGCTCCCTTGAATTTGCGGACGTAATCCACCAGCTGGTAGTAGTAGTGGTCCTTCAGATCCCCCATGGTGGGCTCGATGTCCCGGCTGTAGGTCTCGTCGAACTCGTCCGGGAAGGCGTTCTTCACGGCGGCGGCGGTGGGCGGCCAGGATTCGTACCGTCCCGCGTTCCACTCGTTCCAGCCGGTGACGAAGACGATGCGGGGATCCTTCGCGATGGCGTATTCCCACTGCTCGGCGAAATTCGCGCCCCGGAGCTTGGCGTCCTCGCGCTCGTCGTAGCCGTTTGTCGTATAATGACGGCCGAAGATGTTCTCGCCGTTCATGGCGGTGAGGCCCTTTTCCGCCGACCAGTTGTGGGCCACGCCGACGGTGGTCATCTCGATGTGATCGGGATCCGCCGCGCTGTAATACAGGGCCTGGGGTGTGGTGGAGAGCCATCCCCAGCGCTCATTGCCCTCCCGGGAGGCGGCGTAGTCCTTGGCGTTGTAGACCGGCTCTCCGGCGCGGAAGGTGAAGAAGTTCCAGATCTCCTCCTCCAGGGGATCTTTCCGGCGGTTGGTGAGGGAGGCGCGGTAGGCCATGACCATGGGCTTGCCGTCCAGATAGAACCAGAGATCCTGATAGCGGCCCGGGCGGTAGATGTCCTGATAGAGGGACTTCAGCTGAACAGCGGTGTCCTCTCCGGCGGAGAAGGGCAGCATGAAGGAGATCTTCGGCACGTTCACGCCGTCCTGCCGGGCCTTTTCAAAGACCTCATAGATCTTGAGGTAGCTGTTGCGCCAGGTGAAGGTGCCGTTGGTGTTGTCCATGAAGATCACGTCCACGCCCGCGGCGGCCAGAAGCTCGGCCTGACGGCGGATCACCCATTCGTCCGTGGTGAGGTAGTAGCCGTAGACGGGCTCGTCCCAGAAATAGCGGGTCGCACCCTTCGGCCAGTATTCGCTGTCATAGTCGTTTTTGATCTCCGGGTGCTCCCTCATGAACTCCGTCACGTTGAGGGGCGCGCCGTCGTCGGTGTTGTGCCAGTCCCAGTAGAACATGGCGACGATCTTGTCCTCCTTCACGTCCCCCGCCTGCTCGTGCATGGAGACGGTGCGGCCCAGTCCGTCCACGGCGGCCCAGGTGTCGGGCATGGCGTCCCGGGTGTTCAGGATGTGGTCCGCCGGGGTCACGTATTCGGCCGGGGCGGTGTGCTTGCCGTCGATCTCGTTCATTTGCTCAACCTCCTCAAAATATCGGTCGGTCTTTTCGGTGAAGCCGATGTCCAATTGCAGGTCCCCCTCCGTAAAGAGGCCGCTGTTGAAGATGAAGCCCCCCGACACGCTGCCCGGGAAGACCCATGTGCCGGCGGGACCCTCGGTGTCCTGGATGGCGAAGAGGTAGTCCCCGGCGGGCATCTCGTCAAAGGTCACGGTGTCGTCGGCGCAGTCCCGGAGATTCTCGAATCGCTTACTGACCACGGGTCCCGCGGCCAGCATGGAATCGAAATCGTCGCTCCAGACGTAGAGAGCCAGGGTCGCCGACGAATCGGTCCGGGTCCAGGTGGGGACGCAGTAGGTGAAGCGGTCGAAGGGGGCCGTCACCCGGCAGCGGACGCCGTAGACCTCCCCCGGTGCCACCTGATGGGCGGATTTGGCGCTCTCGTCGAAGTCATAGACGGAAACTTTGAAATTGCCCTTGACCTTCGGGGGATCCGCCGGGGGAGGCGCTTCCGTCTCCGGGGCGGCGGTTTCCGCGGCGGTTTCCGGCGGGGCGGTTTCGGCGGGCAGGGGCTCGGGGTCCGCGGTCTGCATGGGGG
>CACWLT010000213.1 GCA_902761695.1 uncultured Ruminococcus sp.
ACCGTCGATGACGATTTCCCGTTCCGGGTCCACTTCGCGGATGGCGTCCACCGTCATGCGGATCACCTTTTCGTGGTCGTCCCGGGTGCAGGGGTGGGTCTCGCCGATGGAGCAGGGCTCGTTCACCAGATCGAAGCTCAGCTTCTCGGAGGAGATGCCCTTGTACCGTTCGGCAAACATTTTCCAGAGGAACAGGAAGCCCTCCTGCGCCTCCTCATCCCGCCAGAGGTTGTGCTTTTCCCGCTCCGGCCAGTTGATGCAGTAGCCCGGCGCCCTGTGGAGGTTCAGGCAGACATGGAGCCCTCTGGAATTGCAGGCCTCGATGTAGCGGTCAAAGTAGGCGATGATCTTTTCGTCCGGATGGAAGTAGTCGAATCCGTCCGTCCAGAAGTGGTAGTCCGTGGGGATGCGGATGAAGTTGAAGCCCTCCTCCGCGATGAAGTCCAGCTCGCGCTCGTTCGGCTCCTCCGGGGTCCGTCCCCGCCCTCCCGCGTACATCCAGAGCATGTTGAAGCCGTATTTCGTTTTCATGGCGCTCTCCTTTTCGTCTGTTATTCCGCCGTCAGTATAGCAGAGAAAAGGCCCCCTGTCAATCGGCGGGCGGGGATTTTCTGTGCAAATTCACACAATCCCCTTGACAAAGCGGGGCAAATATCGGATAATAAGGGCAAATCCATCCGCATGCAAAGGAGATTATTCTCATGATCATCGGCGCGCAGCTTTATACCCTCCGGGACTTCTGCCGGAACCTGGACGACTTCTCCGAAACCCTGAAAAAGGTGGCCGACATCGGCTATACCTCCGTTCAGGTGTCCGGAACCTGCCCCTACGAGGCGGAGTGGCTTCGGGACGAGCTGAAGAAGAACGGCCTCACCTGCGGCATCACCCACTTCGATTTCAACCGGGTTCTGAACGACACGGAAAAGGTCATCGAGGAGCACAAGACCTTCGGCTGTAAGTACATCGGGCTCGGCTCCATGCCCGGCGGCGCTTCGAAGTATGCCGAATTCCGGGACAACCCGAAGCTGATCCCCGCCGTGGACAAGATCGCAGCGGCCGGCATGAAGTTCAAGTACCATAACCACAGCGGCGAGTACGAGACCCTCATGGAGGACGGCCGCCCGGTCATGTTCCATCTCTCCGACGACTTCACCCCCGCGCAGATGGGCTTTACCCTCGACACCTACTGGGTGAAATACGGCGGCTATGACGTGGTGCCCGAGATCGAGCGCCTGGCCGGACGTCTGCCCGTGATCCACTTCAAGGATATGTTCCTGACGGAGGACGGCGAGAAGAAGATGTCCTGGGTCGGCGGCGGCAACGTCCTCGACTTTGAGAAGATCGTGGAAGCCTTCCTGAAAGCCGGCACGGAGTTCGGCTACGTGGAGCAGGACAACTGCAACGGCGAGGACCCCTTCCTCTGCCTGAAGAAGAGCTACGACTACCTGACCAGCCTGGGGCTCAAATAATCGGATAAAGGCGCGGCATCCGACGGAGATTCACCGCATTCCCCGCCGGGTGCCCGGTTTTTGTGTTATGCAGTATTATCTTTTCATTCTGGCGGCCGTGGTGCTGCTGGCCCTGCAGTTCTCCACCAATAAAGCCTACGGGCAGAGACGTGGGGACGGAGCAAAAGCCTCCCTGATTTTCGCCGCCGCCTGCGGATTCGCCTCCGCCGCCATCACCTTCGTCATCGCCTGCCTGACGGGAGGATTCCGCTTCACGCCCTTCTCCCTGCTGCTGGGCGCGGTGATGGCCTCCCTGTCCTGCGCCTATACCCTCATCGGCTTCAAGATCATGGCCCTCGGCGATATGTCCGTCTTCATGATGTTTCTGATGCTGGGCGGCATGATGCTCCCCTATATCTTCGGCGTGTCCGTGCTGGGGGAGTTCGACGGCGCCGAGCCCTGGCGGATCGTCCTCCGGGTGGCGGGGCTGGTCCTGCTGACCGTTTCCATGGTCTTCCCGGTGTTCGCCCGGAAGAAAGCGGGGAAGAGCGGGGGACTGTTCGCCCTCCTATGCGCGGCGGTGTTCGTGCTCAACGGCCTGGCCTCCATCGTGTCCAAAACCCACCAGACCGAGGGCTTCTGGTCCTTCGCCACCGCCAACGCCCCCTCCTACGCCTGCCTCGGCAACCTCATGAACGGCATTATCTCCGTGGTCTGCCTGGCTGTGCTCACCCTGCGGCAGAAAAAGACGGAACCCGGTACGGAGGTCCCTGCCGGAGCAGAACGCGCCCGCCTGATCCCCGCGTCGAAAGGCGTCATCGCCCTGATCATCGCCGCCAACGCCCTCTGCAACGGCGTGTCCTATACCCTCCAGCTGACCAGCGCCGCCCACCTCCCCGCTTCCGTCCTCTATCCCATGGTGACGGGCGGCTCCGTGGTCCTGTCCGCCGTCGCAGGCTGGATCTTCTTCCACGAAAAGCCCGATAAAATCACCCTCGCCGGCCTCCTCCTCTCCTTCGCTGCCACCTTCCTCTTCCTGTTCTGACGGCAAGGCAATATGCCGCATTCCTTATCCGAGGTGAATATGAGACAATCCTTTTCCTTAGATGGCGTCTGGCGCGGCGCGTACGGCACGAACTACCCCTGCCGCGCAAAGACCTTCGCCGACTGCGCGGACATGACGGAGATCCCCGCCAGAGTCCCCGGAGCCCTTGAGACCGACCTCGAGGCCGCCGGTATCCTCCCGGAGCTGTTCCGGGGCGAGAATATCCTCCTGACCCAGGCGTATGAAAACGTCACCTACTGCCTGAGCCGTACCTTCGACTACCGGCACGAGGACGGATGCGCCGATACCCTGGTCTTCGAGGGCCTGGACTGCTTTGCCTCCGTGTATATCGACGGGGTAGCGGTCCTCGAGGCCGACAATATGCTCATCCCCTGGCGGATTCCCCTCTGCGGCAGCGCTGTGGCGGACCTGCCCCTGGGTGCGCCGCTGGAGGACGGGGAGCATGAGCTGTTCGTCGTCCTGCGTCCCGCGTCCGTGGAGGCCAGACGCTTTATGTCCGAGCCCGCCGAGGCCCACCAGAAATTCGGCTATGACTCCGTCCGCGTCCGCAAGGCCCCCCATATGTACGGCTGGGACATCATGCCCCGGGCGGTGTCCTGCGGCATCTGGCGCCATGTAAAAATCGAGCGGACGCCTGTCTTCCACGTGACGGACCTCTTCGCCTATGCAGCCTCCGCCGACGAAAATAGCGCCCGGCTGAAGATTCTTTACAATACGGATATCGGCGCGGAAAACGTCCACCGCTTCTCCATGCGCATCACGGGCCGGTGCGGCGATTCCGTCTTCCGGTACGAGGACCGCATGTGGCATACGGGATACCTCTTCACCTTCGACGTGCCCTCCCCGAAGCTCTGGTGGCCACGGAACTACGGCGCGCCGGACCTCTATGACCTGACGGCGGAGCTGATGCGGGACGGCGAGGTGATCGACACCTATGAAACCCGCTTCGGCATCCGCACCGTGGCTCTGGACCGCACCTCCACCACGGATAAGGAAGGAAGCGGCGAGTTCTGCTTCCGGATCAACGGGAAGAAGATCTTCGCCATGGGCTCCAACTGGGTCCCCGTGGACGCCTTCCACTGGCGGGACGAGGAGCGGCTGCCGCAGATTCTGCCCATGCTGGACGACCTGGGCTGCAACATCGTCCGCTGCTGGGGCGGCAACGTCTATGAGAACGATCTCTTCTACAATTATTGCGACGAGCACGGCGTCATGATCTGGCAGGACTTCGCCATGGCCTGCGGCATCTATCCCCAGGATCCCATGGGCTCCGACTGGGGCGGATTTGCGCGGAACCTCTACCGGGAGGTAAAGACCACGGTGAGACGCCTGCGCAACCATCCCGCGATCATCCTCTGGGCCGGGGACAACGAGTGCGACTGCGCCTTCAACTGGGGCGGGGAACACCGGGATCCCAACACCAACCTGCCCACCCGGACCATCATTCCGGAAGCCCTCGGCACCGTGGACTTCTCCCGCCCCTACCTGCCCTCGTCCCCCTTCATCGACGAGGAGGCGTTCCGGACCGGCGGGGAGATCTCGGAGAACCACCTCTGGGGTCCCCGGGACTACTTCAAGGGCAATTTCTACAAAAATACCGTCTGCCACTTCGCCTCGGAGACCGGCTACCACGGCTGCCCGTCCCCGGAATCCCTCCGGAAGTACATCGACGAGGACCACCTCTGGCCCTGCCTGGGGGACAAGCAGTGGCTGGTTCACGCCGCCACCATGGAGGGCAGGGAGGATGAGCCCTACGGCTACCGCATCGGCCTCATGTGGCGGCAGGTGGAGACTCTCTTCGGCAAAGGCGGCCCGGCCACGGAGAATCTCGAAAACTTCTCCCTGGCGTCCCAGATCTCCCAGGCCGAGGCAAAGAAGTACTTCATCGAGCGCTTCCGCCTGTCCAAGTGGAGACGCACCGGCATCATCTGGTGGAACCTCATCGACGGCTGGCCTCAGATCTCCGACGCCATCGTGGACTACTATCTGGACAAAAAGCTGGCCTACGACTACATCAAGCGCTCCCAGGAGCCCCTCTGCCTCATGTTCGGCGAGCCGGAAAACGGCAGCCTGACCCTCTGGGCCGTCAACGACACCCGGGAGCGGAAGACCTTCTCCTGCACCGTGGAGGACGACGAAGGCCGCGTGATCCTCTCCGGCACCTTCGCCGCCCCGTCCGACGAGAGCGTCCCTCTGGCCCATATCCCCGCCCCGGCGGACAAGCGCTATTTCATCATTCGCTGGAACGACGGCGAGGGCGAGCGCTTCAATCACTACTTCGCCAACATCATCGACATAGACTTCGACTACTACCGCACACTTCTGGAAAAACTGAAATAAGACGCAGAAAACGCCGCATCCCGTTTTCCCTTGAAAAGGAAGCCGGAATGCGGCGTCTGTGTTTTCCGTGTTCAGTCTTTCTCGTGCTCCAGGCGCATGGTGTGGTTCTTCACCGCGAAGAAGGACTCGTCGCTGATGCAGTGCTCGATGCGGCAGGCGTCCTCCTGGGCGATTTCCTCATCCACCCCCAGAAGCGTCAGAAACTTTGTCAGCGTGGTGTGCCGGTCGTAGATCTTCTCCGCGACGGCCCGGCCCGCCTCCGTCAGGGTGAGCCCCCCGTCCTTATCCATCAGGACATACCCCCCGTCCTTCAGGATGCCGATGGCACGGCTCAC
>CACWLT010000214.1 GCA_902761695.1 uncultured Ruminococcus sp.
CGTCGGAGTAGTTGTCCTGCGCCGAGTTATCTTCCCAAGAGTTGTCCTGCCACGAGTTGTCCTGCCCGGAGCTGTCTTCCCACGAGTTTTCCTGCCATGAGTTGTCCTGCCCGGAGCTGTCTTCCCGCGAGTTTTCCTGCCACGAATAATCCTGCCATGAATTTTCTTCCCAGGAGTTATCCTGCCAAGAGTTATCTTCCCATGAGTTGTCCTCCCAGGAATTATCCTCCCATGAGTTATCCTGCCCGGAATTTTCTTCCCAGGAATTGTCCTGCCACGAGTTATCTTCCCATGAATTGTCTTCCCAAGAGTTATCCTGCCACGAATTATCCTGCCACGAATTATCCTGCCACGAGTTGTCCTGCCACGAGTTGTCCTGCCATGTGCCGTCGCCGGAGGTGCCTTCGGCGGGTTCGTAGGTCTCGCCGGTGCTGGCGTAGGGATTGACCACGCCGGCGGGCTGGACGGGACGGTTGATCTCCGGCTCCGGCTCCGTTTCGGCGGGCTCCTCCTCGTCCGGGAAGGAGGCGTAATCCACGGTGGCGGTGAAGATGAAGTTCAAGATGCTCCGGTTGACGCAGGCCCGGTACTGGGCGGCCAGCAGGTCCGGATCGGTGCCGTCGATGACCACCCGCATGTTGTAGACGGAGAAGGATCCCATCAGCGCCTGCAGGGCATTGTACACATTCTCGTAGACGTCCGCGTCCGGATCCATGTACTGCACGTCGAAGCGGATCCCCAGGGAGGAGGACGCCTGCGCGATCATCTGCAGCTGCATGGCGCCGGAGTGATCCAGGAAGGAGTCGGCCGGCAGAACGGTGCCCAGACGGCAGGAGGAATCCAGCTCCTCCGCGCAGTCGATGAGGTAGAGCCGGAGCAGGTTGGCGGATTCGTAGTCGATGGCTCCGGAAAAGTTCGGCGTCACCAGGATCTCGTCCGCGCCCCAGGAGGCCAGCTCTTCAAAGAGGACCTTGTCGGTGAGGGCCTCGGATGGGGTCACGGAGACCAGCACCCGCAGTCCGTACATCTTCGCCGCGTTCATGGACGCACGGACGGAGTCGGCGGGATTTTTGTCGGAGAGAGGGATGCGGGCCAGCGCGCAGACGGAGGGGGACTGATAGATCAGGCTTCCGTCGCCGCCGGACAGGGGAAACAGGATCGAATCATAGGACACGGAAGCAGCGGAGAGCGCCGCGTACAGGTCCTCCATCGTCTCATAGCCCAGCGGATCGATCCCGCAGGCCCGGATGACAGGCGCGCTTCCGGCCGCGTTTTCCGGATTCTCCCGTTTTTTCTCCGGCGACCAGCCCGCTCCGGAGGTGTCGGAGGGACGCTGACCGGCCTCTTCCGCCTTGCGGAGAAGGTGATGGCCGATCATGACGGCGGAGAAGAAGATGACGGCCGCCGCAATCAGGATGAAGAGGATCCGCATCAGGATGTCCTTCGCCCGGTTTGAGATCGCGCGGTTTGTGGTGTAGTATTTCAAAGCAGTGCCCCGTCAGTCGTCAGTAGGTGTTTTCCAGATTGAAGATCGTGTAGGAGGAGAGAAGCTCCGCGGGCTCGGCGGTGAGGGAGGCGGCGTGCTCCTCCAGACGGATGTTGTAGAGACCGCTCATGTAGTCCCGGGCCAGCTCGTCGAAGTGCTCCGCCAGATAGTCCGCTTCCTTTTCGTACCGTTTGAGGACGCTCCAGCCCGCGTCCGTCCGGACAACGCCGCTGATCTCGCCCGGGGAGAGGGAAAAGGCCGCGTCCTCGAAGGCTTCGTGATAGGTGCCGCGGGTCACGTAATACCCGTCCGGATTGTTGAACATGAAGAGGTCGCCGCCGTATTTCTGCACCAGCTCGTCGAAATCCTCTCCGGATACCGCCATGGCGTGCAGCTCCTCGGCACGTTTTTCGTTTTCCGCGTCGGACTTGCCGTTGTCGGCGGGAACCAGGATCTGCTTGACCCTCACAAAGTCGCTTCCGGCCACGGCTTCCTCAAGAGCGGCCTCGTCGGAGGGGATCTCCCCGCGTTCCACCATCCGGGCCATGAGCTCTTCGGCAAGGATGTCGTTGCGGAGGATGAAGCGGTAGACGCCGTCCGTCATGTTGTAGCTCCGGAGGTACTCGGCAAAGGCCGCGTAGTCGTTGTCCGCCGTATCTTCATAGACGTCCTTCATGGCGGCGTCCACGGCGTCCTTCACATAGGCGTCATCCGGGCTGATGCCGTATTGCTTCGCCAGGGACAGGGTGGCGTAGAGGCGGACGATGCTTGCGGCGGTGTTTTCCTTCAGCTCTTCCAGCAGCGCCGGGCCCTCCGCCGTTTCCCAGACGTCCGGAGAATGGGACGCCTCGTAATCCCGGCGGTAGTTCAGGGCGATGTAGCGGTAAAGCTCCAGGGGAACCTCGAAGCCGTCCACCGTCATGACAGCGGTTTTCTCAAGCTCCGAGCTTTCCAGAATCTTATCGCTGTTCTTTCCGCAGGAGAGCAGGCCCAGAATGCAGGCCAGAGCCAGCAGAAGGGAAATCCCCCTTCCGGCACTACGGCGGGCGGGGTGGCGGCTGACGCAGAAGACCATGGAATACCTCGACTCTTCAATCAATACTATTTCACGCTAAATATAGCAGATGAACGTGAATCCGGTATGAACAAACCCCGGGTCAAACGTGAATAACGGAGCTGCGGCCGCGATTCCTCACCCACAGTCTGTCTCTGACGTTTTTGCAAACCCGTTGCAATCCCCGCCGGGATATGGTATAATAAGCATGAACAACTGGTTTGTCCGGACAGGGAGCTGCCCTCGATTGCTCGACTCAAGCTTCGTGCGCGAAGAAAAAACGCCTTCAGAATAGGTGCGAAAAACCTCCGCGCGGATAAAGCATATTTTCCGTATCACTCCACCGCGTCCCCTGTGTCATGCGCGCTTCGATCGCTGTTTGCGTCGCCCCTTCGGGTGCGCGACTGCGTCGGCGCGGCAAACCGTGAAATTCCATCTCCGATGGGATTTCACGCATGTTCCAGCTGACGCAACGGGTCCGCGCGAGGATGTGGGATACATAAGCGATTTTCGATTCAGCTGCGAGCTGTCAGTTTATGCCATACGGCCAAGGGGGACCCGCACGAGGGGCACCTTCGGCCTGAGATGGTGTCCCTCATGCCGCCCGTCCCGCGAAGGGACATTCATTTGGAAACCCGTAGGGTTTCCTACCTTACATATAGTTTGGACAAACTATAAATAAATCAAAAGGTGTGCGGACATGGATGATTTTACCCAGCGCGTGAGCCTGGCCAAGGTGGCGAAGGATAACGCCATCAACGTGGTCTATACCCCCGAGGATCCCCAGAATATCATGATCAGCTCCACGGACGTGAACCGGCCCGGACTGGTGCTCAGCGCGGGCTTTTTCGATCACTTCGAGCCGCGGCGCATTCAGGTCATCGGGAACGCGGAGGCGATGTACTTAAAGAAAATGCCGGAGGAGCTGCGGCGGGAGAGACTGACGGACTTTCTGCGCCATCATCCGGCGGCGGTGGTGGTGACGCACCGGAACGAAATCGATCCCGCTCTTCTGGAGCTGGCGGGGTATTTCGAGGTGCCGGTCCTCTCCACCACGGAGAATACCAGCGACTTCATGGCCACCCTGATCTCCTACCTCCACGTGCAGCTGGCGCCCCAGATCACCCGCCACGGGGTCATGGTGGAGGTCTACGGCGAGGGCATCCTCATCACCGGCGACTCCGGCGTGGGCAAAAGCGAGACCGCCATTGAACTCATCAAGCGCGGCCACCGGCTCATCGCGGACGACGCGGTGGAGCTCAGAAAGGTGTCCTCCCAGACCATCCTGGGCCGCGCGCCGGACATCATCCGGTATTACGTGGAGCTGCGGGGCATCGGCGTGGTGGACGTGCGCCGCCTCTTCGGCATGGGTTCCGTCAAGGAGACGGAGAAGGTGGACATGATCATCAACCTGGAGCCCTGGGTCCAGGGGAAGATGTACGACCGCATGGGCCTGGAGACGGAATACACTGACATCATGGGCATCATGATCCCCTCCATCACCATCCCGGTGAAGCCCGGCCGCAACCTGGCCATCGTGCTGGAGATCGCCGCCATGAACAACCGCCAGAAGAAGATGGGCTACAACACCGCCGAGGAATTCAACCGGAAGCTGCTGGAGTCCATGGGCGGGGAAGAGGATCTCTCTCTGTGACGGAACGCGGGGAGCAGAGGATTTTTAGTCGAATTGTGCGGAAAAAGCACCCTCCGGCCCCCCTCTCCCTGTGAAAAGGTGAGATTCTTTCCGAGTGCGTCCCGGCCCCTTGCATTGGGAAAAGCACTGTGCTATAATAAAGACGCGGAAAGACCTTCATCTGCGTCTTTTCTACAGAGTAGGCATCGCGGCGTCAAGTGCCGTCGGAACGGGGAGTTGTCCGGCGGACGAAAGCGGAAGCTGCGGTCACGGTGCCGCATCCCGCTGTCATTCAAAAGAGCACAATACTCTCATAAATGTTCAGGCGGACCATCTGTCCTTTCCGCAAATCATTTATGGGGGTTTTGATTTATGAAGAAGCGGATTCCCGTGCGGCTGCTGACGATCTGCGCCATGCTGACCGCCCTGACCGTGGTGCTCAACCGGTTCGGCTCCATCCATACGGCCGGCTGGACTATCGGCTTTTCCTTCATTCCCGTTGTGGCGGCTGCGATCCTATACGGACCCGTGACGGCGGCTGTGGTGGGCGGGCTGAGCGATCTTATCGGCGCGCTGCTCTTTCCCTTCGGGCCGTATTTCCCCGGATTCACGGCAACGGCGGCGCTCATGGGGGCGGTCTACGGCTGGTTCCTTTACGGTAAGGATCCCATCAGGCGGGAAAAGACGGACCGCCGCAGCAAAAAACACCGGGGAAAGCGGACGTACGCCCGGTTTTTCCCAGACGTTATCCTGCCCACTCTCATCAACAACGTGGTGCTGGGGCTGTATATCAACACCATCTGGGTGAGCATTCTCTACGACAGCAGAAATTACGGCGGCTGGTTCGCGTACCGCCTGCCGGAATACGCCGTACTGGTGCCGCTGAACCTGATTTTCATCCCCATTCTGCTGACCGTGTGCAGGCGGCTGCGCAAATTTGCCGGAGGAGGCGTTTTCCGTGACATATGAAGAGGCGCTGGCCTATATCCATTCCGTGGACTGGAAGGG
>CACWLT010000215.1 GCA_902761695.1 uncultured Ruminococcus sp.
GTTTCCGGACCGGTTGACGCGGAGCCCGCCGAGGAGGATCTCTCCCCCCTGGAACAGCGGAAGCGCATCCCGGACAATCTCCCCGACGTCACCTACGGCGGACGGGACTACCTGATCGAATCCGAAACCCGCAAGACCTACGAAATCCTCAGTGAGGAAATCAACGGCGAGGCCACCAACGACGCCGTGTTCAACCGGAACCTCCTCATCGAGAAGCGCTTCGACGTCAAGATCGGCATGGTGGAGAACGAGACGCCCTACAACGAGATCGTCACCTCGGTCACGGCGGGGACCCACGACTACGACATCGCCGGGTTCATCAACTTCCTGACCCTGACGCCCGTGACGGCCCGGGTCCTCTACAACTGGCTGGACATTCCCCGGGTGGATCTGACCCAGCCCTGGCACAACCAGCTGGCCAACAGCGGCGCCACCATCAACGGCAAGCTCTTCGCCATCAACAGCGACCTCTCCATCTCCACCCTGCTCTACACCTACGGCATGTTCTTCAACTACAACATCATGGAGCAGTACGGCTTCTCCTCCGCCGATCTCTACGACATGGTGTTCGAGGGGACCTGGACGCTGGACAAGATGACGGAAATCACCTCCGGGATCTGGCAGGACCTCAACGGCGACGGACGGCACGACGCGGGAGACATCCACGGCTACGCGGTCATCAACGGCTCCATCAACACCCACGACGTTTGGCTGGCGGCGCTGGACATCTCTCCTCTCCTTGTGATCCGGGACCGGGACGACTACGAGGTGACCTTCTTCGGGGACCGGACGGTGACGGCGCTGGAAAAGGTGACCTCCCTCTACCACAACTCCGAGGGGACCCTCTTCGACAACAGCGGCGACTGGCGGAACATCCCGGCCTACTTCGCGGCGGGCAAGGTGGCCATGACCCAGCTCTATTTCGGGGAGACCACCGAATCCCTGACGGACATGGAGGACACCTACGGGATCCTGCCCCTGCCGAAGCTGGACGAAACCCAGAACGGCTACTACACCAACTGCTGGGACCAGTTCACCGTATTCGCGGTCCCGCTGACCATGCCTCCGGAGGACGGGGAGTTCGTCGGCACGATCTATGAGGTGCTCTGCGCAGAATCCTACAAGACCGTCTTCCCGGCTTACTATGACGTGGCGCTGAAGAGCCGGTATTCCGCCGAGCCGGCCACCGCCGAGATCATCGACCTCATCATGGCGGGGCGGAATCTGGACTTCACCTTCCAGTTCGGCTCCAACCTGATGAACCTGCCTTACATGTTCCGCACCATGTCCGTGGCCAACGACACCAACGTGGCCTCCCAGTACAAGAAGATCCAGAAGGCCATGAAGAAGAACGTGGAGAAATTCCTGGGGATCTTCTACGATTGATTGATCGGACTGTTCCACAACAAATCTCCCTCCGCTCATGTTCGTGATGCGGAGGGAGTTTTTTATGGCGGACAGAAACGAGGTTTTTTTATCTTCTCCGTGCCCCCAGCAGGAGGCGGATCAGGGCGCACTGGAGGCGGTCCGGCAGGGCGTTCATGAGGAGCAGAAGAGGGTTGCGGTTGACGGCGTACACATACCGGGGATGCCGGGCGTTCAGGATTTTCGTCACCAGGGCGGCGATCCTCTCCGACGGGATCTTTCGCGCCTCCACCCGATCCACGATGGTCCGCATCCGTTCGGCTCCGCCGGGATAGAGGGCTGTGGTCCGGCAGAAGCGGTCCAGCTTGTCCGTGGAGACATCCAGAAGGCCAGTATCCACCGCGCCGGGGCGGAGGACGACGACATGATAACCCAGAAGCTGCAGCTCCATCCGGAGGGAGAAGGCGTATTTCTCAAGGGCGGATTTCGTAATGCCGTAGATCCCGGTAAACGGAAGGGGATCGAGGGGGGCCAGCTCGCTGGAGGTCAAAAGGATCCGCCCGCCGTCCTTCAGGAGGGGCAGGAAGACGCGGTTGACCCGGTACGGCCCCGACAGATTGACGGCGAAAACCCGCTCCCAGTCCGCCTCCGCCATCTCGACAAGGGATCCCAGCTCGTAGATCCCCGCCATGTGGAGGATGCAGTCCGCTCTCACGCCCTCCGCCGACAGATCCCGGGCCGCATCCGCCACGGAGTCGGCGTCCGTCAGATCGATCGGGTGAAAGCGGAGTCCGGGCAGATTCGCCGGTTCGTGCCGATCCAGGCCCCAGACGGTCCAGCCCTCCTCCAGAAGCCGTTTCGCGCAGGCCCGCCCCATGCCGCCCGCCGCGCCGGTGATGATCGCTGTTCTCATGATTCCCCGTCCTTCCGCACATTCCCCGTCAATGCTGTTCCGTTCAGAGGCGCTTTACGGCTGCCAGTACTCCTCGACGCACTCCTTCGCGATCTCCACGTAGCGGCGGCCCCGCTCAAAATCGCCAAAGATGGTGCCGACCTCGCGCTGGGCCACCTCCAGCAGGCATCCGGAGGCCGCAGTGAAGACGCCACGGAAATACTGCCGCAGCGCGTCCTCATCCAGGGGGCCGTGGTTGGTCACGTACTCCGCCCGGGGCTTGCTGTAGTAGACGATATTCGTGCCCCTGAGGTATTCGCCCACCTGAGGCTCGTTGTTGAAGGGGGAGACGGAGAGCTTGCGGAGGTTCTTCCATTTGGAGAGGTAGTCCGGGAAGATGGCGTCCACCCGCTCGCAGCAGCCGTAGCTCAGAAGGCCGTACCGCTTCACCAGCCTGTCCTGATAGGGGAAGACGAATTCGCCGAAGGTCTCCGGGGAGACGGCGGTGGTCTCCTGGGATTCGAGGAAGCCCCAGACGTCGGTGGTCTTCTCCGCCCGGTCCGCAGGGAGCTCATGGTTGAAGGCGAAGCTCTCCTGGGAGATGGGGCTGATGCCGCAGGTGGGAAGGAGCAGTCCCTCCCGCTCCAGATAGTCGTAGAAATCCTCGTAGACCTTCGTGGCGTTGTCCATGACCCGGTGGAGGGCCTCCGGGGTGTCATAGATGGCCATGTAGAGGTTCTCCATGCCCATGAGGTGGACGAGGGGATTGGTGATCGCGCCGGTCAGGTTGCCCATCACCATCCGTGGCGGGAGGATGTCGCCGAACAGCTCTCCGGCCAGCTCCATCCGCTTCCGGGTGCCCTCCGGATCGGCGCGGAACCCGCCCTTGCCCAGCTTGTCGCCCTCCTCCTCCAGATCGGTAATGACGGGGTTGATATGGAAGCCTTTTCCGTGGGGCGTGCGGGTGATGTCCGCCCTCAGATCGAAGGGCCAGGCCCACACAGAGAGGCCCACATCGTAGGTGGGGGAGAGTGGCGTGTCGTCGTCGAACAGTTCCCGTCCCACCAGCGCGGACAGCATGCCGTATTCGATGCCCCGGGCCGTGTCTCCCTCGCACTCCATCCGGGGCGTGATGACCTCGTCCGGGAAATTGGAGAACAGCAGGCGGACCGTGGGGGATTCTCTCCGTCCGGCGGCCAGGGCCTCCCATTTTTTCAGAATGGCGGCGTTCTTTTCGGAGCGGGCGTATTCCAGGTGCCTTGCCGCGAGAGTGCGGAGCCTTTCCCTGTCCTTGTGCGAGATGGTCTCAGCCATGGTTATCCGGTTCCTTCCTTTATGATATATGGGTATGATACCACAGGTCGGCGGAGCTTGTCAAGATTGAAATGAAAGCGGCCCTCCGTGACAGTTGACGCCCGGCGGAAGTTTTGCTATAATACAAACAAGAAGCTACCCACAAGGAGGATTTTCAGCATGAACCGCATGACGGAAAGACTGAGCGCCTTGCTGCTGGCCGTCTGCATACTCGCCCCTCCGGCCTGCTCCCGCAAAGGGGCTCCGGTGACGGCGCCGGACGTAGCGGACACAGCGCTCACGGCGGAAAACGGGACAGCGCTTGCAGAGACGAAAACGCAGACGGAAACGGAGGAGGCCCCGCAGATCACGGCGGAATCATCCCCGGACACGGCAGGCGCGCCCTGGGAGGAGAGCCGGCATCCGCTCCGCTTTGACGAAAACGGGGAATTCCGGGTGCTGGTCTTCTCGGACATCCACGGAGCCGGGCCGAAGCTCTCAAAGCTGGCCAAAACCAATATCGCCCTGCTGACGGAGCGCGAGGATCCCGATCTCGTCCTCTTCGACGGGGACAACACCTGGGGACTAAAGGACGAGCAGACCCTCCGCAGCTGTGTTGCCGACATGACGGAGGTCCTCGAGGAAAAGCGCATCCCCTGGGCCCACGTCTACGGCAACCACGACGCCGAGGGAAACAACGTACCGAAGGCGAAGCAGCAGCAGATCTACGAATCCTTTGATTACTGCGTCTCCCGGGGCGGGGATCCCTCCCTGCCGGGGGTGGGAAACTACGTTCTGCCGGTATACGCCTCGGACGGGGGCCGGGTGGTCTTCGCGGTCTGGGCGCTGGATTCGGGACAGTACATCACCTCCGCCGAACGCGCGTCCCTGAAGCCAGCGGGCACCATCTTCCAGGGATACGCGGGCAGCGACTACGACTACATCAAGCCCGCCCAGATCGCCTGGTACCGGGAGACCTCCCGGGCCATGGAGGCCTACGCGGGAGAAAAGATCCCAGGGCTCATGGCCTTTCACATCCCGCTGCAGGAGACCTACGCAGCCTGGGTCAACCGGGACGCCCTGGAGCACACGGGGGAAAAGCGGGAGCCGGTCTGCGCGTCCGAAATCAACTCCGGTCTGTTCGCCGTTCTGCTGGAGCGGGGAGATATCAAGGCCGTGGTGAACGGGCACGACCACGTCAACGACTACATGGTGAACTACGGCGGCATCCGGCTCTGCTACTGCTCCACCATCAGCGAGACCGGGTACTGTGACATGGACATGCTGGGGGCGCGGGTCTTCGTGATCCGGGAAGAGGATCCCGGGGAAATCGAAACCTACATCAGCTATGTGGACGAGAGCCGGATGGAGCAGAACGCCATGGCCGTGAACGCGGATCCCCTCCCGGGCGGTGTGGTGCTGAACTTTGATGCCTACGAGCCGGAAATAGAGAAATGCGGCTGGGACAACAACTACAACGATGACGCCCTGGTGGACAAGATCACCGTGGAGCTCGGGGACGGCAGAGGTCCCGACGGCTCAAAGGCGCTCGGCGTGGGGCGGCTCAATTTCGGCGACACGACCCAGAACAACAACGCGGAGGTGAAGATCAAGCTGGAGACT
>CACWLT010000216.1 GCA_902761695.1 uncultured Ruminococcus sp.
CAAGCCCACGCCGGAGGGAGCCCGGGACTATCTGGTGCCTTCCCGCGTCCATCAGGGCAAGTTCTACGCACTGCCCCAGTCCCCCCAGCTCTATAAGCAGCTTCTGATGTATTCCGGATTCGACCGCTACTTCCAGATTGCCCGCTGCTTCAGGGATGAGGACCTGAGAGCGGACCGCCAGCCCGAGTTCACCCAGATCGACGAGGAAATGTCCTTTGCTGACGAAGAGGACATCATGGCCGTCAACGAAGGGTTCCTCAAGACCCTGTTCGACCAGTTCATGCACCAGCCCCTGGAGATCCCCTTCAAGCGCATGACCTGGAAGGAGGCCATGAACCGCTTCGGCTCCGACAAGCCGGACACCCGCTTCGGGCTGGAGCTCTGCGATATCTCCGACCTGGTGAAGGACTGCGGCTTCTCCGTGTTCAAGGGCGCGGTGGAGGCGGGCGGCAGCGTCCGGGGCATCACCGTTCCCGGCGGCGCGAAGATGACCCGCAAGGAGATCGACTCCCTCACCGACTTCGTGAAGACTTACGGCGCGAAGGGCCTGGCCTGGTACAAGAACACCGCCGGCGCGCCCACCTCCTCCTTCTCCAAGTTCCTCACCGAGGACGAGACGGCGGCCATTCTCGACCGGATGCAGGTGAACGAGGGGGACCTCGCCCTCATCGTGGCGGCGAAGAACAAGGTGGTCTGGGATTCCCTGGGCGCGCTCCGCTGCGAGGTGGCGAAGAGGCTCGGCCTCATCGACAAGACGAAGTTCAACTTCCTGTGGGTGACGGAGTTCCCGCTGCTGGAGTACTCCGAGGAGGACGGCCGGTTCTACGCCATGCACCATCCCTTCACCATGCCCATGGAAGAGGATCTGCCTCTGCTGGACACCGATCCCGGCGCGGTCCGTGCGAGAGCCTATGACTGCGTGCTGAACGGCACCGAGCTGGGCGGCGGCTCCATCCGCATCCACACCACGGAGATGCAGACCAAGATGTTTGAGGCCCTGGGCATCGGACCCGAGGAGGCGCAGGAGAAGTTCGGATTCCTGCTGGAGGCCTTCAAGTACGGCGTTCCCCCGCACGGCGGCCTGGCCTTCGGTCTGGACCGGGTGGTATGCCTCTTGCTGGGCCTGGAGGACATCCGCGAGGTCATCGCCTTCCCGAAGGTGCAGAACGCCTCCGAGCTTCTCTCCAAGTGCCCCGCTCCCGCCGATCCCAAGGCCCTCGAGGAACTGGGCATCGCGGTGGTGAAGATGGAGGAGGACGAGGAGTAAACCGCATTCACTGACAGGATCGGCCGAAGTTCTCCGTCGGCAAATCCGCCTGTTCATCAAATGAAAAACCGGCAGTTCCGTTCTGTCGGTTTTTTCTCATGATGTCTTGCGCTCCGGGACAGAATATGGTATACTGAAAGTGAAAAACAGAGGAGACAGGAAGATGACGCGCCGCGTTTATTCCGTAAGCGATATCCAGCGCATCGTGGCTCCCATCGCGGAAAAGCACCGGGTGGAGCGGGTGTATTTGTTTGGGTCCTACGCCCGGCATGAGGCGACCGAGGAAAGCGATGTGGATCTTTGCGCCTACGCCCCACTGCTCCGCCGCCTTTTCGCGTGGGGCGGTTTTTACGCGGACCTTGAGAACGGCCTCGGCAAAAAGCTGGATCTGGTAATGGAGGATGGAATCCAAGAGGAGCGCTTCCGCAAGAGCTTCGAAAGGGACAAGGTGCTGATTTATGGACGCGTTTGACCGTGATATTGCCCTGATCGGGAGAATCCTCTCCTGCTGCAGCGGGGAATTGAGCGGACTGTTGAGCGGTTCGGACAGGATTATGAGGTATTCCGCCGCGATCCGGACTATATCAATTCCGTGTGTATGAACCTTTTACAGATCGGGGAGTATGCCGGCCGCCTTTCCGAGAGATTTGCGGAGGAGACAGGAGCAGAGATGGACTGACGGCAGATGAAGAGCATGCGCAATCTGTTTGCCCATAATTACGGACAAATGAAGACGGATGTTGTCTGGGTAACGGTAATGGAAGATCTACCCGCCCTCGCGGATTTCTGCAGAAGGATCCTTCATGACAAAAAGAATGAACAGGAATAGAAACCGGGGACTGCCCCGCAGCCCATTCCAATGACGGAACGGTGCACGGCAGTCCCCTTTTTCTGTTCTTTTTTGCGGCCGGGTCGCTCCGATCGCATCAATCCCTTATCCCAGCGTGATCCGGAGACAGTTGGTGTACTCCGTCGGCAGGTTCTCCGGCAGTTCTACGGTCAACACGCCGAAGCTCTGGGTGAAGGGCACCTCGCCGCAGCCCAGCAGGGACACCGCCGCCACCGTGTCGCCCTCGAAGGAGCGCAGAACGGCTCTCCGGTCCTCGGGGGCGTGCATCATGAAGGCGTAGACGTTCCCGTCCTTTGCCGTGAAGCGGTAGTCGGAGGGACCCCAGGGTACCTGGACTTCCTTGAAGCCGTCGATGACCACCCGGGACTCGCCCTCGCCGAACACGCGCCAGGGTCTCGTGCCGTAGATGCCTTCGGAGGCCACGGCGAACCATGTGCCGATTTCCTCCAGCGTCCAGCGCTCCCAGGGATCGATGGTGCCGTCGGGCTTCTGCAGGATGTTCAGAAGCATGGTGCCGTTCTTCGAGACGATGTCGATGAGCATCTCGATGATGTGACCGGGCTTCTTGTAGACCTGGCGCACGTCGTAGAACCAGTTGCCGATGCAGGTGTCCGTCTCCCAGGGATCGGGCTGGATGCCGGGGAGTTGGCTCTTCTCGATGTCCAGGGTACCCACCTTGAAGATCTTCGCGTCCCGGTTCTTCTGGGTGTAGACGGCGTGGTTGAAGCCGAACTTGTCGATGGACTTGTTGTAGAGGTGCGCCACAGCCCGCAGGCCGTAGGAGAAGTCGTCCGCGCCGAAGGGGAGCTCGCTGTCGGAGTAGAGCAGGTCCGGGGTGAAGCGGTCGATCATCTCCGTCACCGCCCGGAGCCAGTACTCCCGGAAGGTCTTGTTGGGGGTAAGCCAGGGCCAGTTCTGTTCGCTGTGCTCGTAGTTGTCGTGGTAGAAATCTCTGAAGGCCGGATCGTTGCCGTCGTAGGGCACGCCCGCGTAGGGACCGGTTTTGTCCGCGCCCTTGTTGACGAACCACCAGGAGAAGGAGGCCGCCAGATGCTCCGTCAGGCCGAAGGGCATGCCGTATTTATCCGCCGCGCCTTTCCACAGGGCGCAGATGTCCTTGCCCGGGCCGACCTTGACGGAATTGAAGCGGTTGACGGCGGAATCGTAGTTGAAGAAGTGGTCGTGGTGGGTGGCCTGGGCGACGAAGAACCGCGCGCCGGCCTTGTGGTAGAGATCCATCAGCCCTTCGGGATCGAAGTTCTCCGCCTTCCAGAGGGCGCAGACGTCCTTCCAGCCGAATTCCGACGGATGGCCGTAGTGACGGACGTGGTAGCGGTACTGATCCGAGCCCTCGATATACATGTTCCGGGCGTACCAGTCGCCGTACATGGGCACGGACTGGGGACCCCAGTGGCTCCAGATGCCGAACTTGGCGTCCCGGAACCAGTCGGGGGTGCTGTAGGTGTACAGGGACTCAAAGCTCGGCTCGAATTTAGCGGTCATGGCGTATTCCTTTCTGTATGCCGGCAGGCAAACCGGCTGGCGGATGGGCGGAGGTCAGTCCTCGGCCATATGGCGGATGCGGGGGAGGGGATCCATGGCAGGAAAGCCGTAAAACGCCCGGGCGTTCTCCCCGAGGATCCTTTTCTTCTCCTCCTCCGTCAGCTCGGCGGAGAGAAGAAGAAAATCCAGGCTCATGCGGTAGGTGACGGCGGTCATGGTACGGGGGTAGTCGCTGCCCCACATGAGCTTCTCCGCGCCCACGAGGGATATGGCATCCCGGAACGCCTTCACCGCCGAAGGGAAGGGCCAGAACTCGTCGTTGTACAGCCAGGTGATGCCGCCGGACTCGATGCGGACATTGTCCCGCTCCGCCAGCCGGATCTGGGAGAGCCAGTCCCCCCGTCCCGCCATGCCGAAGTGACCGACGGCGATGCGCAGGGAGGGGTATTTGTCCGCCAGCTGTCCGAGGGCTTCCGTCTGGGCGTCTCCTTCTGCCAGATCGATGAGCAGGAACAGCCCCCGCTCCGCAGCCAGACGGAAGACCGCCTCGTGATGGAGCAGATTGCCGTCGGAGAGCCGCCCCGCGCAGATCTTGATGCCGTCGAAGCCCTCCGTTTCGGGGGTCTTTCCTTCCTCGTAAAGGCTCGATACCTTCAGCCGTCCGCCGAACCGGTTCCCCATGCCCCGGAGGTAGTCGTTCTGGGAGCCGTCGATCTGCTCCTGGGTCACCACGGCGGCGTTCACCCCGGCAAAATCCATGTTGGAGAGCAGGATCCCGGCGGGATTCTCCCCGTCTGCCAGATAGGGGGGGAGCATCTGCCGGATCTCGCCGCCGAAATCCGCCCGGCCGCCGGAGAGGGGGATCACCGGTTTTCCGTTCACCAGCCCGGCCTGCTTTTTCCAGAGATGCACGTGGGCGTCGATGATCATGGCGGCCTCCTCAGCTGAACCGGACCAGAACCTTCGCGAGGCTCCCGTCGTTGTGGGTCAGGGCTTCAAAGGCTTCGGGACACCGTTCTGCCGGATAGACCGCGCTGACCATGGGAAGCGGATCCACACTCCCCTCCGCCATGAGGCCGATGAGCGTGCGGAAATCGTCCGGGAGGCTGTTGCGGCTGCCGAAGACGTTCAGCTCCTTCTTCAGGAGGATGGAGTGGAGGAAGGTGGTGTTCCGCTTGCCGTTGCCGATGAGGATGATGTTCCCGGCGAAGGCGCAGGCGTCGATGCAGCCGAGGAAGGTCTGGGGCGCGCCGCAGGCCTCCACGCAGACGTCAAATCCCCCCTCCGTCATCCGGGCCGCGTAGTCCGTCAGGCTTTCCCGGGAGGTGTTGACGACGCCGTCCGCACCGAAGGCTTTTGCCTTATCCAGCCGCCCGTCCAGAAGATCGGCGGAATGGACCTCGGCTCCAAGCCGTTTGGCGGAAATCAGGGCGAAAAGGCCGATGGGACCCGCGCCCACCACAAGGACCTTGTCCCCGGGCTTCACGGAGCAGCGGGAGAGGGCGTGCCAACCGATGGAGAAGGGTTCCGCCAGGGCCAGCTGCACGTCATAGCGACGTATTCCGCGAAGCTGCCGTCCCGCTGTACGCCCATGGTGCGGTTGTCGTGACAGCAGTTCACGTGGCCCCGGCGGCAGGCGTAGCAGGACCCGCAGTTGAAATAGGGATTGGCGGTCACCACGTCCCCGATCTTCAGGGAACCTTCGTACCCCTCGGGCAGGGAAGCGATCTCAGCGGAGAATTCATGGCCGGGGATGCGGGGATAGCTGGTGAAGGGCTGGTTGCCGGTGTAGCTGGCCACGTCCGCGCCGCAGATGCCGCAGACGCGGATTTTCAGAAGGGCCTCCCCCGGTCCGGGCACGGGCATGGGCAGCTCGCAGACCTCGATTTTTCCGGGTTCGGCAATGCGGATGGCTTTCATAGGATCGATTCTCCTTTATTCGGCGATATAGCGGGGATTCCAGATCACGGCGGTCTTCATGGGGGAACCCTTGGCGTAGATCTTCTTTTCGTAGGCGGCGATGGGGTCGGCGGTGAATTCGTCCCTGTCGATGAGCTCCACCAGCTCGTCGTAGCGGCTCTTCAGCAGCAGGCGGATGGCTTCCTCCATGTGGCTCTGCCGGAAGTTGATGGAGCCGAAGATCAGGTGGTTCTGGAAGCCGAAGGGCATGGTGTCGAAGGTGATCTTCGGCCCGAGGGAGAAGCTGTTGTAGATGCCGTTGCAGCCGAGAACGCCGTGCGCGAAGGCCACCCGGTGCTCCACCTCCGTGCCCGACGTGCCGAGGAAGACCGTGGCGCGACCCCCGAGGGTTTTCCTGATGAGCTCCGCCGAGCCCGCCTCGTCCAGCCCCGCCGTGGAGACGTACCGGGCTTTTGCGATCTCACAGGCGAAGCGCACCTTCGGGGAGTCCGCCGGGGAACGGGAGACGAAGAGGATGTCGGCGTCCGGGTGGTTCTGCCGGATCAGGTCCCCGATGAACATGCCCGTGGTGCCCAGACCGAAGATGACGGTCCGCTCGAAGAGGCTGTCCCGGGCGATGCATCGGGCCTCCTCCTCGGAGCATCCCCTCCGGGCCATCTCTACCCGGAAGTTCTGAGCCTCGCCGAGATCCTCCATGCGTTCCCGCTGGAAGAGCATGCAGGCGTAGGGATCGCAGAACACCAGCCTTTTCGCGGCGTCAAGGTCGATCCGCCCGTCACGGACATAGCCGTCGGGAATATGGAGCAGCATGTCGGGGTTGTAGTAATTGCGGTCGGAGAAGAGGCCGTCCGCCCCGTCGCAGCCGTATTCGAAATAGGTCTCGTCCTCGGTGAAGCGGGTGGGATCATAGCTGTCCCCGCCCCGGATCAGGACGATGGCGAAGCGGTTCTCCGAGGGCACCCAGACCACGCCCTCATGGCCGTTGATGAGGCGGTTCCGTCCGGCGGGGAATTTGGGGTTCAGCCGTCCCTCCCGGCCCATGTGCATGAGCTCGTTGTCCGTGCCGCAGAAGCCCACGATGACGCTCTCGCACAGGACGCCGGGGAGGGCTGGTTCACCGCGGAGGCGCTGCCGGGGACGGTCGTCGATCTCGGCCTCGCCGTAGACCAGGGGACGTTCGGGGTCGTTCTGGAACCAGGTGGCGAAAGTTTTCATATGGTTGTCCTCTCACAAATGTCCGGATATCGTTGTTTCCTTTAAGCATTACTCTACCATAATTTCCCCGTCCTGTCAAGGGAGGATGGGCTGGGGCAGACAAAAAACGGGAAAACCCGGAGGTCTCCCGTTGATCGGCGCGGTTCAGTCGGCGTATTCCGAGGTGATGCCCAGATATTCCTCCAGGGTCAGACCGGAGGCCGTCACCTTTGACGCGTTCTCCACGCCCAGATAGCGGACGTGCCAGGGCTCATAGCGGTAACCGGTGATCTCCTCCTTGCCCTCGGGATAGCGGAGGATGAAGCCGTACTCATGGCAGTGGGCGGCGATCCAGCGTCCCTCCGGCGTGTCGGCGAAGGCGTATTCCAGACTGTTCAGGTCGATGGCCAGGCCGGTCTGATGCTCGGAGTGGCCGGGCCGCGCGGAATACCGGTCTGCCTCCGCCCTGCCGTCCCGCTCCGCGTAGCGATTGTACAGTCCTTCCTGATAGTCGTAGGAGCGGTAGGTGGAGATGGGGAAGAGATAGATGCCGTCCTCCGCCGCGCCCGCGCACATGGCGTCCAGAGC
>CACWLT010000217.1 GCA_902761695.1 uncultured Ruminococcus sp.
CCAGGCAAAGTTGTTTTCGTTGGGCAGCAGCATGAGGACCATGTTGTTGTCCCGGGACTTGACGGCCTCGGCGAAGACGGCGGAGCAGGTGACCCCGGATTTGCGGGACCCCGGGAACCGCTCGTCCCAGAGGGGATCGGGCAGAACGGGCTCCCGCAGAGCGTTTTTCTCTCCATCAGGGCCCCAGCCCCGCTTGATGAGCCGCGCCAGGGTTTCGGTCAGCCGCATGACGCTCTCGACAGTCTCGCCGAAGCATTCCGCACCCGCCTCTCCGAACCCGGAGGCGTTTTCATAGACCGGACGGTTCCTCCCGGGCCGCCCCAGCAGCTCGTCCGTGCTGATGCCGAAATGCTCCGCCAAAAGAACGAGGGAGGCGGCGTCCGGCTCCGTTTCGGCGGTCTCCCACTTGGACACGGTCCGGTTGGAGATCGAGAGGGCCTCCGCCAGCGCGGTCTGGGTCTCCCCCGCGGCCTTTCTCGCCGCCGCGATGTTTTCCGATAATTGAGACATGATGCTATCCTTTCATCTGTTCACTGTGATCCGCCCCCGGTCCGCGGAATGCCGGAGGGCGGGATTCTCTGCCGGCATGCTCATCTTATCACAACCGGCAGTGGGACGCAATGGAGGCGCGGGGGAGGGATTCCCGCTTTCCGGGATAAAAAAGGACAGCGGTTTTTCACGCCGCTGTCCGAACGGGAGGAGGAGCCGTATCATACTAATTCCACCCAAAATCATTGCAAAATGGTTTTGGGTGATCCTGAAAGGCAGAATGACTTTCAGGGCATTCTAAATCTTTGATTTAGAATGGAAATTGTATTAGCCCTCGCCCTCCGCGTAAGCCTTGATCATTTTCTCAAGCGTCTTGGCCATGGTCTTGGCAACCGACTTGGTGGAGGAAGCCAGATCCCGCTTGTCGTTGATGAACATGCCCGCCACGAAGCCGTCCCGGATGGTGCCCTGGAAGTAGGAGTCGCCGAAGTCGATGATCCTGTGCTCCAGGGTGATGTCGATCATGTCGGAGGAATCCTCGTCCCGGGCGAACTTGGATTTCAGCGCCACATCCTTGTAGGCAGGCACCACGGTGTTGAAGGACTCGCAGGTGAGAGCCTCCAGCACGATGGAGGACATCTCCGGATCCGGCACCGTCACGGGAATCACGGAGGTGTCGAAGAAGGAGATCCGCCCGTAGTAGTTCGGCTGGGTCTCGTCGTATTTCGGGAATGGCACGATGCCGAAGTCGTAGTCCATGTCCCGGAGGGATTCGATGTAGTAGAAAATGGTCACCATGAAGAGGCCCTGTCCGTTCCGGAACTGATCGTGATAAGCCACCGCCTCGTTGGTGTCATCGGAGGTCTTGTACCAGGCGTTGTTGTCGTTCAGCACGGCGAAGGTCTTCTCGAAGACGTTCTGGAAATGCTCGTCCGTGGCCATGGTGAAAACGGGCAGGTTGTTCTCGTCCTTGGAGATGTACCACGCGCCGCCGGCCGGCAGGAAGGAGCAGTGCAGGTACTTGGCGCAGCCCAGCACGCCCCATTGGTCGTCCTTGGTGTAGCTGCCGTCGCCGTCGATGTCCTGGGTGGCCGCTCCCGCCATCTCGCCGAACCGGTCGAAGGTCCATTTGCCCTCCCGCACCAGCTCGTAGATGCTGTCAAAGCCGAACTGCTCGTGGAGATTCTTGTTGAACAGCATCGTCGTCATGAAGTCGATGACGGTCAGGTCCGCAGAGCCGATGGCGGTGAACTGCCGGTCCCCGATGCCGATCATGCGGGTCAGCTCGTCGTCCCAGTAGGGCTTCGAAAGATCGATGTACTGGAAGGTGCTGATGTCGAAGCACATGCCCTTCTTTGCCATGGTGTCGGCGGCGGTGCAGCGCACGTTCATGAGGGAGAAGGTGTCGTCCCCGGACTGTACGTTGTTCTGCGCCATGACCTCGTCGGAGTACTCCGTTTCGGTGAAGGCCACGTTGAAGCGGTCCGCCGTCTTCAGGTTCCGCTCGTAGATCGCGTCGTTCAGCACCTCGCCGTTGAGCTCCTCCGTGAGGAAGGCGTAGTGGGTGGTGTTGGAGCGGGTGTAGATGTTGAAGGCGACGCCCCCGTAGTCCTTCGCGGGCAGATTGTCCTCCACGATCTCGGGCTCCTCCGGGGCGGGTTCAGCCTCCTCGGGAGTGTCGGCGGCAGGCGTAACGGCAGCGGACGTTGTCTCATCCGCAGCGGCGTTTTCCGTCTGCTGCGAGCAGGACACGGCGGAGGAGCAGAGCAGCACGGCGCTGAGAAACAGTGCGGTCAGGCGTTTTTTCATGGATTACCTCGGAGGATATTTATTTAATGTATAAACACAGTATAGCACAGGCGCACGGAAAAATCAATGGGTTCCTCCGGTTTTTTATGCAGAACAGATGCGGATTTTCTCATGTTTTTCAGCCTTTGCCCGCGTCCCTCTTGACAAAAATCCTTCCGGGTGCTATAATTATCATCACTTGCAAACGCCTTGACGGAACGAAAGTAAGGCGGATCACGGGCTCCTCAGAGAAGCGGCGGTTGGTGCGAGCCGCGGGGCGGATCCGGCTGAATACGGTTCCCGAGCGGCGCACCGAACGAACGCTTCCTTATTTGTTTATGCAGGCGGCGTTTCCTGTAGGCTGCGACGGAGACCGCCGTTACCGGCCGTGGACTTCATGGGCGCGATTTCCCTAGGAGTCCGTGAGGCTTCATCCGCGAGGGTGGGGCGAACTGAGGTGGTACCGCGGCGTTATGCGTGGAACGATAAAAATCCGCGCCGTCCGTCCTCTGCTGACATTCAGCGGGGGACTTTTGTTTTCCCCCGGCACAACGGAAAGGAATCTGAACGATGGTCATTACCGATCTGCTCGAACGCAACGCGAAGCTGTATCCCGACGAGGTGGCCCTGGTGGAGCTCAATCCCCAGAACCAGCCGGACCCCAACCTCACCTGGCGGGAGTTCTCCCTCATCGAGGCCAATCCCGGCGAGCGCTACCGCCGCGAAATGACCTGGCGGGAATTCGACACCAAGGCCAACCGGTTCGCCAACCTCTACTCCGCCGAAGAAATCAAGTACTGCGCTGAGCTGGCGGACGCCTCCGTCCTGATCTTCGGCCCCGAGTTCACCGACCGTGTCCAGTCCGTCTTCATGGACCTCCCCCTCATCAAGAATTATTTCTTCGTCGGAGGACCCGTGCCGGAGTTCGCCGACAGCTACGACCGCATGGTGACCTACTGCTCCTCCACCGCACCCGCCGTGGAATACGACGAGGACGACTTCGCCGCCATCTATTTCTCCTCCGGCACCACGGGCTTCCCCAAGGCCATCCTCCACAAGCACCGCTCCCTTATCTCCTCCTGCCAGGTGGAGCAGCATCACCACGGCCAGACCCGGGACGACGTGTTCCTCTGCATCCCGCCCCTCATCCATACCGGCGCGAAGATGCACTGGTTCGGCTCCCTCATCTCCGGTAGCCGGGCCGTGATTCTGCGGGGCGTCTCCCCCGAGGGCATTATCCGGGCCGTGTCCCAGGAGCGCGCCACCATCGTCTGGCTGCTGGTTCCCTGGGCCCAGGACATTCTGGACGCCATCGACCGGGGCGACATCAGGCTGGAGGACTACCGCCTGGATCAGTGGAGGCTCATGCATATCGGCGCCCAGCCCGTGCCCCCGTCCCTGATCCGCCGCTGGAAGACCGTCTTCCCCCATCATGAATATGATACCAACTACGGCCTGTCCGAATCCATCGGCCCCGGCTGCGTCCATCTGGGGGTGGAGAATATCCATAAGGTCGGCGCCATCGGCGTGCCCGGCTATATGTGGGAAGCGAAGATCGTCGCCCCCGACGGCACGCCCGTTGAAGGGGAGGACGTGGGCGAGCTCATCGTCAAGGGCCCCGGCGTCATGACCTGCTATTATAAAAATCCCGAGGCCACCGCGGAGGTGCTGAAGGACGGCTGGCTCTACACCGGCGACATGGCCAAGCGGGACGCCGACGGCTTCATCTATCTGGTGGACCGCAAGAAGGACGTCATCATCACCGGCGGCGAGAACCTCTACCCCGTCCAGATCGAGGACTTCCTCCGCAAGCACGACAAAATCAAGGACGTGGCGGTCATCGGCCTCCCGGACGAGAGGCTGGGCGAGATCGCGGCGGCCATCATCGAGGTCAAGGAGGGCATGGAGCTGACCGAAGCCGAGGTGAACGAGTTCTGCCTGGAGATGCCCCGGTACAAGAGGCCCCGGAAGATCATCTTCGCCCACGTGCCCCGCAATCCCACCGGCAAGATCGAGAAGCCGAAGCTCCGCGAGATCTACTGCGGCGGCCGGCTGGTGGAGGAGCAGACCACAAGATGAGCGCCCCCCTGCTTGTGCTGCGGGCGGCCGGGGAGGCGGATTTCGTTCCCCTCTTCCGGCTGATCGAGGATAGACGGCCTGCGGTCCTGGCCCTGGACGGCTTCTGCGCCTCCGGAAAGACCACCCTGGCCTCATGCCTGGCGGACCGGTTCGGCGCAAGGGTGATCCATACCGACGACTTTTACCTTCCCGCCGATATGCGCTCTGACGAACGGTACGCTGAACCCGGCGGCACCATCCATTACGAACGGCTGAAAAGGCAAGTGATCGACTGCCTCACCGCGCCCTCCCTCACCTACGGCGTCTTTTCCCATGAAATCATGGATATCGCCCGCACCGTCACCCTCCCGAAAACACCCCTCACCGTCGTCGAAGGAGCTTATGCCTGCCACCCGTATTTCGGGAATTATGCCGACCTCCGCTGCTTCATGGAAACCACCCCCGATGAACAGCGCCGCCGCATCCTCACCCGCAACGGCCCCGACCGCCTGAAGCTCTTCGAATCCCGCTGGATCCCCTACGAACAGAAATACAACTCCGCCTTCCATATCAAAGAAAACACCCACATCCTCATCCGGACATAACGAGAACAAGCAAACACCCCAACATAAAGTAGAGGAGACACGGAGCAGAGTAAAGAAACACCACAATCAAATCCCGGGGCGCTAAAGCAAAAAGTATAGCTTACCTCCCCGCTCCCCCCTGTGTCATGCGCGCTTCGATCGCTGTTTGCGTCGCCGTCTCGGCAGAGCAAACCGTGAAATTCCATCTTCAGATGGGATTTCACGCATGTTACAACTGACGCACCGTGGTCCGCCGGAGTTGCGGAGCAACTCCCGAAGAATGCAGAGCATTCTTCAGGCGAGGACTGGGATGTCCAAACAAGTATGGATTCAAATGTGAACTGTCAAGTTATGCTCCCCGGCCAAGGGGGACCCTCGGGGGAGGGGCACCTTCGGCCCGAGATGGTGTCCCTCCCCCGCGCCTCCCGTGCGCAACGGGATATAATGAGATCCGGAAACCCGCAGGGTTTCCTACCTTAACAGGAGGTTTTCATGCAGAACCTGAGAACCGGTGCGGCCTATCACGGCTGCCGCATGCTCCACCACGTGGAGAACGATATGCGCGATATGGCCGACCACCATATGAACCTCGTCGTCCATATGCTCTCCCATACCGACTGGGACCGCCATTGCCGCGTCATGAAGGAGATCGTGGAAATCTCCGAGGACGCCGGCCTTGAGGTCTGGCTGGACAACTGGGGACTGGGCGGCCCTCCCGGCGATAAATCCCATTTCCTCGCCTATCACCCCGAGGCCCATCAGATCTATTCAAACGGAGAACCGGACCCCGTGCGCGCCTGCCTGAGACAGCCTTCCTTCCGCCAGTTCGTCCATGAGTGGATCGATACCGTGGCCTGGACCGGCGCGAAAACCATCTTCTGGGACGAACCCCACCTGCCCATGCGGGAAAAGGCCTATTCCTGCACCTGCCCCCTGTGCCGCAAAGCCTTCGAGGAGAAATACGGCCGCCCCATGCCCGAGGAAATGGACGAGGACGCCGCCGCCTTCCGCCTGGATACCATCGCCGATTATTTCCGGGATATCTGCGATTACGCCGCGTCCAAGGGCCTGACCAACGCCGTCTGCGTCATGCTGTCCGAGGGTATCGGCATCAACCTCTCCTCCCTGGGCCGCATCGGCGGGATCGACTCCCTCCATAATATCGGTTCCGATCCCTATTGGGGCTATACCGGCGTCAACCCCTACGAGTTCGTCTACAACGGCGCGAAAAAGACCCTCGCCACCGCCGCGCAGTACGGCAAGGACCATAACGTCTGGATTCAGACCTACCATACCCCCCGGGGCATGGAGGAGGAGATCGTCCAGGCCACGGAGGCCGCCTACGACGCCGGAGCCCGCACCATCATCGCCTGGGGCTATTTCGGCTCCATCTCCAACGACTACGGTGCGAAGAACCCCTATCTGGTCCGGGCCAAAACCAACCAGGCCTTTGCCCGCATCTGGGACTTCGAGCGCGACCGCATCCTTGCCGAAAACAGGGAAAAGTACAGAAAATAAGAGAGAACGCATAAACCCTTCCCATCCCCCGATATTCCGATACCGGGGGATCCTCTCTTTTTGTCCGATTTGTAAAATCCTCCTCCCCCCGCTTGTAAAGACGGGGCGGATGTGGTATACTTATGCAGTATGAATCATTCGAACCTGAAACTATCCGGGACCCCAGGAGGAGCGGCGCATGTGGAAGACGGGCAACACCAAATGGAAAAAGCTGGATAACGCGGCGAAGATCTTCCCGTCCATCGCCTCCGCGGAGGACCCGGAGATTTTCCGCCTGTCCTGCGAAATGCGGGAGAATGTCGATCCCGCCGCCCTCACCCGCGCCCTGGAGGCGTCTCTGGAGGATTTCCCCCAGTTCACCGACACCGTCCGCCGGGGCGTGTTCTGGTATTATCTCGAAAAAAGCGGCATCCGGCCGGAGGTGCGGGAGGAGTGCGAGCCCGTCCTTTCCCCCCTCTTTACCGACGCCGGCGGCCTCCTGCTTTCCGTTACTTATTATAAAAAGCGCATCAATCTGGAGATGTTCCACGCCCTGACCGACGGCACCGGCGCTTTCGTCTTCTTCCGAAATCTGGTGGAGAACTACCTGGCCGAGGCCCATCCCGACCGGTTCGACCGCAGCGAGGTGGAGACCCCGGACGTGTCAAGAAGGGAACAGGCGGCGGACGGCTTTACCGAGAACTTCAAAAAGGGCGTCGGCTCCCCCCTGAGCTTCGACTTCCTCGGCGACCGGGGCAAGCAGAAGCGGGTCTACCGGTTCAGCGAGCCGAAGACGCCGGATCTGCGCCAGACCGTCACGGAGGGCTGGGTCAGCGCGGGAAAGGTCCACGCCGCCGGACGTGCCATGGGCGTCACCGTGACGGAATACGTCTGCGCCCAGCTGATCCTGGCCATCCACGACACCATGGCCCCCGCCGACCGGAAAAAGGCCGTGGCCGTGGCGCTCCCCGTGAACCTCAGGCGGTATTTCGACAGCGATACCATGCGCAATTTCTTCGGCATCGTGCAGATCACCTACGACTTCTCCACGGGCGGGGAGGATCTTGAGGCCGTGGCCCTGTCCGTGAAGGAGTCCTTCGCCCGGGAGCTGACCCGGGAGAACATGGAGCGGAAGGTGGCCTCCCAGGTGAAGATGGAGCGCCATCCCGTGGTGCGGATCTGCCCCCTGTTTCTGAAGGATTTCATCATGAAAACCCTGCAGAGCGTCTCCATGAAACGGCGGACCGTCACCCTGTCCAACGTGGGCCGCATCGCCATGGCGGAGCCCTTCGCATCCTCCATCGAGCGCTTCGACGTGTTCAATTCCTCCTCTTCCCGGCAGATCTGCATGTGCACCTTCGGCGATAAAATGACTCTGACCTTCTCCACGATCTTTTCCGAGCACGAGGTGGAGCGTGCCTTCTTCCGGCGCATGGCGGCCGTGGATCCGGACATCATTGTGGCCGCGAGCTATCTGGCGTGAGGAGAAAACCATGCGGAAAACCGTTCTGATCGCCTTTACGGACGCGGACCTTGAGGCGGCGGCTGTCCGGGGCGCGGCGGAGGCCTTCGGTGCGTCCGTGTACTATTATCCCGTCGGCCGCCCGTCGGATTTTCTCGCCGTTCTGGCCGGGAACACCGGATTCCCGCCTGCCGACGTGACCGTTCTCTCGATGCACGGGGAGGACGGCGCGTTTCTGATGCCCGTTCTCGGGGAGGATGTATACGA
>CACWLT010000218.1 GCA_902761695.1 uncultured Ruminococcus sp.
TCCAGCAGGACCACACGATATCCGTCGTTCTCCAGGATCCGCTTCACCAGCCGGAAATGGATGGGGAGCATATTGGGGATGAGGATGGTGTGGGTCCGCTTCATATCCGCGGTGAATTGCACGTAGTTCCGATTCATATTGTTATCTGCCGTATCAAATAGTAGGAATGATGCCAGGAGGTGTCTCTCACAGCACTGCCGCGAGGCTGCGGAGGCGGATTTTGACGGCGCCGAGGTTGGCGATTTCGTCGATCTTGAGCTGGGTATAGTACTTACCGCCGTTTTCCAGGATGCGCTTGACCTCGTCGGTGGTGATGGCGTCCACGCCGCAGCCGAAGGACACCAGCTGCACCAGCTGCGCGTCCGGATTGTCCACGGCCCAGGCGGCGGCCCGGTACAGGCGGGAATGGTAGGTCCACTGATTCAGCACCCGCACATCGTCCGGGGTTTTCGCCAGATGATAGACGGAATCCTCCGACACCACGGCGAATCCCAGGGACACCGCCAGCTTGTCGATGCCGTGGCCGATCTCCGCGTCGGCGTGGTAGGGTCGGCCCGCCAGGATCATGATGGGCTTTTTGTGCTCTCTCGCCCAGCGGACGGCCCGCTCACCCTCGCTCCGGACGGCAGCGGCGTACTTTTCGAGATTCGCGAAGCCCGCATCCACGGCCTTTTTGAGTTCTGCCTTTTTCAGATCGCGGTACCGGGGCTTCAGCTCCCGCCACAGGGCCTCCGCCAGCTCGCCCCGGCTGTCCAGCGACAGATAGGGATAGAGGAAGGTCACCTTTCTGAGGGAGTCCATGTTGCCCCGCAGCAGCTCGCTGTAGTAGGCCACCACCGGGCAGTTGTAGTGGTTGTCCGAGGCGTGCTCGTCCAGGTTCCATGTCATGCGGGGATAGAAGATCACGGGCGCGCCCATGTCCGTCAGCCGCTCGATGTGGCCGTGCATGATCTTGGCGGGGTAGCAGGCGGTGTCCGAGGGGATGGAGAACTGCCCGCGCTCGTAAATCTCCCGGGTGGACATGCCGGAAATCACCGGGGTGAAGCCCAGGGACCGGAACAGTGCCGTCCAAAGGGGGAGCAGCTCGTACATCCCGAGGGTCAGGGGAAGGCCGATCACGCCTCGGGGACCGGTCTCCGCCGGGATCGACGCGGGAGCTTCCGCCAGCAGGAGATCCCGCTTGAAGGCATGGAGGTTCGGCACGTCATCGTTGGCATGGGCCTGGCCCGCGCCTTTTTCGCATTTGTTGCCGGAGATGAACCGGACGCCGCCGGGGAAGATATTGACGGTCAGAAGGCACCGGTTCTCGCATCCGCCGCAGGTAGCGGTTTTCGAGGTGTGCGTGAAGGAAGCCAGAGCGGTCGGGGTGATGAGGGTGGATTTGCGTCCGGGGTCCTTCTCCGCCCGGGATCTGGCGTAGAGCGCAGCCCCGTAGGCTCCCATGAGTCCCGCGATGTCCGGCCGGATCACGTCGTGGCCGATTTCCCGCTCAAAGGAACGGAGCACGGCGTCGTTATAGAAGGTCCCGCCCTGCACCACGATATGTTCTCCCAGCTCCTCCGGGGAGTGGGCGCGGATGACCTTGTAGATGGCGTTTTTCACCACAGACAGGGACAGGCCGGCGGAGATATCCTCCACGGTGGCGCCGTCCTTCTGGGACTGCTTCACCTGGGAATTCATGAAGACGGTGCAGCGGGATCCCAGGTTCACCGGCGCTTCGGCGAAGAGGGCTCTTTCGGCAAACTCCGCCGCCGTCAGGTGCATGGACCGGGCAAAGGTCTCGATGAAGGAGCCGCAGCCGGAGGAGCAGGCCTCGTTCAGCATGATGCGGTCCACGGCGCCGTTCTTGATCCGGAAGCACTTGATGTCCTGCCCGCCGATATCCAGGATGAAATCCACGTCGGGCATGAAGTACTTCGCGGCGGTGTAGTGGGCCACGGTTTCCACCAGCCCCTCGTCCACCCCGAAGGCGTGCCGGATCAGGTCCTCGCCGTACCCGGTCACCGCCGAACCGCAGAAGGTCACGCCCTCCGGACAGAGGGAATAGATCTTCTCCAGCTCCGAGCGGACGATCTCCACGGGATTGCCCCGGTTGGAGGCGTAATAGGTATAGAGCAGCTCGCTGTTCTCCCCGACCACGGCCAGCTTGGTGGTGGTGGAACCGCAGTCGATGCCGAGATACGCCCGGCCCCGGTAGTCCTTCAGGTCGGACTTCGGGACGGATGCCTTCGCGTGACGGGCGGAAAACGCTTCGTATTCCTCACGGTTCCGGAACAGAGGCTCGGTGCGGGAGGAGGTGGCCCGGATCTTCGCCTTTTGGATCTTGTCGATCATGGCGTCGATGGTCAGCCGCTCCGCCGGGTCCACGGTCATGATCCGCCGGGAATAGAGGGCGGCTCCCAGGGACACAGCGTTGCGGGCGTAATCCGGAAACACCGCGTTCTCCTCGCTCAGTCCGAGAGTCTCCACGAACCGCTCCCTGAGACCGCGGCAGAAGGACAGGGGACCGCCGAGGAACATGACGCGCCCCTCGATCCGGCGTCCCTGGGCCAGTCCGGCCACCGTCTGGTTCACCACGGCCTGATAGACCGAGGCGGCGATATCCTCCTTGGACGCGCCCTGATTCAAGAGGGGCTGCACGTCGGACTTGGCGAAGACGCCGCAGCGGGAGGCGATGGGGTAGATCTTCTTATGGCGGAGGGCCAGCTCGTCCAGCTCGTCGGGCGTCACGTCCAAAAGGGAGGCCATCTGGTCGATGAAGGCTCCGGTGCCGCCCGCGCAGGTCCCGTTCATGCGCTCGTCGGTGCCGCCCTTGAAGAAGATGATCTTCGCGTCCTCCCCGCCCAGTTCGATGACGGAGGCCACGTCGTGATCCAGCTTTTTCACCACCTCGCCCGTGGCCCAGACCTCCTGTACGAAGGAGATGCCGGCTCCCTCCGCCAGGCCTAATCCGGCCGAACCGGAAATGGCGGCGGTGAAGGGCTCGTCCCCCAGCACGGAGCGGGCGTCCTCCAGCATCTTCACAAGGGTCTCCCGGATGCGGGAATAGTGGCGTTCGTACGTCGTATACAGGATCTCCTCCCCCCGGAGCACGGCGATCTTGGCGGTGGTGGAGCCTACGTCCGCGCCCAGGGACAGGACGGTGTCCCGATTATTCCGGGGAGCTGCTTTCTGATTGATTGGCATATCTGCGAAGGGTCCTTTATCCGGATTTGCGTTTCCGGCTCCCGCCCGCGGCTCCGCAGAGGTTGGAACCTGGGAGGTTAGAACCTGAAAACGTAAAGAAATGACAACTTTTTACAGATATATCTTACCGCAAAGCCTGCCGGAAATCAAAGACTTTCTTTGAATTTTTCAGGGAAAGAATAAGAACGCGTCCCGCGTGATCCCGTCACGGCGCGGCCCCGATCTCCTCCGCCGTCAGAAGGACCACGGTCCGCCTTCCGGTGTGGGTGGAATCGAAGCTCAGGAGCCGTCCCGAGGGGCTCCAGCGGATGTGGAGGTCGCAGCGGATGTCCACCACGGGCGGGATCACCGTGTCCACCCGCACGGGCTCTGTCATGACGCCCCGCTCCGTGTCGATGAGCCAGAGGCTCCGCGTCGCGCCGGCCCGTCCTCCCGGATAGCTGTCCCCGATGATCCAGCGGCGGTCGGGGGAGTAAATGCAGTGGATATCAAAGCTCGGATTCGGCTCCGGCAGGCGGGTCTTCTCCCCGGTATCGGCGTTCATCAGCCACAGGGCGAAGGCATTCTCTTCCGTGACGGCGGAGGACACGATCAGGATCTCCCGGTCGTTCTTCCAGTGATAGTGGGAGTTGACGCAGTAGTCGGTGAGTTTCGTCATGTTCCCGGCGAGGTCGGAGACGATGAGCTGGGTCTTCCATCCGCGCTGGCCAGGGATGGGGAAATTGCGCAGCAGGAACAGGAAGCGGTCCCCGGACGGGTTGAAGGTGATGTGGTTCACCAGCAGTCTGCCGTCGGAGAAGGGGGGCTGGGGGAACGCCTCCCGGATCCGGGCATAGGACAGGAGCAGGCGGCTTTCCCCGCTCTCCGTATTGACGAGGAAGACGCCGTCGTTCTCCGGGGCGTTCACCTCCCGCCATGGATCCGGGATCCCCGCGTAGCCGTAGCCGGGCCGGAAGTCATAGATGCGGCTGAAGTTCACCGACAGGAGACGCTTTCCGTCCTGCGAGACATCGGCGGCGGGAGCGGGCAGGCGGCGGGCTTTGCCGGTATCCGTATCGAGGATCTCGGCGGCGAATCCGGAGGGAGTTTCCTTATCCCGGACGTTGTAGAGGACCGTATGATCTCCCAAAGGCCCATTTGCGGGGAAGCGGCGGAGCATGGCGCCCTGCTGGAAGTTCCAGGCGGTGGTTTCGGCGAAGGGAGAAAAAATGCCGGTTTGCAGGTCGATCTCCCCCAGCTCGGCCCGGTCGTCCGGCTCCGGCAGGCGGTCCATGAAGGGGACCCGGTGGCAAAGGTGCTTCTGCTCCGACGAATCGAAGGGCATGAGGTCGTAATAGCCGAAAAAGTAATGGAAGCCGTCGTCCGGCGTGACAATGCGCATGATGTCTCCTCCCGCGCTGTACAGGATTTGCCTCTATTATACCGTCACGGGAGGCAAAATGCAAGCGGGCAAAAAAATGAGGGCGCGGAGACTTTTTTGCACAAAACGCTTGACAGGGCGGGGAGTTTGTGTTATAATACCATCCGTCGGCGGGAAAAGCCCGAAAAGCGACGCGTTTGTCCGGTCCGCGAGGGTCGGTGAACGGAAGGAAGCATAGCTCAGCTGGGAGAGCATCTGCCTTACAAGCAGAGGGTCACAGGTTCGAGCCCTGTTGTTTCCACTTGTGCCGGGCAATCGCCTGGCATATGGCCCGGTAGTTCAGTTGGTTAGAACGCTAGCCTGTCACGCTAGAGGTCACGAGTTCGAGTCTCGTCCGGGTCGCTTTGATTTGCCTCTGTAGCTCAGTTGGTAGAGCAGGGGATTGAAAATTCCCGTGTCGTTGGTTCAATTCCGACCGGAGGCATTGCCGAAGTCCGACTTCGGTACGCGGATTTAGCTCATTTGGTAGAGCGCAACCTTGCCAAGGTTGAGGTGGCGGGTCCGAGCCCCGTAATCCGCTTAAAGATGCGCACGGGAGGCGCGGGGGAGGGACACCATCTCAGGCCGAAGGTGCCCCTCCCCCGAGGGTCCCCCTTGGCCGGAGAGCATAATCCTGGACGCTCACATCCGCATCGAAAATCGATTGGATGTCCCATGTCCTCGCGCGGACTGTGTTGTGTCAGCTGGAACATGCGTGAAATCCCATCGGAGATGGAATTTCACGGTTTGCTCTGCCCGAGGGGGCGACGCAAACAGCGATCGAAGCGCGCATAACAGGGGCGCGATGGAGAAAAGTGAGAAATCAACCTTTATCCACGCGGCTTGGGCGGACGGCTTGATCGTTATCGATCAAAGATTATATTGGCCTTGCATGAAAAACTGCGGGAAGGCTTTTCGGGTCCCTCCCGCAATTTGGTTATTCTTTTTTCCTGTAAGGGCAGACGGGGATTTTATCGCCGGTCTCGTCCAGGAGCCATTCCACGTGGCAGTCGTCACGGCCGCCGGAAACGCGATAACCGCAGCCGGGGCAGACGTGGTCGGTATAGCACATCTCCGCGCGGCGCATGGTCCCGGTTTCCGTGCCGTCCGCGTCGGTCTCCGCGGGGATCTCGTCGATCTCGGGCTCGCCCGCGCTGTTCAGAACGACATCATGAGAACAGACCGCTTCGATTTCGGCTTTTCCGCACCGGGGGCAGATCCCCTCCGTGACGGGCTCTCCTTCCTCCTCCGGGATGAAGCCGAAAAGAACGCTTTCATCCGCGGCGGCCACGGCGTCGTGGGACACGCTTTCGGCCATGCGGAGGAGCTTTTCATAGGGAAGCGGGATCAGCCCGGACTGGGGCACGTCCTCCGTGACGGCGAAGAGCACGTAATAGTACCGCGTATCCGACCAGACCAGCAGGGTTCCAGGCAGCTCCCCGTTTCCGGCCTCGTCCACCCGCATCCGCGTCCCCTCGTACGCGCCGATCCGGACGGGCTCCGGCTCCGTTTCGCTGCCTCCGAAATTGAAACCGATCCGGGTGTTCCTCTCCGTCCCGTTCCAGTCCGTATACGAGGCGGTCCCGGCCCGGATGAACCGGATGGAGGCGTAATTGCCGTCAGGGCGTTCGTATTTCAGCCACAGCGAAGGCATGGAATCCTCCGGCGGATCCGCTCTGTCGTCCCGCTCGGTCAGCGCGTACCCCTCTGGAATATAGGACGGTTCCCCGCCTGTGATGACGAAGGCTCCGCCGTCCGACTCCACCTCAAAGTACAGGCTCCGATCCTCCTTCCGCTCCGCGACGAGCCATGTCCGGAACCCGTTGAGCGCATCCCTCACCGGCGGGACCGCCATGACGCTGACGGTCATGAGGAGCACGGCGGCGGCGCAGACGGCTATGATCCTCAGGGCTTTCCGGCCGGTGATGCGTCCACGGGGGCTGCTTCCCGCCGCTCTCCGGAAGAGCTTTTCCTTCTTCTTCTCAAACCGGCTTGAGAAGACCTGCTCTTCCTCGTTCATCTCGTCAAACGCTTTCAGTCTTTCGTCCGCCAGCAGTTCTCCCGCTTTTTTCATGACGGCCTCGTCGTACGTTCTCTCTTCCATCTCCTTCATCTCCTCTCTCTCAGCATTTTCCTGAGCATGTTCCTCGCCCGCATGAGCCTTGACGCGGCGGTGCTCTCCGGGATGCCCAGCATGGCGGCGATTTCCCGGCTGCCGTATTCCTCCCCGTACCGCAGCAGCAGGATCTCCCGGTATTTCTCCGGCAGCGCGTTCACGGCCCGGGTGAGGGAGCCGAAATCGCAGCCCTCCCACTCCTCCCGGGTGAAATAGTCCTCCTCCGCGCTGTCCGAGGCGCCCTCCACCGCAGGGATTCCGTCATCCTCCGCGTCGGCCGGAAGCACTTCCCTCTCCCACAGCCGTTTCCGCTTCCGCCAGCGGTCCAGGGCGGCGTTCTCCACAGTCCGCATCACCGTCAGCTTCAGCCGCCGCTCGTCTCCGCGAAGGCCGCCGAAATAGTCCTCTCTGGCGCAGATTTTTTCGAGGGCGTCCATGACCGCGTCCTCGGCCTCCCCGTCGTCCGTGAGGATTTTCCGGGCGATGCCGAACATGGCGTTCCCCCAGCGCCGGAAGATCTCCTCAGCCGGGTTGTCCGTACGCTCCGGCTCCGACGCTTCATCATCGGGATCCCCGATCCTCTTCCGCAGGACGGCTTCAAGCATATCTCCCGCCTCCCTTCCCGTTTTTTCGTCCCGGATCCTCTCCGGGGTCTTCACTCTCTATAACGATTCTGCGGGCGGAAAAATCCCCGATTCACGAAAAAAACTGCGGAATTTCTCCCGCAGTTTTTATTTATGGGTCAGCGCTTATTCCCCGATGAAGGCTTTGATGGTCTTGCCCATGATCTTCTCGGCGGCCTTGCGCTTGGATTCCAGGGAGGACGCGATGCCCTCGCCGGCGTAGATGGACGAAGCCACGGTGTCCTCCACGCCGCCCCAGGAGAAGATGTTGGCGTTGTCCATCACCACGCTGGAGAGGATCAGATCCAGCATCTCCACGGACTCCGGGTCG
>CACWLT010000219.1 GCA_902761695.1 uncultured Ruminococcus sp.
GAATGGCCACCGAATACAGAACACTCCGGCAGAGAGGGAGGAAAATGCGGAAGAAAATCGAGAGCTCCCCCGCCCCGTCCAGCTTGGCCGCTTCCACGATGGACGAGGGGATCCGCTTCATGAACTTCGTCAGGATGAAGACGGAGAAGGGGGAGAATATGCCCGGAAGGATGATGGCCCACCGGGTGTTCATCAGGTTCAGCCTGTCGATGACCAGATAGTTGGGCACCAGCGTCACCTGATAGGGCATGAGCATCAGGATAATGTAGATGAAGAATACCGCGCCCCGGAATTTCGTGTTGACCCGCGCGAAGGAGTAGGACGCCCCCGCCGCCACCGCCAGCTGGAACAGCACGATGGGCAGCACGTAGATGACGGAATTCCAGAACTTCAGCAGATATTCCGGCGAGGTCAGAAGCACCGTGGCGTACTGGGAGAAGCTCACCCGGTTCGGAATGAGCTGCAGGTTCACCTGCTCCCCGATGAACACCCGTCCCCCGCTCCCGGCCGCGCCCAGCCCGGAGAAGATCTTGCCGTAGTTGGCGGAGATTTCCGTGGTGGACATGAAGGAGTTGGTGACGGTGAAGACCGTGGGAAAGAGGAAGAGCACCGCGAAGGTCACAAGTACCGCCATGGCGAAGATCAGGAACAGCACGCGCCCGGGGGTGATGCCCTTCTTCTTCGCCGGCTTCGGGAAGGCCGCCGCGTTGAGGGTGATGTCGCCGCTCATTCGTCCAGCCCCCTTCCCGCCCGGTCGTCGATGAAGAGGAGCAGGCCGATGATGACGATCATGATCAGGCAGAGCACCATGGCCGCCGAGGACAGCTTCTGGTATTCCAGATGGGCGAAGGTGTTGTTCATGAAGTGCTGCAGGGTGTACATGGTCTCGAAGGGATAATCCCCCGTCAGAAGGTAAACCTCCCGGAACACCTTGAAGGAGTTGATGAGGGACATGATGGTGACGAAGGAGATGGTGGAGGAGAGATAGCGCAGCTTGATGGTGAAAAACCGTCTCACCGGTCCCGCGCCGTCCAGCATGGCCACCTCGATGATGTCCTTCGGTATGGCGGACAGGGCGGACATGAACATGATCATGTTGTAGCCGATGTTCTTCCAAAGGAACAGCAGCACCACCACCAGATAGCCGTAGTCGGACTTGAACCACTCCACCGGATCGGCCCCGAAGAGCGCCGTCACGGAGTTGACCACGCCGTTGAAATCGAAGAGCACCTGCCAGATCAGAATGACCGACGCCGCCGGCACGATCATGGGGGAGAGGAAGATGGTGCGGAAGGTGCTTTTATAGGGCACGTTGGCGTCCAGCAGCACCGCCAGCGCCAGGGACAGGATCACCACCAGCGGCACCGCCGTCAGGGAGAAGAGCCCCGTGTTTTTCAGAGCCATCTTGAAGGCCGAGTTTCGGAACAGCGCCTCGTAGTTGGAGAGTCCCACGAAGACCCCCGTGGAGGTGTCGTCGATGAGGGAGTAATAGATAACCACGAAGAACGGAAGGATGAAGAAGGTCAGGACGCCGCAGACGGAGGGCAGCATATAGAAGGAGGTGCTGAACCGCTCCCGCCGCTCCCGTCTGGACAGGCCGAACCGTCTTCTCTTCACCGCCCGTTCCGTTCCCTCCTCCGGTCCGGCCGTGTTTGTCTTTTTTTTCATGCTCGCTTGAACCCAGAGTTGTGTTTTCGTTTGATCGTATATAAGACGGCGGACAGGATGCAAAAGTTCCATCCACCGCGTGTTTTTTTCAGGAATTTATTATAGTGTGTCTACACTATAAGGAAAGAAACGCTGCGCGTTTCAAATTTTATTAAATCCCGTTGCGCACGGGAGGCGCGGGGGAGGGACACCATCTCAGGCCGAAGGTGCCCCTCCCCCGAGGGTCCCCCTTGGCCGTATAGCATAAACTTACAGCTCGCGCCTGCATCGAAAATCGATTGCACATCCCACATCCTCGTGCGGACCACGGTGTGTCAGCCGATACATGCGATGAACTCCGTCGGGGACGAAGTTCATCGGTTTGCTCTGCCCGAAGGGGCGACGCAAACAGCGATCGAAACGCGCATTGGGCAGGGGGACTGGCAATAAAGGCTCGCTGTCTTATTTTTAGTCTTCCATAATCCTTGCGAATCCGCATAAACAGGTCCGCAGTATGAGCATTCCGCTTTCGCATTTGCAGCCCAAGTTTTTTTGTGTGAATTCGTCCGGAATCTGCTCCGAACCCTACACCTCACACATGCCACCCGTCGATGCCGGCACGCTCCAGAGCGCCGACGATGCGGGCATAGATCCCCCGGTGCCTTGCGTCAAGATCCCTGAGCAGCGCTGCCGTTTCCGCCCGCTGTGTCTCTCCGTCCGCCGGACAGGGACTTTTTTCCACCGGCAGCGGGACCGCCCGGACCAGCGCGCGGATCTCCCTCTCCCGGCAGTAGATCATGGGACGGATCACCGAAAAGCCTTTATCCGCGTATACTGTCACCGGAGAGAAGCAGCCGATCCGTCCCCCCTCGGTCAGGGACATGAGAAAGGTGGCGGCCGCGTCGTCCATGTGGTGGCCCAGCGCCAGCTTTGACGCGCCGAGGGACTGCGTTTCTTCGGAGAGCGCGCCGCGCCGCATTTTCGCGCAGAGGGAGCAGGGATTCTTCTCCCGCCTCCCCTCGAAGACGACGGCATAGATATCGGTTTTCACGATCCGGTATTCCACGCCGAGCTCCCGGCAGAAATCAGCGGTGGCGGAGAACATCCCCTCCCCGTCGGGAAACCCCGGATCCACCGACACGCCGACCAGCTCGAAGGGATCCGGCCAGAAGCGGCGGAGGTGGGCCAGCACATACAGCAGTGCGGCGGAATCCTTCCCCCCCGACAGTCCAACGGCGATCCGGTCTCCCGATGCGATCATGCCGTACCGCTCCGCCGCCTGCCGGACGAGGGAGGAGAGCTTTTCCAGTTCCTTCATGTTTTCTTTATCTCACCAATAGTGCATTATCCGGAGGAATCATGCCAGTCAGAATATATCTCGATCAGGGGCACAACCCCGACAATCCCAACGCCGGTGCCGAGGGAAACGGCTTCCGGGAACAGGATCTTGTCTACGCCATCGGCCAGCGCGCGGCGGCGATGCTCCGGGGCTACGGCTTCGAGGTGCGCCTGTCCCGCCCGACGCCGGAGACCCAACTGGGGACCTCCGTGGCGACGTCCCTGGCCGCCCGGGTGAACGACGCCAACGCCTGGGGCGCGGATTACTTCATCAGCCTCCACTGCAACGCCTCGGACGTCACGGCGGCGTCGGGGACGGAGGCCTTCGTCTACCGCCGGGACACGGACGCCGAATGGCTGGCGTACCGGCTCATCGAAGGAGTCACAGACGCCACGGGACTTCCCGACCGGGGCATTCTGGCCAGGCCCGGGCTCTACGTTCTGCGGAAGACCCGGATGCCGGCGGTTCTCATGGAGCTGGGCTTCATCACGAACCCGGGGGACGCGGCGCTTCTGGCCTATTCGCCGAACCTCTTCGCGGCGGGGATCACGAACGGGATACTCGCCTATCTTGCGCCGCAGTAAGGTAGGAAACCCTGCGGGTTTCCGGAATAATGTCCCTGCACGGGACGGGCGGCACGAGGGACACCATCTCATGGCCGATTGATTTGCAAGCAAATCGGGGCCCCTCGTGCGGGCCCCCCTTGGCCGGAGAGCATAATCCCTGCTGCTCACATCTGCACTGAAAACCGATTGTGTATCCCAGGTCCTCGCCTGAAGAATGCTCTGCATTCTTCGGGAGTTGCTCCGCAACTCCGGCGGACAATGCTGCGTAAGTTGAAACATGCGTGAAACTTCGTCATGGACGCAGTTTCACGGTTTGCTCTACCCACTCAAATGTTATTTGAGTGGGGGGGCAGACGCAAACAGCGATCAAAGCGCGCATGACACGGGCGCGATGGGGGAATAGTGGGACTTTTGCTTTACTTCCGCGACTTGGAAGTAAGGAGCGTATTTCTGCATCCCTCTCTTTGAGGTTGAAGCGCGGTTTGCTTATTTCTTCCCGTTGTCCTCTGCGGCTTTTTCGAGGAGGTCGGGGCGGCGTTCTTTTGTGAGGCGTTCGGACTGTTCACGGCGCCATTTTTCGATATTGGCGTGGTGGCCGGAGAGCAGGACCTCGGGGACTTCCCTGCCCATCCAGACGGGGGGACGGGTATACTGGGGATACTCCAGCAGTCCACCCTCGAAGCTCTCGTTCTCATAGCACTCGGGCAGGGCCAGCACGCCGTCGCAGAGCCGTCCCACCGCGTCCGCCACCAGGCAGGCCGGGAGCTCGCCGCCGGTCAGGACGAAATCCCCCACGGAGATCTCCTCGTCCACGACCTCCTCGATGAGCCGCTCGTCCACGCCCTCGTAATGGCCGCAGATAAGCACCAGCTGATCGTATCCGGCGAGCTCCTTGGCCTTTTCCTGATTGAACACCGTACCCCGGGGGGAGAGGTAGACGGTCTTTCGCTTGACAGCAGTCGGATCGGGGAAATCCGTCTCCGTCACGGCCTTCCACGCCCGCCAGATGGGGGGAGCCGCCATAAGCATGCCCCGTCCGCCTCCGTAGGGCGTATCGTCCACCCGGCGGTGCTTGTCCTCGGACCAGTCCCGGATGTTGTGGGCCCGCACGTCCAGCTTGCCCGCACGTCTGGCCCGGCCGATGATGCTCTCGGACAGGATGAAGTCCACGTACTCCGGGAACAGCGTGAGAATATCGATCCGCATCATTCCCGCATCCCCTCGATGAGGGAGACGTAGATTCCCTCCCGCTCGCCCTCGGTCACGATCTCCTTCACGAACTCCGCCACCGCCGGGATCATGAACTGCCCGCCGCGGACGTCGTCCACCACGTAGATGTCCCGCCCGCCGGGGGAGATGACCTCGGCCAGCGTGCCGTATTTTTCGCCGCTCTCCCTGTCCAGGACGGGCAGGCCTAAGAGATCCGCCACAAAGACGTCCCCTTCCTCCCGCCGGATGGAATCCCGGTCCGCGTAGAACACCGTGCCCTTGAAGGGAATGGCCTGCTCCAGAACACTGAACTCCTCGAAGGAGACCAGAGAATGTTC
>CACWLT010000220.1 GCA_902761695.1 uncultured Ruminococcus sp.
TTCCTCGGGATGAAAGACCTCGTCGAACTTCTCGGCGGTGAGGAATCCCAGCGCCACGCAGGCTTCCTTCAGGGAGATGTTGTCGCGGTAGGCCTTCTTCGCGGTCTTGGCGGCGTTCTCGTAGCCGATATAGGGGTTGAGGGCGGTGACCAGCATCAGGGAGTTGTAGAGGTTGGCCTTCATCTTCTCCCCGTTGGCCCGGATCCCCACGGCGCAGTGGTCGTTGAAGGACACGACGGCCTCCGCCAGCAGCCGCACGGACTGGAGGAAGTTGTAAATGCACACCGGCATGAACACGTTCAGCTCGAAATTGCCCTGGGACGCCGCCATGGATACGGCCACGTCGTTCCCCATGACCTGCACGGCCACCATGGTGACGGCCTCGCACTGGGTGGGGTTCACCTTGCCGGGCATGATGGAGGAGCCGGGCTCGTTTTCGGGAATGGCGATCTCCCCCAGACCGAGCCGGGGACCGGACGCCAGCCAGCGCACGTCGTTGGCGATCTTCATCATGTCGCAGGCCAGAGCCTTCACCGCGCCGTGGGCAAAGACGATCTCGTCCTTGGAGGTCAGGGCGTGGAACTTGTTCTCCGCCGTAACGAATTTCTTCCCGGTGATGTCCGAGACGGCCTCGGCAACCTTCTCGTCAAATCCGGCCGGGGCGTTCAGTCCGGTACCCACAGCGGTCCCGCCCAGCGCCAGAGCCTTCAGGGGCTTCAGCGCGCGCCAGATCAGCTCCACGTCCTTCTCCAGGGAGGACCGCCAGCCGGAGATCTCCTGGGAGAACCGGATGGGCGTGGCGTCCTGCAGGTGTGTGCGCCCGGACTTCACGATACCCTCGTGCATGTGCTCCAGCTTCCGGAAGGTGGTAATGAGGGTGTTGACGGCGGGCAGCAGCTTGTCCTCCAGAGCCAGTACCGCCGCGATGTGCATGGCCGTGGGGAAGGTGTCGTTGGAGGACTGGGACATGTTCACGTCGTCGTTGGGATGGCAGAGTTTTTCACCTGCGATCTCGTTGGCCCGGTTGGCGATGACCTCGTTGGCGTTCATGTTGGACTGGGTGCCGGACCCGGTCTGCCATACCACCAGCGGGAAATGCCCGTTCAGCGCCCCGGACTGTACTTCTTCGGCGGCCTGACGGATGGCGGCGAGCTTTTCGTCCGTCATCTTCTCCGGCTTCAGCGCGTGATTGGCCAGGGCGGCGGCCTCCTTCAGGATCCCGAAGGCGTGGATGATCTCCGCCGGCATGGTCTCGATGCCCACGCCGATGGGGAAATTCTCGTGGCTTCTCTGGGTCTGCGCGCCCCAGTACCGATCGGCGGGGACCTTCACCTCGCCCATGGAGTCGTGTTCAATGCGGTATTCCATATATTGTAATCCTTTCGCGGATGCGGTTCCGTTCTCAGATCTCCAGCCCCCGGATGACCTCCCGGAGGTTGTCGGCGGATTTGTGCAAAAGTGCCGTCTCGTCGGGCGTCAGGGTGGGCAGCAGCTTGCCCCTCAGCCCGTCGCGGCCTATAATGTTCAGCGTGGACAGACACACGTCCTCCAGCCCGTATTCCCCGTGCATCATGGAGGAGACGGTGACCGTGGTGTCCATGCCGTCGATGAGACATTTCACGATGTGGCAGGTGGAGAGGGCGATGGCGTAGTAGGTGGCGCCCTTCCGCTGGATCACCCGTGCGCCGGATTTCTTGATATAATTCTCAAGATCCGCGTGGTTCAGCGGGCGGTAGAGATTGTCCTGGGAGGAAACGGCCTTGTAGTATTCGTCCACCGGCACGTTGGAGATGTTGGCGATGGACCAGGGCACGAAGGAGGTGTCACCGTGCTCGCCGAAGACGTAGGCGTGGACGTTCTGCTGGTTGATGGAGTAGTTCTCCGAGATTCTCGCTCTCAGCCGGGAGGTGTCCAGAATGGTCCCCGTGCCGATGATCTTGTTCTCCGGCAGCTCGGACAGACGGCACCAGACGTAGGTCAGGATGTCCACCGGGTTCGACACGATGATATAGGTGGCGTCCGGCGCGAAGGTCGTGATCTGGGGGATGATGGACTTCACGATGTCCACGTTGGTCTGCGCCAGATCGAGACGGGACTGGCCGGGCTTGCGGGCGATGCCGGAGGTCAGGATGACGATGTCGGAATCCACCGCGTCCCGGTAGGTCCCGGCGTAAATGGTCACGGGCGCGCAGAAGGGCGTACCCTGCCGGATGTCCAGCGCTTCGCCGGAAGCCTTCTCGTTGTTGATGTCGATCATGACGATCTCGGACGCGATGCCCTGTACGGCCAGCGTGTAGGCGATGGTGGAGCCGACCGAACCGGCCCCGATGATGGTCACTTTAGTCATGGCACACTCCTCTGACGCTATCGGAAAATGATCCTTTTGCTTCATCATACATTATAGCAAAAAAGCCCGCTGATTGCAAGAATCCGGGCCGTGTTTTTTCCTCCCGCGCCGCCCATTTTTTGCACTCTTCACACGTGAAAACTGGTAAAAACGTAAAAATCGCCCCTTTCTTCACACTGCGCGCCCATTTTCACGAATTCAATCTTGTAAGCCTTCCGGATCCCTGCCAAAAAAAAATTGAGAAATTTTGAAAAACCCCTTGCATTTCCCGAAACGGTGTGCTATAATAACCACGCTCACGGGGGCGTAGCTCAGCTGGTTAGAGTGTCTGCTTGACATGCAGAAGGTCATAGGTCCGAGTCCTACCGTCCCCATACGCATGTTGATTCACATGTGTACAAAAAATGCCGTTCGTCTGATCGGCATTTTTTATTTCCCGAAGCCCCAAAGCCCCGGGATTTCCCCCACGAAAAACTTCATTCAAATATCCTAAAGCACAACCCGAATGAAAACCACACACAATCCGCACGAAAAAACGCGTCGGAACAGATCATTCCTCTGTTTTCTCCACCGCGTCCCGTGTCATGCGCGCTTCGATCGCTGTTTGCGTCGCCTTTTTGGCAGAGCAAACCGTGAAATTCCATCTCCGATGGGATTTCACGCATGTTTCAGCTGACGCAACACAGTCCGCGCGAGGATCTGGGATTTACAATCGATATCCGATATAGAGGTGAGCAGCAAGGATTATGCTCCCCGGCCAAGGAAACCCCCGCACGGGGGGAAACCTTCGGCCTGAGATGGTGTCCCCCCGTGCCTCCCGCCCTGAGCAGGGCATCCGCCGCCCGTCCCGCGCAGGGACATAAAATCCGGAAACGCGGCAGCGTTTCCTTCCCTAAACTGACTTAAGATTCTTTAGATTTTTATGGAAGAAAAATCAGCTCTCATCGCCATGAGCGGCGGCGTGGATTCCTCCGTGGCCGCCCTCCTGATAAAGGAAGCCGGGTATAAAGCCCTCGGCTGTACCATGCGCCTCTATACCAACGAGGACGCGGGCGTCACAACCGGACGGACCTGCTGCTCCCTGGACGACGTGGAGGACGCCCGCTCCGTGGCCCGGAAAATCGGCATCCCCTACCAGGTCTTCAACTTCACCGAGGACTTCCGCCGGGATGTCATGGACCGCTTCGTCTCCTGCTATGAAGCCGGAGGAACGCCCAACCCCTGCCTGGACTGCAACCGCTTTCTGAAATTCGACCGCCTGCTCCGCCGGGCCGACGAGCTGGGATACCGGTACGTGGTCACCGGCCATTACGCCCGGATCGGCAGGGACGCGGACGGCCTCTTCACCCTCCTCAAGGGCCCGGATCCCAAAAAGGACCAGAGCTATTTCCTCTACTCCATGACCCAGGCCCAGCTTGCCCGCACCCTCTTTCCTCTTGGTACAATGACCAAAGACGAGGTGCGGCGCATCGCGGAGGAGCACGGCTTCCTCAATGCCGAAAAGCCGGATTCCCAGGACATCTGTTTCGTCCCGGACGGGGATTACGCCGCCTTTCTTCGCCGCTATACCGGCAAAACCTACCCCGAGGGCGACTTCGTGCTCCGGGACGGTACCGTGGTGGGGCGGCACCGGGGGATCGTCAATTATACCATAGGACAGCGGCGGGGCCTCGGCGTGGCCTGGAGCGAATCCCTCTACGTGCTGGGCAAGGATCTGGAGCATAACCGGGTCATCCTCGGAACGGAGCGGGAGCTTTACATCCGGGAGGTCATGGTCCGAAACATGAACTGGATCGGCGGCCGCCCCCCGGAGATGCCCTTCCGCTGCACCGCCGTGACCCGGTATCACCAGAAGGAGGCCCCGGCGGAAATCTTCCCTCTCCCGGACGGCGGGATCCGGGTCGTGTTCGACGAGGAGCGCAGAGCCGTCTCCCCGGGACAGGCCGTGGTGCTCTACGACGGGGACCGTGTCCTGGGCGGTGGGGAGGCAGTCGAAAACCTCTGATCCCCCTCGATCCCGACATCTCCCTTCCAAAATATACGACGGAGGTGGCCCGGGATGCGCTTTTCCTGTGCGTTCAGCCAAAAGTGTCCCCATGCCCTTGACTTTATCGCTTTAGCGTGCTAAAATGTCAGACAAATCCAATAAAAATCGGAACTCACTCCGGAGGCGCATATGACCTATTCATCCGGCGCGCTGACCTGGGAGGAACGGGTGACCTTCACCCTGCGCTCCCTGTACGCACGGTACGGGTATCAGCCCTATAAAATGAGCAAATTCGAGGAATACGACCTCTACGTGCGAAACAAGGACTTCCTGATCTCCGACGGCGTCATCACCTTCACCGACACCACCGGACAGCTCATGGCCCTGAAGCCGGACGTGACCCTCTCCATCATCAAGAACACCCGGGACGAGGGAGATTCGACCCGCAAGCTCTACTACAACGAAAACGTCTACCGCGTGTCCAAAAGCTCCGGCTCCTTCCGCGAGCTCATGCAGGTGGGGCTGGAATGCATCGGCGCCATCGGACCGGCGGACGTCAGCGAGGTGCTGTGGCTGGCTGCCTCCTCCCTTTCCTCAATCCGGGAGGAGTTCGTGCTGGACGTCTCCCATCTGGGCCTCGTCGGCGCGGTGCTCGCATCGGTACCGGATACTGCGGGGAAAGCGTTATTGAAAGCCATCGGCGAGAAGAACCCTTACGGTGTCGCGGATACGGCCCGGGAATACGGCAGGACCAAGACCCGCTA
>CACWLT010000221.1 GCA_902761695.1 uncultured Ruminococcus sp.
TTCCGCGTTCAGCCCGGCGCGGGTCAGCTCGATTTCGCACCTTCTGGCGGCAAGCTCACGCTCGGCTTCATCCAGTTCGGGATGATAGCCGTTCAAGAACAGATTCTTCCGGGCGGGGTGCCGGAGCTTTCGCTCTGCCTTCGCGCAGATCTGCCGCGCCCGTTCCGTTGTAACATCCCAGCGCTTTGCGATCTTCTCGTAGCTCATACCGTCCCGGAAATATGCATAGACGCTTTCCCGTTCCCGATCCGTCAGGGAGGAAACGGCGCGTTCCATGCCCGCGGTCTGATCCTCCCGCAAAAGGCTCTGCGCCGTTTCGCCGACCACATCCTCATACAGGTTGTACGGCCAGGGCGACTCAAAGCCAGACGACAGGACGACCTTTTTCCGAGCCAGCATATACGCCTCGTATTCCATCCTCCGCACCTCCATGAAGCGCCGGGGGTAGTCCTCAAGAACGGCCCGTGAGGTTTCCTCGTCCATCCTCCCGCAGAGGTAATCCAGCGGGACGGCAAAGTAATCCGCCAGGATGATCGGCACCGTCGCTCCGGGTTCGGCCTTCCCGGTGCGGAGATTTTCGATGGTGGAGTAGCTCAGGCCGGAAGCCCGCGCCAGCTCGCTGATCGTGATCCCCGCCGCGTCCATCAGGCCGTTCAGCCTCTCCGCGAGGGATCCGATGAGGGCCTGTCTCATTTCTTTGCTGTTCATGGTGATCTCCTTCTCATATTCTGCTTTTCATGACTTCCCGAAGCACGGCTTCGTACCGGCTCAGTTCCCCGGAAGGGGGCGGGGGGCTTTTTTTCGGGGCCTCCCCCGCGCCGTCCAGCGTAACGACGGTCCCCCGGCCGCGCTGATCACGTTCTTCCAGAGCCATGACCTGAAATCCGTAGATCCTCTCGATCCGGAGCAGCTGCGTCCTGTGTTCCGCCGCCAGCCTCCGGTCAACCGCGTCGGACCCGTTGAACCACTCCGTGAGCCATTTCGCTATAAAGTCGGCCAGAGGATAGAGAAGCTTCTCCTGCAGGGACGGAACGGTGAAGCGCGGTTTCCCTCCGGGATAGGTCATGTCGCGGAGGGCGAGGGCAGACGAACCGATCCACGTTCTCACCGCGTCCCGCCCGTTGTAGGCGTACCACGCGATCCGCGCCTCCCTCTGGATCCGGGCCGTTTCTCCGAGGGGAGGACTCTGCGGGGCGTACCCGACAGCTCGGTCGAAGATCCCGTCCGCGTCGAATCCCGCCTCCTTCAGCCTCCGTGTCAGCTCCCAGATCGTTCCGTTGATGGTGTCCTCAAACGCTTCCGCTGGCGTAGCTTCCCGGCGCCCCCTGCGGCTGTTGACGTAAACGTGGTCGGCCACGTTCCGGTTGAGGTAGTACTCCAGCGTTTCCGCCTGCGCGTCGTAGAAGGCCGAAAGACGGTCCTCGCGCCGGAACCACGGGTAGGCCCCGAGAAGAAGCTCCGCGGCCTCGGCTTCGATGGCCTCCAGCGATTGAACGCCGTACACCCGCATGACCTTCGCGATGCCCATGTCCTGCTTGATCGTTTTTGCCTGACACTTCATGCGCCCACCTCCCCGAACATGGAGATCTGTGCCTTCTTCCACTCCTTCCGGCTCATGGGCTTTATCTCGATCACAGTCTCGGGCTCCGGCGCGGGGATGGCTTCGGGTTCTTCGGCGGCCGGAACGCTCTCTGCCGAAACAGCCGGCGCGATCCGGAACAGCTTGTCCGCCATGTTCCACACGCGGCGCATGTGCCAGACGTCCGAGCAGTACATCGGCGTGACGAAGGTTTCCCGCTCCATAGGCGCGAAGAGCGTTTCTCCGACCAGCGGCTTTGTCAGGGCGTCGTCCACGACGATGTAGCCGGGACAGCCGATAAGGGAAAGCTGGATGTACGCCATCATCGCCACGGTGTGGTCGATGTCCTGACCGACGAACAGGACGTGATTCTGATAGTTCACTTTCTGCCTGCGGCACTCCGTCGCAAAAGCGATCAGCATTGCCCCGCCGCCGATGCAGCAGTCCATGACCGATATCCACCCCTTTTTGGAGATCTCTGCAGGCAGGTTCGGTGAATTGATCTCCGCCATCATCCGGCACACATCGAACGGGGTGAAGCACTGCCCGAGGCCTTTGTTTCCCATGTCCAGATTCATGTACAGATGCCCGAGGAAGTCCTGGTCGGGATCCCGTTCCAGAGCTTCGACGGTGAGGGCGAAGAGGCGGGCGATAGCCTGCCCCTCCGTTTCCTTGTACCGCGACATGATCCGCAGATACTCCTTCTCCCTCTGCTCGCTGTGAACGGGATCGACGGCGTTTGAGATCGCGTAAGCGGCGCAGTGGACGAAATCGCTCCATACCTGCCACCCGCTGTGTACGTAGGCGAGAGAGCGGAACGTGTCGGCGAAATCCTTCTCGATCTCATTCTTCGTCAGAAACTTCGCCATCGTCGGCCTCCCCGTACATCTCCTTCAGGCGGTCGAGGTCGTCGTCCGCGTCCGGAGAAAACGCCTGTCCCACGCCATCGGCCCACTCTTCCTCTGCCGGTGCGTCCGCGGGCTTGTCCTTGTCCACGTAGAGCGGATGCGTCCCGCTGATCATCTGCAGCTCCTCGTCGCTCAGCTCGTAGTTGAACTCCAGGACAAGCCACTCGTACAGCTTGTCAAGGGCCTTGTTCCGCTGGAACTTCGGAAACTCTCTCCGATATGACCCCCAGCAGATCTTCTCTTTCGAATCGTTCCACCCCGCGTAGATCATCGCGGGAACGGCGGTGCTCCGGTCGGCGAATTTCGTCTCCGCCGCATCAAAGATCTGATCGGAAGACAGATACGAGCCATCGGGGGTCAGCATATCCCGAACTGAATTGCCGGAATAGCTGACTGCGGCGTAGAGGATCGCATAATACGCGCCGCGGATCATCCCGCCCATGTTCTTCTCGGTCATGCGCAGACCGTCCACGAAATCCTTCCGCAGGGCGTAGGCGTTCGCGGCAATGGCCTCGAGCTTTTCCCGCGTCTCCGCGATGTACTTCTCCCGGTCGATTTCTGCCTGCGGTCTGGGCGGGGCTTTCACGGCCTTCTGCTTTTCGTAGATGTCGAGGTGGGCGTAGCTGAACGCATAGCCGTAATCGCCTTTCGCGTACTTGTCAAGCAGTTCCGGCTTCCAGTCGGTGTACTTGATCTGCTTGACCTGCTTCCATTTGCCGGAGTACTGCTCGCTGGCCTCCAGCTTGCGGATGTGGTATTTCCTGAGGATAGGCGCCGCTTCCTTCTTGCACCGCTTTTCCGCCTGTTCCCGGATCGCGTTTGTGACGGCGTAGTTGAAGTCGTTCGTGCCGATCTTCTTCAGGACTTCGTTCCGCATGGCGGGATCGTCGATTTCGTTCAGCCGGTCAAAGTCCCCGATGCTGACCTGACGGGCGGAAACCTCTTTCAGGGTGTCGTGATCCAGCTCGGCGATTTTCAGCCGGCGCCGGACTGTTGTCTGTGAGAATCCGGTCTTGTCGGCGATCTCGGCCACGTCCGCGCCGAGCATGGATAACTGCTGGAAGCCCATCGCCTGTTCATAGACGGTCAGGTCGTTCCGCTGCATGTTCTCCAGAAGCATCGTCTCGATCTGCTCCTGATAGCTCATGTCGGAAATGACACAGGGCAGGGAGGAAAGCCCTGCCTGTTTTGCCGCGGCCAGTCTCCGGTGCCCGATGATGACCGTGTAGCATGTGTCCGGATCGGCCGGATCGACCGGCACGACGGTGAGGTTCTGGAGGACGCCCTTCGCGCGGATGCTGTCGGCCAGCTCGGAAACGTCGCCGATGTTCTTGCGCGGGTTCTCGGGATGCGGAATCAGTTTTTCGATGGAAATGTGGGTGATTTGGGTCTGTCCCATTGTGGTGATCTCCTTTCGCTTATTCGTCCATTTCGTCCGCGCCGATTACTTCGCACGCGGGAGCCATGTCCCCGTCGCCGTAATAATCGTCGTAGCTCTCTTCTTCGTCGGTCTTGTCGAACAGGCCGACCTGCTGATCGTTCTGGCGGATGGCGTAGGCTCCGGCTCTGCGGTCCCAGAACAGCTCGTTTTCGCCGACCAGTCCCCCGGATTCCTCGTTTTTGATCTTGAGCGTGGACGTGATCTTGTGCAGGATGTGGATCATCGTCGCATGGCGCGTCGCCCCGACATACCGGGCGTTTTTGTCGTCAACCTCGCGCTCGTCGGTGCTGATCGTGAACTTCACGGTGATCTCCGCGCCGTCCGTCTCCTTCTGCTCCATGATGGCCAGCGTCTCGGTCAGCTTCTGGTTGAACTGGTTCTTGAACTCCGACAGGGCGTCGGAACTCAGGCTGAGAATGATGCTCATGGTGATCTCCTTTTCATGTATTTTCCTCGGGGTCGTACCCCCGGAGAATGACTTCGGTGTGCGGGTGGTCGGACCAGAATTTCCGAACCACCGCATCCACGATATAGCGGTCGTCGCCGTAGGCGATCCGGTTCAGTGCGTCGGCGACGAGCTTCCCGATGTTGTCCCAGTCCGGGGTTTTGGCCGGGCGGAGCTTTCCGGAGAGCATCGCCGCCCGGACATCCTTCTTTGCGGACTTCGGAATGCCCATGTAAGCGATGACGCGGAGGTCGATGTAATACCCGTCCGGGAACCGGAAGTTCCGGCAGGCCCTTCGGTATGCCCAGCGGACAAGCTCTTCGCGGTCGTGCGTTTCCTTCGGCGTGTAGGTGACTTTCCCGTTGTGGCGGGGCCGCTGCTTGCCGAACGGCTCCCCCTCCACCACAAAGCGGATCTCTTTCATACCCGCCCCCCCTTTTTTTCGCGGACGATTCTCCTGACCGCTTCGTGGGGTGTCGGATCGGGGTACTGCTCGCCGTTGCGGAAGGCGACGCCCTCCTCTTTGCGAACGCCGGCTTTCCGAAGCGCCCGCTGCTTCTGGCGGTTACGCATTTTCGTAATCCTCCACCGTGTAGAAGTGCACCGCTCCGTCGAGCTGGTGAATCGGCATCCGCTTCACCGCCATTGCCGACATATCGAAATACCGCAGTCTTTTTGTCCGGCCTTCCGTTACGACGTCACA
>CACWLT010000222.1 GCA_902761695.1 uncultured Ruminococcus sp.
GCCGGCTCTGCAAGAAAAGAATATCAGGAATACAGAAAATAAAGAAGGGCGAAAGCACCTCGGTTTTCATGACCCCATCGGTGCCTTTCGCCAGAAAGGTGAAAAATAGTCATGGTTAAACTCGCCATTTACGGAAAAGGCGGGATCGGAAAATCCACTACGGTATCCAATCTCGCGGCGGCCCTCGCCGAAAAGGGACTCCGGGTCATGCAGATCGGCTGCGATCCGAAAGCGGATTCCACCGCCGCCCTGCACCGTGCCGGAAAGGTCAGCACCGTGCTCGACCTCGTGAGAGAAAAGAAAAACGATTTCACCCTGGAGGATATGGTGCATATCGGCTTCGGCGGGGTGATCTGCGTGGAGGCGGGGGGACCGACCCCCGGCATGGGCTGCGCGGGCCGGGGCATCATCGCGGCGCTGGAGAAGCTGGCGGAGAAGGGCGCGTACGAGAAATATCAGCCGGACGTGGTGTTCTACGACGTGCTGGGCGACGTGGTATGCGGCGGCTTTTCCCTGCCCATGCGAAACGGCTACGCGGACAAGGTGTTCATCATCACCTCCGGGGAAAACATGGCGATCCACGCCGCGGCGAATATCGCAATGGCCATCGAAAACTTCAAGGGCCGCGGGTACGCCTCCCTGGGCGGTATCATCCTGAACCGCCGGGACGTGAAAAACGAGGAAGAAAAGGTCCGGGAACTGGCCGAAGACCTTCACAGCCGCGTGACGGGGACCCTCAGCCGCAGCGAGACGGTACAGGCCGCGGAAGAGCGGAACATGACCGTGATCGAGGCTTTTCCGGACAGCGAAATGGCCCTGGAATACCGCGCCCTGGCCGACGCCGTGCTCAAAGACTGCGGGGTGACGGTATGCTGAAACGTGTGGGCGAAACGCCGCCGCTCCCCTCGGTGCCCATCGCCGAGGCGGGCTTTCCGGCCCCCTTCGCCTCCAGCCTGGAATACAGCGTCCCCGCCCGGGGAGGCTGGACCATCGTCCACGTGGGGATGCTGATCCCCGAGGCCCACGAAATCTTCGTCTGCGCGTCGGCCTGTCTGCGCGGCGTGGTGCTGAGCGCGGCGGAGATGGATCTGATGGATCGCTTCTCGACGGTCTCCATCGAGGAACACAACGTCCTGGAAGGGGATATGGAAGCGCTGATCGTCGAGGGCGTCGCGGATATCCTCCAGCGGCTGCCGAAGCTTCCCCCCGCCGTTCTGGTCTACAGCAGCTGCATCCATCATTTTGTGGGCTGCGATCTGGCGCTTTGCTACGATATGCTCCGAAAACGCTTTCCCGGCGTGGATTTCACGGACTGTTACATGACCCCCACGATGCGCAAGAGCGGCCTGACGCCGGACCAGATCATGCGCCGCCAGCTGTACAGCCTGCTGCGACCGCTCCCCAAAGACCCCCGGGCCTGCGCCGTCATCGGCAACTGTTTCTCGCTGGACGAGAGCAGCGACCTCGTCCGGATGATCCGCTCCGCGGGCTTTACCCTCTACCAGCTTCCGGATATGAAGACCTACGCGGAATATCTCGAAACGGCGAAGAGCTCCTTCTGTATCAGCACCCAGTCCGTCGCGAGAGCGGGGGGCGACGCGCTGGAACAGCGGCTGGGCGTCCGGCATCTGTATCTGCCGGTCTCCTACTCCTCCGAAGAGATCCGGAGGAACAAGGCGGAACTTGCCCGGGCCTTGGGGATCGATCCCCCTGAGGACGCCGGGGAGGAGGCCGCCGTGGCGGCGGCGCTGGACCGGGCCCGGGAGACCCTGGGGGATACGCCCGTTGTCATCGACTACACCTTCACGCCCCGGCCCCTGGGCCTGGCGAGGCTCCTGTGGGAACACGGGTTCCGGGTGACGCGGCTGTATCTCGATTCCTTCAGCCCGGAGGAGCGGGAGGATCTCGCCTGGCTGCGGGAACACGCTCCGGCGATAGAGGTCTGTCCCACCGTCAGCCCCGTGATGCGAAAGGCCCGGCGCGGTTCTCCCGAAAAAGTGCTGGCCATCGGGCAGAAAGCGGCGTATCTGTCGGATACCGGGTATTTCGTGGACCTTGTGGAGAACGGCGGCCTGTACGGATTTGACGGCATGCGAAAGCTGGCGGACCTGATCGAGGACGCCTATCTTCACGAGAAGGATACGGAAACGCTGATCCAGAGAAAGGGATGGGGGTGCGAAAGCTGCATATGAGACAGGCCAGGACCGTATTATCTACCTATTCCGCCGATACCTTCGGCGTATGCTCCGCCCTTTATGAGCTGGGCGGCATGATCGTCATGCACGACGCCTCCGGCTGCAACTCCACCTACAGCACCCACGACGAGCCCCGCTGGTACCATTCCGACGCCATGGTGTTCATCTCGGGCCTTACCGAGATCGAGGCCATCATGGGGGACGACGAAAAGCTGATCGGCGATATCCTGGAGACCGTCGACGCCCTTCATCCGGCTTTTACGGCCATCGCGGGAACGCCCATCCCCATGATGACCGGATTCGACTTTGACTCCGTCGCGAGGGAGATCGAGGAACGCTCGGGGATCCCCTGCTTCGGATTTCCCACCAACGGCATGCGCTCCTACCTGTGCGGTGCCTCGGAAGCGCTGGACGCCTTTGCCCGGCGCATGACGGTCGACGTTCCCGCGAAGCGGAAAAACGCGGTCAACCTGCTCGGCGTCACGCCCCTCGACTTCTCCGTGAACGGGACCGCGGAGTCCATGCGGGCGATCCTGCGGGAGAACGGATATGAGGTCACGGGCTGCTGGTCCATGGGCAGCAGTCTGGAGGACCTGCGGCGCGCGGGGGAAGCGGAGGTCAACCTTGTGGCCTCCGGCGTCGGAATGAAGGCCGCAAAATACCTGAAGAGCAGATTCGGCACGCCCTACGTGGTGGGCGCCATGACGGGAAAGCCCATGACGGAACAGATCCTGAGGGCCTTGAAACAGACCCTCGCGGACGGGAAGGACCGGGTCGCCTTCTGCGGCGGGCGGCCCGACCCGGGATTCTGCATCATCGGAGAAGGGGTGGTCTCCCGCTCTCTGGCCAGCGCCGTCGCCCTTGAGCGCGGCGTGCTGCCGAGGGTGATCGATCCCTTTGAGGCGCTGCCGGAGCTGGAAGGGATCCTTTCCCCCTCCGACGTCCGGGCCTCCGGGGAGGAGGAGATCCAAAAGATCTGCCGGGACGCCGGGACGGTCGTCGCGGACCCCCTTTACCGCCCGATCCTGCCGAAGAGCTGCCGGTTCGTCCCGATGCCCCACGAGGCTTTCTCCGGGAGGATCTGGCGGCGGCAGATCCCCGACTTTACAAAAATCGAGATAAAAGGAATGGTTGAAGAATGATGAGAAGAACGATCGCGGCGATCCTGACCCTTTGCATCCTTGCCGGCGCGCTGGCCGGCTGCGCCGGGGACCGGCAGGCCCTCCCGGCGGCTGAAGCAGAAACCGTTACCGTGACGGACCACAACGGCAATACGGTGACCCTTCCCAAACGGATCGACAGGATCGCCGTCTGCGATATCCTGCCGCTGCCCTCCGTGCTGGCGGTCTTCTTCGACCGCGCGGACAAGATCGTCGCCATGGCGCCCTCCAGTATGACGGCGGCGGAAAATAGCCTGCTCTCGGAGCTGTATCCCGAGATCCTGAACGCCGATACCTCCGCGATGAGCGGCACCGAAGTCAATACCGAGGAACTGATGAAGCTGGATCCCCAGGTCGTATTCTATAACGCGTCCAACGCCCAGATCGGGGAGACCCTCAAAAAAGCCGGCTTCAACGCCGTCGCGGTGTCCGTCAACAAGTGGGAATACAACGCGGTGGAAACGCTGAACCAATGGCTCGCCCTGCTCAGCGAGATCTTCCCCGAGGAGGCCAACGACCGGGCGGCGCTGGTCCGGGAATACAGCGAGAAGTCCATGGCCCGGGTAAAAGAGCGCACCGAAAAGCTGACGGATGAGGAGCGGGCCCGGGTATTCTTCCTCTTCCAGTACAGCGACAGTTCTATCGTGACCTCCGGCGCGAAATTCTTCGGCCAGTGGTGGGCGGATTCCGTCGGCGCCGTGAACGTGGCGCGGGAGCTTTCCGAGGAAAATTCCGTCAAGGTGACTCTCGAACAGGTCTACGACTGGAACCCCGATACCATCCTGATGACGAATTTCAATCCCTACGGACCCGAGGATCTGTACGGCAACACCGTGGGCAGCTATGATTGGAGCGGGATCGACGCCGTGGAGCGCCGCAACGTCTTCAAGATGCCCCTGGGCATGTACCGCAGCTATACGCCGGGGATCGATACCCCCGTGACCCTGCTCTGGATGGCGAAGACGGTCTACCCCGACCTGTTCGGGGACGTAGACATCACCAAAGAGACCGTGGAGTACTACGAAACGGTCTTCGGCGTCAAACTCAGCGAAGAACAGGCGGAGTCGATCTTCTCGCCGGCGGAGAACGCCGGGAAAACGGACTTTTAAGGAGGCCCTCCCATGAGCATGAATGAAGCTCCGTCCTCGGAACGCACCCATATCGCGTTTTTCGGCTGCCGCAACGTGGGAAAGTCCAGCCTGGTCAACGCGGTGACGGGCCAGGAGCTGGCGGTCGTATCCGACGTAAGAGGCACCACGACGGATCCCGTCAGCAAGGCCATGGAGATCCTGCCCCTGGGCCCGGTCGTGATCATCGACACCCCGGGCTTTGACGACGAAGGGACGCTGGGAGAGCTCCGGGTCAGAAAAACGAAGCAGATCCTGAACAGGGCGGACGTCGCCGTTCTGGCGGCGGACGCCGCGGCCGGCCTGAACGACTATGACCGCGCGCTTCTGACCATTTTTCAGGAAAAGAAGATCCCCTACCTGATCGCTTTTACCAAAGCCGATCTTCTGTCCCGGGTACCCGCCGCCGGAGAGCATGAGACAGAAATCTGGACGATCAAATATCCGCCGCTGGATTCCTGCACCATCAATCCGGATACGGTTTGGCCGGCATCGCATCATAAGATCCTGCCTGAGTTGATGCCAAAGCCGGAAGGCGAATACAGTATGCACGC
>CACWLT010000223.1 GCA_902761695.1 uncultured Ruminococcus sp.
ACCCGGCTGGTCGAAGCCCGCGACGCCATCCCCGCCACCTTCTCAAAATTGTCGAAGCAGCCCAGGTTGAAGTTGTACTGGATGGGGATCCGGTAGGTGGGGACCGCCGATCCGTCGGGGCTCTGCCAGAGGAACAGGTGGTCGGGGATCTCCGGCTTCTCATGAGGGCCGGGCCGCATGAAAACGTAGTTCCTCATGCCGGAGTTTTTCAGCAGCATGGGAATGGAGCCGTTGTGGCCGAAGGAGTCCACGTTGTAGCCGGTGGTCGCGGCCTTCCCCAGCTCCTTCCGGAAGAACCGCTGGGACACCAGAGCGTGCCGGGCAAAGGACTCGCCGGAGGGGATGTTGCAGTCGGGCTGGATGTACCATCCGCCGGTGACGCTCCATCTGCCCTCGGCCACCCGCTGCCGGATCTCCTCGAACATGGCGGGATCGCTGTCCCTTACCCATTCGTAATAGGCGGCGCAGGCGGAGGTGAATTTATAATCGGGGAACTCCTTCATCCGGTCCAGGGCGGAACGGAAGGTGGCCTTGACCTCCGCGTAGCCCTCGTACCACTCCCAGAGCCAGACCGGATCCAGGTGCGCGTTGCCGATGCAGTAAACCTTATTGCTCATGTGCAGTCCTCCTCGGAATCAGACCGTCAGCGTCATGCCGTCCCAGGACACAAGGAACCCCTCCCGGGCGGCGATGGGCACGAAATCGTCGTACACCACGTGGGTGGCGTTGTGGGAGAAATGGTTGCAGACAAAGACCGTGTTCTCGTCCGCGTATCCCTCCTCCAGCATCCGGCGGCGGACCTGGGCGTTCTCCGCCAGACCCATATGGCCCACATAGTTGAGGGGCAGGCAGGCGTTGGTGCAGTCCAGGGACACCAGATCGAAACGGGGCTTGGTCGCGGCCCAGTTTGCCCAGACGTCGTCGTGGAAATAATGGGTGTCGTGGGCGTAGAGCACCCGCTTCTCCCCATCGGATATGCCGTAGAACACGGGTCCGGCCCCCGGGTCGTGAATGGCGGGATAGGCGGTCACCTCGTACTTCCCCACGGAGAGAGGCTCGAAGACCTTCACCTCCCGGAACGCGCCGTGCTTCCCCGCCCTCGAGAGCGGACCCGCGATGCGCTCCCCGACCTTGTCCGAACCGTAGAAGGTCAGGCAGTAGTCGTCCGGCGCGTGGGAGAACCCGGGCTGGAGCATGGAGATGTCCTCGGGATAGAGGTGGTCCATGTGGGTGTGGGTGACGAGGCAGTCCCGGATGTTCAAAAGATCGATGCGGTTGTCGTAGATATGCTTCAGCGTGTCGGCGGGAAAATCGATCAGCAGAACGCCGTCGATGAGGGCCTGGGATCTTGTCCTGAGCGCCCGTCCCCCGGCCTCGCGGGATTTCCGACAGCGTTCGCAGTCGCACCAGAGGGCCGGAATCCCCTCCGCGGCCGCCGTTCCGAGATACTGGAATTTCATAAAGGCTCGCTCCTGTTTCCCTGAATAGAGATGATAAACCAAAAAGAGAACGGTGAACAGTGAACGGAAGCCAAAGCGGTCGATCCATTCTCCGTTCACCATTCTCACGGGAATGCAGTATTCTATTTACTTAAACAGCTGACACCCCTGCCGTCTGAAATGCTCGATGCGCTCCTTAAGACGCTCCTCGGTGGATCCGATGGACTCCGCCAGGCAGGTTAGACAGAAGAACTCCGTCGCGCCCCGGTTGATCATCTTCTTATGGATCCCGATTTCGTCGTCGGTCAGCGTCCTGCCGCATTTCATGCAGACGGGCTGTTTTACGCTGACGCCGTTCAAGATTATTTCTCAACCAGCGTGCCGCGGAAGATCCGGCAGTCGTGGGCGTTCACCTTGGTGGAGAGATGGCCGGTCAGAACGCCGGTATCCTCGCCGGTGAAGATGTCGCGGAAGCGGAAGCCGTAACCGGAAGCCACGGTCAGGCCGAGATCGTAGAACTCAACGGTATCGCCGCCCCAGGTGTCGTTGCGGTCGGTGAAGTTGAAGAACGCGATCACGTACTCGTTGTTGGCCAGGTGCTTGAAGAAGACCGGTCTGTCGCCGCCGCTTACCATCATGGGCGGTCTGGCCTCGGGATCCTGGTTGATGGAGATGAGCTCCTTGTTCTTGAGGAGATCCAGGTTGAAGTCGTCCATCTTGGACAGGTCGCCGCCGATCATCAGCGGGGACTGGAACAGGCACCACAGGGCGAAGTGCGTCCGGTATTCGATGTCGGTGCAGCCGCCGTTGGCCACGTTGCCGCTGCCGTGCATGCCGCAGATCAGCATGTCGATGTCGTTGTAGCAGCCGGGGCCGGAATAGGCGATCTTGTCCACCTGGCTCATGGCGATGTTCTTGAAGGACTGGAAGGAGTCGTTGATATCGCCGGTGGAGCGGTACATGTGGGCGCCGGTGGAGCGGATCCACTTTTCGACCTCGTCGGAGCCCCAGTTGCAGGCGGAGAACAGGATCTCGCGGCCGGAAGCCTTCAGGGCCATGCTCATTCTGTTGTAGAGGATGGGACCGTTGGCGAGACGGGGCTTGAAGCAGAAGTCATACTTCAGGAAGTCCACTCCCCACTCCGCAAAGGTCTTGGCATCGATGAACTCGTAGTCGAAGGAGCCGGGGAAGCCCGCGCAGGTTCTGGTTCCGGCGCAGGAGTACATACCGAACTTCAGGCCCTTGGAATGGACGTAGTCCGCCAGCGCCTTCATGCCGGAGGGGAACTTTTCCGGGTTGGGAACGATGCGGCCTTCAGCGTTGCGCTCTCTCAGGGACCAGCAGTCGTCGATGACCACGTACTCATAGCCGGCGTCCTTCAGGCCCTTCTCGACGATGGCGTCCGCCGTGTCGCGCACGACCTGCTCGTTGATTTCGCCGCCGAACGTATTCCAGGAATTCCAACCCATCGGGGGTCTCTGTGCTAACATAGTGCATCTCCTTTGATTTCTGAAGGATTTTTGATTGTTCTCCGCAAAACGGCGGATTTTACAACTACATGATACACTTTTTTGGGCGTTTTGTCAATAGACCTTGCGAAATTCCTTGAAGAGTGACGTCTCCGTCGTCCTGTCCTTACATGACGACCGTCCGCCGATCTTCCCCGGCTTCTCAGCCGTAATACCCCTTGTACCACTCCGCGAACCGTCTCAGTCCTTCCCGGATCCCGATCTTCGGGGTGAAGCCGTAGTCCCGCTCCAGGGCCGCGGAGTCGGCGTAGGTCACCGGCACGTCCCCCGGCTGCATGCCCACCAGTTCCCGGTGTCCTTCGAAGTCGTAGTCCGCGGGGAGGACGCCGGCTCTGACCAGCTCTTCCTGCAAGGTCGAGATGTAGTCCAGCAGATTCTCCGGAGTGCCGCCGCCGATATTGTAGACGGCATACGGCGGGAGCGGCAGTCCGTCCTCACCGGTGGCCTTCTCCGGCGCGCCCTGCATGACCCGGAACACGCCCTCCACGATGTCGTCTACATAGGTGAAGTCCCGCTTGCAGTTGCCGTAGTTGAAGATCCTGATGGTCCCGCCCTTGGCCAGGGTGTTTGTGGCGGAAAAATAGAACATGTCCGGTCTCCCCGCAGGACCGTAGACGGTGAAGAACCGCAGGCCGGTGGAAGGGATATTGTAGAGCTTCGAATAGCTGTGCGCCAGCAGCTCGTTGCTCTTTTTTGTTGCCGCGTACAGACTGACCGGGGTGTCCACCTTGTCATCCGTCGAGAACGGCACTTTTTTATTGCCTCCGTACACCGAGGAGCTGGACGCGTAGACCAGATGCTCCACCGGATGATTCCGGCAGGCTTCGAGGATGTTGTAGAACCCGATGATGTTAGACTCGATATAGACGTCCGGATGGTCGATGGAATACCGCACGCCAGCCTGTGCCGCCAGATTGACCACCACCGCCGGCTTATATTCCGCAAAGAGCTTGTCGATCAGCGCCTTGTCCGCGATGGAGCCCTTCACGAAGATGTGCTTCACAGGGGAGGTTTCCGCCGCCTTTTCGATCAGCCCGAGGCGGTATTCCTTGAGTTTCGGATCATAGTAGTCATTCATATTGTCGAGGGAAATCACCGTCCCGGCGGTCATTTCCCGGAGCAGCCGAAGGACGAGGTTCGCCCCGATGAAGCCCGGGGACCCGGTGACGAGAACGGTTTTTCCGTTCAGTTCGACATGCTGCTTCATATCCTTTACCTCGTGATTCCCCTGTAGTTCTTCTTCACGGCCTCATAGCTTTCGAGATTGCCGATGTCGTACCGGCTCCCCGGCATTTCCATGCTGTGGAGAACGGAATGGGTGCACATCCACGCCACAAGCGATCCCGGCGCGTCGGTTCCGCAGCCGTCGGCGATGGCGTCCTTGATCTTCCGAGCGTCTTCCTTCTTGTAGAAATAGAAGGGCGGTGTACACCAGTTGGATTTTGGCGTCTCCGGCTTTTCCTCGAGGGACAGGAGCACATCTCCTTCCCCGATTTCCGAAATGCCGCTCTTTCTCAGCCGTTTTACATCCTCCTCCCAATACCGCATGGTGCAGGAGGTGTCCTTCTCCTTCGCGTACCGGATGAACTCGGTCAGCGAGAAGTCCAGCACATTGTCCCCGGCGATGACCAAGAGATCGTCGTCGATCCCCAGCTTGTCAAGGGCGAACTGCATATCGCAGACAGCACCCAGCCGGGTTTCGTTGGTGGAGGTTCCGTCGTCCACCACGGTGATGGGCAGGCTATGCTCCTTCGCCCACGCTTCAAAGTGACCGGCAAACTTGTGGTTGGAGATCACGATGTATTCGTCCACCAGCCCCGCCCCGTCGATGTCGTCGATGAGCCAGTCGAGGATGGTCTTTTCCCCCACCTTGAGCAGGGGCTTCGGGAAGTTCTCCGTCAGGGGATAGAGACGGGTCGCGTAGCCCGCCGCCAGAATCAGACACTTCATGATGCTTCACCTCAGAACTGCACGCCGTCCGCGCTGTGGCAGACGTGCGCGCTGTATTTGCCTTCGAGCTCAGGGAACGCCGCCAGGTATTCCCTTCCCACTTTCT
>CACWLT010000224.1 GCA_902761695.1 uncultured Ruminococcus sp.
CCTCCGCGTATTCCGCCGGGATGTACTCGAAATCCATGTCCACCCCGCCCCATCCCTGTTCCCGGACGGTTTCGGCCAGATTTTCGATCACCCGGTCCTGAAGCTCCGGATTGCTGAGGATGTCCTCCACCAGCTCCGAGGAGAAATTCCCCCGCTCCGAGAGGGAGGTCAGGGTCAGCACCGGGGATACGCCGTACCGTCTGGCCAGTGGAATAAGCTCCGCCCCGCCCGGCGGCTCGATCAGCTCCCCGCTGTCCCGGATCCCCCAGGAAAACACCATCAGCCGGGAGAGATACGGCAGGGTCCGGGTGAGCACCTCCCTCTCCACCCAGGGATAGGCATAGCCGGAGACCTCGATCTCCCCGAAGGGCGGCGGAGAAAAGGTTACGTTCAATTCCTCGCCGGGATAGATAAAATCCCCGCCCGCGAGGATCGGATTGTTCCGCCAGAGCTCCCCTGCCGTCACCCCGTACCGGGCCGCGATGGAGGAAAGAGTCTCCCCGCCCGCGACGATGTGGAGGATCTCCGGCTCTAAAATGACGATGTCCTGTCCCACCGCCAGCCTCTCCGGATCCGGGAGCAGATTGTCCGCGATGATCCGGGAGGGAGTGGTTCCGAACTGCCTGGCGATGGAGAAAACCGTGTCTCCCCGCGCTGTGGTGTAGATCCGCATGGCCGACCGCCTTCCGACGTCCGGGATTTTATAATGCCCGCCGTCCTGTGATAACAGCCCAATCTATGCGGAGCCCACCCTTTTCATGCGGGAAATCGGATCGGGGAGGATTATTTCAGGAAGATTTCCAGCACCGGGATGTCCGCGCCGAGGGGCTTGTAGACGGGCAGCGGGATGTCCACGGTCCGGTTCTCCGCGTTGTAGGAGAAGCGCATTTCGGAGGCGTCGGAGAGGATCTGGATGTAGTCCACGTGCTCCGCCACCTCGCCGGTGAGACGGATCTTGCCGAAGGGCCAGGAGTACATGTGCAGGTACAGCCGCTTTGTCTCCGGATTATAGGTGTAGCGGCAGTCCCGGGGGCACTCGAATTCCAGAGGCGCCTGGGTGCAGCCGTAGATGGAGCGGGAGTGGCGCTTCATCCATTTGCCGATGCCGCGGAGCCGCTTGTAGGCCCTCTCGTCGAACTCGCCCCGGCCGGTGGGACCCACGTTCAGAAGCAGGTTGCCGCCCATGGAGACGCTGTCGATAAGCATTTTCAGAAGCTGGTCCACGCTCTTCCAGCTCTGCTCGTCCCGGTAGTAGCCCCAGGAGCCGGAGAAGGTATGGCAGCCCTCCCAGACCACCGGCACGCCGTTTACCGTGTACCAGCCGTCCGGCATGTACTGCTCGGGGGTCTTCACGTCCTGGTCGATCTGCAAGCGGTCGTCGATCATGATGTTCGGGTTGATGGACCGGATCTTCCGGATCAGCTCCTCGCTGTGCCAGACCTCCTTGCCCTTGCCCGGGAAGCGGTCGCTGGCCCCCACGGAGAAGTCGAACCAGATGATGTCCACGGGATCGTAGCGCTTTAGCAGCTCCTCCGTCTGATTGTGGAGATATTCCACGTAGCGGTTCAGATCCCGGTCCTTGTCCCCGGCGATGTAGTCGGCGTTGTCCCGCATGGGATGGCAGTTATCCACGGTGTAGTCCGGGTGATGCCAGTCCAGGAGGGAGTGATAGAAGCCCGTGCGCAGGCCCCGGGAGCGGAAGGCATCCACCATGGGGGTGAGGATGTCACGCCCGTAAGGGGTGTTGGTGGATTTGTAGTCGGTGTAAGCGGAATCCCAGAGGCAGAAGCCCTCGTGGTGCTTGGTGGTGATGACGAAATACTTCATGCCCGCGTCCTTCGCGGCGTCGGCCCAGAGCGTGGGATCGTACAGATCGGGATCGAAGTGGCGGAAATACTTGTCGTAAACCTCCGTGGGGATCCGTTCGTGGCTCTTCACCCATTCGTGACGGGCGCCGAGCGCGTACAGGCCCCAGTGGATGAACATGCCGAAGCGGTCGTGGGTGAACCAGCTTGTGTCTCCGGGCGTCGGAGCCGGCTTGATCAGGGTCAAATCTTCCAGTCTCATACATACCTCCGTTGCCGATGATCGGTTGATTCGTACCGGGAACCCCTCCCGGATTGTCATAAGATTACCATATTTTCCCCCGTTTTTCAAGTGGTTTTTGTGAGATTGATGAATTCGTCCCCTGCCTATCACAGTGCGCTCCGCGATAAGAGGAAAGAAACGCTGCGCGTTTCAGGAATAATGTCCCTACGCGGGACGGGCGGCACGAGGGACACCATCTCATGGCCGACTGAGTTCACGAAGTGAACTCGGGTGCCCACTCGTGCGGGTCCCCCTTGGCCGGGGAGCATAACCTGACAGCTCACGTTTGAATCTAAAATCGATTGCGTATCCCATATCCTCGCGCGGACTTTGTTGCGTCAGCTGTAACATGCGTGAAATCCCATCGGAGATGGAATTTCACGGTTTGCTCGGGAGCCTCGCAAACAGCGATCGAAACGCGCATGACACGGATCGCGATGGAGAACAGATGAAACAGGACGTTTTTCTTCGCGGCTATTACTGCATCATAATTCTTGTCAATGCTTTTTTTCGCTGGCCCTATGTGGACACACCCAAAATAGCCGTCTGAAAACAAAAAAACTGCCCGGCCGTTGGGGGGAACGAACCGGACAGCCCGACACCTTTCGATGCAGTTAGTTCGAGCTAACGGCATTATACTCCGTCCGCCCCTGTTTGTCAACCCCTGCGGACAAATTTCCAGATATTTTTTTACCCCTTAAGGATAACCCTCAGGCTCCTCCCCGACTTTTTTAATAAACCGTAAATTCCGGCCCGCGCGCCTTGCAATCGGGGCCATAATGTGGTATAATACTGAATCGTGAAACAAAGCACAATAGCTCGTGAATCAAGGCCATACCAGCCGGGGGAGCAGCGGGTCCCTGTACTCGAAGTCCGCTACAGCGAGGGTGGATTCCCGTTCCGAGGGCGGAGCTTGTGCGGTCTGAATCACAGGGAATGTGTTGACGAATGGGTCTTGCGCGATTCGCGGCTGTGAACCATGTCAGGTGGGGAACCAAGCAGCATTAAGCAGTGCAGCGGATGCGCCGCAAGGCAGCCTGTTCCGAGCAGGAAATGTGATGGCGCGTGCGATCCTTCATTCGAAGTTCGGGTGTATGGTCTTGATTTGCGAGTTATTGTGAATTTGTTCTTTTTTGCGAGGAGGCTCACCGATGCATCAGACGCTGTACAGAAAGTACCGTCCCCGCACCTTTGACGGGGAGGGCGGCGTAGTCGGGCAGGAGCACGTCACGTCGGTGCTGCAGTACGAATGCGCCCACGACAGGCTGTCCCATGCCTATCTGTTCTGCGGTCCCCGGGGCACGGGCAAAACCTCCTGCGCGAAGATCCTGGCCAAGGCCATCAACTGCGAGCATCCCGTGAACGGCAATCCCTGCGGGACCTGCTACGCCTGCACCTCCATCGATGCGGGCACGGCTCCGGATGTGACGGAAATGGACGCGGCCTCCAACAACGGCGTGGACACCATCCGGGATCTGAAGGAGGAGATTTCCTTCACCCCGGCCGCCCTGAAAAAGCGCGTGTACATCGTGGACGAGGTGCACATGCTCTCCGCCTCCGCCTTCAACGCCCTCCTCAAAACCCTGGAGGAGCCGCCGGAGCACGTGGTCTTCATCCTGGCCACCACGGAGATGCACAAGCTGCCCGCCACCATCATCTCCCGGTGCCAGCGGTTCGAGTTCCGGCGGATCCGGTTCGGCGTCATCGCGGAACGTCTCCTCTGGATCGCCCGGAAGGAGAATATCCGCCTGGATCCGGAGGCGGCCCAGACCGTCGCCAAACAGGCCCAGGGATGCATGCGGGACGCCATCTCCCTCTTTGAGCTGACCTCAGCCGGGGGATATGACGTGACGGCGGAGAGAGTTGCGGACGTCCTCGGACTGGCGGGTATCCAGACCCAGTACAAAACCGCCGTGGCCGTGGCGAAAAACGACGCCTCCTCCCTCTTCTCCATCGTGGCCTCCGTGGACGGGTCCGCCAAGGATATCTCCGTCTACTGGAGCGAGCTTCTGGGCTTCTGGCGGGATATGCTGGTGGCGAAGAATCTGACCGAGGCGGAGCGGGATCAGTACCTGGACTATACGGAGCCGGAAATGCGTCTTCTCCTGGACGGCGCGCGCAGATTCCGCCCCGAAGCCCTGACCCGTCATTTCGCCCTCATGGAGGAAGCGCTCCGGGATATGATCCGCCTTCCCCAGTCCAAGCGCCTTACGGCGGAGCTGACCCTGATCCGCATGGCTGACGCCGCCCTGGATTCCTCGGAGGCCGCCCTGCTGGCACGGATCGGCGCGCTGGAGGACCGCCTCGCCATGCTGGAATCCGGTATGCCGCCCGCTGCCCTGCCCGCCTCCGCGCCGGATTCCGCACCGGAAGGCAGTCCCGAACCTGCGGATACCGCCTCCTCTCCCATGGAAAAGGACAGCGGAAGCATCCCGGCGGACCGGCCCTCAGCGGAGCAGAACCCGGCAGGCAATGCGGAAATCCCCGCAGATCTCTCCGAGGTGATTGAACGGTGCCGCGCCCAGAAACCCGGGGTTGCCGGTCAGCTGATGGCCTGCGACTGCACGGTGTCGGCGGACGGACGAAGGATCACGGTGCTGACGGACAGCGCCTTTGCGCAGAGCATGCTGTCCCGGCCCGATAATCTGGCGGTGCTCACCTCCGTCTTCCGTCTCTGCGGAATCGGAGAACCCGGGGCGTCCGTAACCATCACCACCGGCGCGAAGCCCAGGCAGAAAAATGCCGTGGACGAGCTGGCGGAATACTGATCCCCCATCCAATTGATAAAACCTACATTCAAATAAAGAGGTACTGAAACATGAAAGCAAAACTCCCGAAGGGAATCGGCGGTGGCCCCCAGAACATGCAGAGCATGATCAAGCAGGCGCAGAAAATGCAGGAGGACATGG
>CACWLT010000225.1 GCA_902761695.1 uncultured Ruminococcus sp.
ATGGAGCAGCTGCGCAGCGAGCGTTTCATCGTGACGAACAGCAACTATAATATGGACAACATCATCCAGCGGCTCTGCGCCCTGGCGGGCTTTTCCCCCAAGATCCTGTACGAGGGGACAAGTCCCGACATGCCCATGCATTTCATCGTCCAGGGGACCTGCCATATCAAGACCACCAGCGGGGACGTGCATTTTCTCCGCTGCTCCTCCGAGGATTTCCGTGTGGAAACCGTCAGCGGAGACGTCACCGGGACTCTGCTGACCGAGGCGGCGGATCACCGCGGCAAGGGAAATCAGCAGGGCAAGGGCTGGAACGTCACCACCTCAAGCGGTTACGTGCATATCTCCCCGGCGGAATAAGCTCCCGGCTTCATCGGATCGGAGTCTTCATCGGCTCCGATCTTTTTTATTGACAAATCCCGGGAGGGATGGTACAATGAGGGCTAAAAGGAGGTGCGCTCCATGCTCAGTCAACACCGGCACCGCTTGAAAGTCCTCGTCATCGAGCAGAATCCCCTGTTCGCCGACGGCACCCGTCTCTCCGACCTGCTCGGTATGACGGACAAGATAAAGCCCTCCGTGGAGGAGCTTTACGACGATATCCGCTTCGGCTCCCACGGCCTTGTGACCTGCGAAACCGCCGCCTGGGAGCGGATCGACGGATTTCCTGCCCATAAGATCTTCTTCAACCTTCCCTCCGGCCCCGCCCATGCCCTGGACGAGGAAACCGTCCGCCGCCTCTATGAGAAGGGCTGGTACGGCTGGTGGTCGAACGAGTGGTTCACGAAGGAGGTCTGCCCGGAGGACGTCGGCTTCTCCTTCGACTACGGCCGCCTGATCCGGGAGCATGACCTGATCGAGCGGCGGAGACGCGGGGAGTTCGACATGATCCTGTTGGTGAATCAGGATCCCGTCTGGTGCTTCGAGGCCTGCATGATGGGGAGAAACGCTTACTGGATCAACGGCGATCCCATCGAGGCGGACTGCCCCCTCACCGCGATCATGAACGTGTCCGTCAGCCGCCGGGACGCCAATTTCGAGTGCTTCGGACACATGATGGAGAACGTCATGATGCACGTCTTCACCGGCGGCTCCGACTGCTCCGGCTATCCGGAGGGCGAGTGGAACGGCATCCCCTACGCAGACCTGAACCTCTGGCAGAAGTTCTCCGCCTGCGCCCACAATTACGACGGGACGGCGGCCTGCGGGAACGTGCACTTCTCCCCCAACTCCGTCCGGGACTACGACTGGAAGAATCCGGATCCCGTGCTCTCCACCTGGCGGGACTGGCGGGACAACTACCCGCACCTGACAGGGGAGGCGGAGCTCTTCGATCCCTCGGCCTACATCCCCCTGGGCATGGACTGCGAGAAGCACGCCTGCCGCCTCCATCACCGCTGGTGGTTCTCCTGCATGCCCCATACCGTCGGCGTCACGCTCAAAGGCGGATATTCCAACAGCTGGTGGGACTACTTCGCCTCCCTCGACTATGTGGAAGAAATCCGGGCGGAGGAGGAAGGCTCCTTCATCTTCCGGTACCGCTCCGGCAAAGAAGAGGCATTCCGGCCCGTCCCGCATCCAACACGCGTTTATAGAAGCAACCCGGACGGACAGTGCGCTCCCGACGACCCGCAGGATTTTTATAAGCCCGCGCAGCTTGTACAGACCGAGGATGCGAAGCACGGCTGCCTCGTCGAATACCGCCCCGATTCCGTCACCGTATGGAAGGACGGAAAAACCGCCGCCATCAGAACGATCTGAAACGGAAAGGAGCATCCCATGAAAGAGTATCCCCGCACCGAAGAACGCACGGGCGTACAGGAAAGCGGCGATTTCGAGCCCGTTTTCGACGTACAGTCCGACTTTGTCATGGTCTACGGCTTCCACGATCTGAAAAACCGGATCAAAAAGTGGAAGAAGGCCGGTTACGTCATCCACCTCATGACCGGCGTGTCCTGGGGCAATTATCAGGACTACCTGTTCGCCCGCTGGGACGGCATCAATCACCGGGACGAGGGCCAGAAGCTCCCGAACGGCGACGAGCGCGCCCACGGTCCGGACGTGCCCTATATGGTCCCCTCCAACGCCTTCGCCCACTATCTGGCAGACGGCCTGAAATACGCAGTGGACTGCGGCGTGGAGGCCATCCACCTGGAAGAGCCGGAATTCTGGGTGGAAACCGGCTATTCCGACGCCTTCAAGCGGGAGTGGAAGATCTACTACAAGGAAGACTGGATCGATCCCCAGTCCTCCTGCGACGCCCAGTACCGGGCCTCCAAGCTGAAGCAGTACCTCTACACCCGCACCCTGGACCGCCTCTGCTCCGAGCTGAAGGAATACGCCATGGTGAAGTACGGGAGGCTCCTGCGCTTCTACGTGCCCACCCATTCCCTCATCAACTACACCCAGTGGAAGATAGTCTCCCCGGAATCCGCCCTCATCGAGCTGCCCACGGTGGACGGCTATATCGCCCAGATCTGGACCGGCACCTCCCGGGAGCGCAACTACTTCCGGGGCGTCAGAAAGGAGCGCACCTTCGAGACGGCGTTTTTAGAGTACGGCGTCATGCAGGAGCTGGTCCGCGGCACCGGGCGGCGCATGTGGTATCTGGCGGACCCCATCGAGGACAACCCGCGCTTCTCCTGGCAGGACTACCGGGCCAACTACTACCGCACGGTGGTCGCTTCCCTGTTCCACCCGGAAATCGCCGACTACGAGGTCTCCCCCTGGCCCCGCCGCGTCATGAAGGGCCGCCACGAAGCCACGGACGAAACGCTGAAGGCCCGCCGGGAGGAATTCCGCGCCTTTACGGAAGCGGGCGGGAAACGTGAGGACTTCAAGCCCTCCGCCGACACCATGGTCCGCATCCCGCCGGAATACAAGACCAACCTGCTCACCGTCATGCACACCCTCCGGGACATGGCGGATCAGGGAGACGTCGAATGGCCCCGGGGCAGTCATGAGGTCGCGGTGGCCCTGGCGGATTCGGCCATGTTCCAGCGGATTTATCCCGGCGAGACGAGCTACGGCTCCATCGACGCGGGATCGGCAAACGGCGCGCTGGAGTTTTCCCCCTTCTACGGACTGGCGCTGCCTCTGGTCAAAGCGGGCGTCGCGGCGAGACCCGTACAGCTGGACAACATCCGCCGCTATCCCGCCTATCTGGATCCCTACAAGACCCTGGTTCTCTCCTACGAGTTCATGAAGCCCGCCTCCCCGGACATCAACGAGGGGCTCTCCGGCTGGGTGAAGAACGGCGGCACGCTGGTGCTGGTGGGAGACGGCAGCGATCCCTTCCACAAGGTCCGGGAGTGGTGGAACAGCGGCGCGAACCGCTACGACACCCCGACGGAGCACCTGATCCTGGCCCTGGGGCTCGGGAAGAATCCGGCGGACGGCCTCTACGAAGTCGGCTCCGGCCGGGTGCTGGTGATGAACATCCATCCCGCGAAGCTGGCGGAGAACGCCGAGGCCTCCGACGATTACCGGGACAAGGTGCTCACTCTGCTGGGCGGCGTCGAACCCTCGGCCACCCTGGATCTGCGCCGGGGCTGCTACCGGATCACCGCCCGCATGGACGAGGTCTCTGACGAGAGCGACGTGCTGGAGGGGGATTACATCGACCTCTTCGCCGACGGCCTGCCGGTGGTGGAAAATCCGGAACTGAAGCCGGACTCCGTGGGCCTGTGGTACGACGTGCGCCGCATCGACAGGACGGAATCCGCTGCTCTTCTGGCGCTCTCCGGTCGGGCGGAAAAGGTGGAGATCTCCCAGAGAAGCCTGAAATTCACCTTCCGCGGCCCCTCCGAAATGACGGCCCAGGCCAGAGTCTGGACAAAGCGTCCCCCGAAGTCCGTGAAGATCACCGCAAACGGCGAGACGACGGACCTGCCCTTCGACTACGAGCCGGACAGCGAAACCTCCTATTTCACCTTCCCCAGCGACGGCGTCCCGGTTAAGGTGTCGGTGAGCTTCTGAGACGGGCAAAGGCTTTTCCGTTCAATTCAACAGCAATCCGGGCAGTACATTGTCGTGCTGCCCCTTTTGCATCCCGCCGCCCTTCATCCTGCCTCCCGCTGACCGCTGCGGCGCAGAGAAGCTGTGAAAATCCAAGCGACGCTTAAGTCTGTCTTAGAACGGCTCCCTTGCGGAGATCGGGCCTTTCTGATAAAATGAATACAACGGAAGGGCCCTCCGGAATCTCAAAAACGGAAGGATGGAACCATGAATCAGGAAACCATAGGCAGAAACATCCGCAAGGCAAGGCGGGACTGCGACATGACCCAGGACGCGCTGGCGGAGCGGCTTGCGGTGACGGAATCCGCCGTGAGCCAGTGGGAGGTCGGCAAGACGGTTCCCGATCTCATGCTGATCCCCGCCCTCTGCTCCGTCCTCGGCGTCACGTCGGACTGGCTGCTCGGCGTAGGCGAAGAAAAGCGGCGGGAGGAGATCGCTGAAATCACCTGTCGCGCCGGAGCATTGTCGAGCCGCGGTCACGACGATGAAGCCGCCCGTCTCCTCGAAGAAGCGCTCAAACAGTACCCGAACGACGAAGAATTGATAAACGGGCTTCTGTTTATCGTAAACGACTGTGACCGCGTCATCGAGCTGGGCGAATGGATGCTGAAAAACAGCACCGACGAATCGAAGCGGCACGACGCGATCCAGTGCCTGGTGTTCGCTTACCGGGATAAGGGTGATACCGCCCGGGCGAAGGAGCTGGCGTACACCCTGCCGGATCTTTACCAGACCCGCAATGTCCTTCTGAGCACACTGCTGGAGGGGGAAGAACGGGAGAGGCATATCCGTGATCTCCGCTCCACCCTGCTTGACATGCTCGCGTTTGACATCGGCACGGCCGAAGACGGGGAATATGCCGCAAGGAAGGTGATCGCGCTCTACGAACTGATGTACGAGGACGGGGACTACGCCTTCGCGCACATACGCCTTTATGACCGCTGGAT
>CACWLT010000226.1 GCA_902761695.1 uncultured Ruminococcus sp.
GAGGGGATCCGGGCAGCCTTGCGCGCCGCCGACGGGATCACCCCGGCCACATGTCTTACGCAAGCCCTGCTGAAAAGGTTCGGCGCGTCCTCACCGCGCGGGCTGATCCCGGTCCTCTACGGGGATCCGGAGCCCGACATCGCATCCTTTGCCCGGGACGTGGCGGACTGCGCCGAGGGAGGGGATGGGGAAGCCCAGCGGATCCTCTCCGACGCGGCGGGATGGCTCGCGAGGTACGCGGAGGTCCTGGTCCGGTGGAGCGGATGCCGCCGGGTGGGGATCTGGGGAAGCGTCCTCCTCCGCAACGCCGCGGTCCGCGGGGCATTTGAAAGGGACCTCCGTGAGAGGATCGGAGAGGCGGAGTTTGTCGTTCCCCCCATCCCGGCGGAGGAAGCGGCGGCAAGGTACGCACAGCGCTGTCTGAAAATGAACATAAAATAAGGAGCAGAAAAAATGACCGCATCGGAAAAGTACATGGAAAACGTCATTGAACTGGCACAGAACGTGCGCCGGGAACAGGCCGGAGCCATCGAAGCGGCCGCAAGGCTGGCGGCAGATGCCCTCTGTGATGGGGGATTCCTCTTCACCTTCGGCACGGGCCACTCCCACATGCTGGCGGAGGAGATCTTTTACCGGGCCGGAGGACTGGCCAGGGTCTGCCCGATTCTGGAGGACGCCCTTATGCTCCACCGCGCCGCCGCCCGCAGTTCCGTCTTCGAGCGCATGCCCGGACTGGCGGGGATCCTTTTGGACGACGTGGAGGCGGTGAAGAACGGGGGCGTGCTGTTCCTCTTCTCCAATTCCGGCTGCAACACCGTGGCCGTGGATATGGCGGAAGAGGCGAAGCGGCGCGGGCTGTCCACGGTCTGTATCACCAGCGTTGCCCACAGCCGCCGCATGACCACCCGCCATCCCGAGGGCAAGAAGCTCATGGACGTGTGCGACGTGGTGATTGACAATATGGGCGTGTACGGGGACGCCTCCGTGGAGACCGCCGGGACCATGGTAGGCGCCACCTCCACCGTCATCGGGGCCATGATCATGGAGGCCGTGGTCTGCCGTGCGGCGGAGCTGGCGGACGAGGCGGGATGCAGGCCCGAGATCTTCGCCTCCGCCAATACGGAAAACGGGGACGAGAAGAACGCAGGCCTCATCGAAAAATACAAGCCCCTGGTGAAGGCCATGTGATTTTGACCGGTCCTTGCGGCATCATTTCAGGGCAGTCTGGAGCGTAAACGCCTCCCGGCTGTCCTTTTTCCGGTTCAGGGCGGCTTGTTTCCGCACCGGAGCGGGGGAGAAAAAACACTGTCTGCGGTCATTCCCGTCTTGACAGGAAAAAAAACAATATGATATAATGCGTTTGAAGGGAGATCCGCCGTGCGTGGCTGTGCGGACGGATTTCACGGACAGGATCGCCCGTCTGCGGCAAGCCTTCACGCAGTCAACGGTTCTCTGAACGGAAAGGAGTATCGGACATGGGAAAAAAGGGTATCGCTCTTCTTGCGGCGCTGACGATGATCCTCACCGCCTGCGCGTCCGCGGGAAATCAGGATGGGGAAACGGCCGCCGGGGATTCGCAGGTATCCGCCGGGAATACGGATACCGCAGATATCGCCCCCGAGACCGAGCCCGCGCGATTTGTGCCGGATGTGCCTGAGGCGGATTTCGGCGGCGAGGTCTTCCGGGTGGGCGGCATCGAACCCTCCTTCGCCCCGTCGATCCTTCTGGATTTCGATTTTGAGGAGGACAGCGGGGAGGTGGTGGAGTCCGCTATCTTCAGCCGGAACCGGCGCATCGAGTCGGATTACAACGTCAGCTTGGAATGCGCGTATCTGGCGGATTACAACGCCACCCGGTCCACCCTGGAGCAGTGCGTGAAGGCGGGAGACGGCTCTTATCAGCTTATGATGCTGATCTGCCGCGAGGCGTCTTGCCTGTCACGGGAAGGATATTCCCGGCGGACTGGCGGGAGCTTTTTCAGTGATGGAGGTGAAACGGCGGTACGGTGAAGCCGGCTGCTGAAATCTCTTCACCACCCATGAATTGTTACTTTTGTGCAAAAAGCAAACGACTTTTGCAGACAATTACTCTTGTGCCGGGAACACGGTCCGGGTATAATAGTGAAAAAGCCTGTTCAGCCCAAAGCTGCGGTGAAGGGAACGGTCACAAAATGCGGAAAAGATTTTTTGCCCCTGCTCAGTCTGCTCCTGACACTCCTCCTGTTTGGCTATGCCTGCAGCCGGGGCGTACCCGACAGCGCCGTGCCGGAGGAGGAATCGGGAATCCGGAATGTCCTGACATCCGTCTTTGATTTCGATCACCAGGACTACCGGGACGATACGGTCTATCCGTAACAGGGCGTTGTACCCTGGTATGACGCGGAAGGAGACACGTTCCGCTTTGTCGTGACGGAGATCGGGAACGAAAGCGGCGCGCAGAACCATCGCCTTGTCTCGCTGGCGCCGGACGGAACAAGCGAAAACCTTCTCTCGTTCTCCGCCGGAGACAGTCCGGAGGAGAGCATCAGCCGGGGGCGTGTGAGCGGGGAATCCTTGATCCTTCTGACCTCCGAATTTGGAGCGGCGGGGCAGGAATACTTCCTTGTTAAGGAGACCGGCTCTGTTCCATGAAAACGAGGATGATGCAGAGAGCCTACGCGGGAATCCAGCCCGGCGCGGAGGATATGCTCCTCACGGCGACGGGGGACTACCTCGACCGGCTGACGGACTATCTTGATCATGACTGCGCGTCGGACGTCTTCCGGGTCCCCGATGAGGTCAGCGCAATTATTCAGGAAGAAATCAGTGCTTGTCTCGGCGGCGCGTCCACGCCCGAAAAATCCGGGAGAACATCGAATCCAGAGTGGGAATCTGGCTGGAGGAGCATCGTGAATAGTCGGATGCGTGAATAACCCGGGATCATCACGCGGAGAACCGTGCCCTTGACAATGCCGTCCCGATCCGGTATAATACCCATAGGACCCTTCACAACAGAAAGGAGCACCGGCGGGGTCTCCCCTTCGGTTCAGTTTGCGTACTATGAAAGCGCTTAACGAATGCAGTCCCTCCCGGAGCGGGGAGCGTTTTCTGACTCTCATGGCGGATCTGGACGAGGATGCGCAGGAGCGGATGGCTGGATGGTATCGGACCTTGCGGGAGGCGGGCTTCACCGGGACCCAGACTCCGGGCCTGCCCTACCACATCAGCCTGGCGACCTTCCCGACGGACGAGGAGGACGACGCGGTCCGGGTCATGGAAAAGGCTGCCTCCGAACGCGGTCCCGTGCCGGTGCACATCAGCCACATCGGGATTTTCGCCCCCGGGAAGGTCCTGTTCGGGGGACCGGAGCTGAACCCGGACCTCGGTGCGCTCCATGACGCCTGCGAGATCCATCCCGCTCCGGCCCGGCCCTGGACGCCTCACGTCACCCTGCTGATCGACGAGCCGGAGACGGTATCCGCCGCGGTGCCCGTGTGGCTGCAGTGCTTTGAACCATTCTTCGCCGAGATCACCCGCCTTCACCTCTGCGCCTTTTGGCCCACAAGGGAAATCGGCGCGGTCATGCTGGGCGGAAAATAGCGGCGGTGTCAGACAGAAAAAGCTCTCCGCGTCCGGTTCATTCCGGGGAACGCGGGGAGCCTTTGTTCGTTATGGGAGGTCAGGACTGCTCGTACACGGCGGCGCCCGAGGCCGTCAGCTCGATGCGCATGGGACGGTCGGCGTCGAATCCGAAATGGGACAGCAGCGCCCGTTCTTCGTCCCGGGGAAGCGCGCCGCCCGTGACGGTGAGCCGCAGCACGGGATAGGAGCGGAAGGACAGCTCGTAGTGGTTCCGGTAGACGTAGAGCCCCGGGGAGATCCGTTTCAGCTGACGGGCGAAAAAGGGCATGGCGGCCTCCTTGGAATGACATGAACGGCGCCGGAGCGGGAGGGGGCAGGTGTCCGGGAAGGGAATTATCCATGTTCCTCCGCGCTGCCGATAAGGCTCTCCAGCGTCCCGAACAGGGCCTCCGCGTCCACGGGCTTGGAGAGATGGGCGTTCAGACCGACCTGCATGCTCTGTTGGACGTCCTCGTCGAAGGCGTTGGCAGTCAGGGCGATGATGGGGATGGTCTTCGCGTCGGGCCGGTCCATGGCGCGGATCTGCCGGGTGGTCTCCAGGCCGTCCATTTCGGGCATCTTCCAGTCGATGAGGAGGAGATCGTAGTCCTCCCGTCTGCCCTGGCGGATGCGGTCCTTGTCCACGCCCTCCGACCGGATCGTCACGGAGAGGGTGTAGCCGGAGGTCAGAAGGAACATCAGAATCTGCACGGCCAGGGTGACATACCGCAGGATCCCCGCGTGGTATCCGCCGTTCTCGTCGAACCGGAACAGGACGGGATAGAAGAAATTCACCCCGATGACGATGAGCTCCGCAAGGAAGAACAGGCTGCCCGTTCTGCAGAGCAGGGAACCGAGCCGCGTTTCGTTTTCCAGATAGGAGACGGCGTACCGGGTCCACAGCATGACGGCGGCGATCATGGCGGCGAAGTGGAGGGCGGTATCCGCGTACTGCAGGGCGGTGAGGCGGTGCATGTCGAGAATGCCCCACAGCGCGTCACGGTTGATGATGAGCAGAATGACGGCCGCCAGAATGCCGATGATCGAATAAGTCATGCCCTGTGCCTCTCCTCTCCCGCACAGTCAGATATCCCGCTGTCCGCCGCCCCGATGCTGCGCTGCCCGCATGGTGAATCTTTATACGGATATTATACCGTTCCCGGTTGAATCTGTCAAGGGATAAGAGAGAAAGTTGCCCGGGATGAGGGGGAGCGTATTGACGAAATCCCTTTTATTGTGCTATAATAAAGAAAAAAGTCCCCGCATCCCCCTCTGTCCGCCGTATGCGGCATTATGGGGGAAGCACGGGCGGAATTCGTCGGAGGAATGCATATG
>CACWLT010000227.1 GCA_902761695.1 uncultured Ruminococcus sp.
AGGAGGAGCTGGCGGCCCTGACCCCCGGAAAATACCACTGGAGAGCCTGGCTCCCCCGGACCTACTACGTCACCCACACCCTGGGCCCCCTCATGCACGTGACGGGGCAGATGCCGGTGAAGGTCAACGCCTTCGCGGTGCACTCCGACGTGCTGGAGCAGTACGATGACTTCCGCCACAACTACGACGCCTTTGCCATGATGAACTGCATCACCGACGGCGGGGCGCTCTTCCGCTTCACGGGCTGCGCGGCCATGGGCTCCCCCTCCGGCTATCGGTTCGTGGGGGAAAACGGCAGCTGCGAGACGGGCCGCACCCTGGGCTCGAACGTCAACGTCACCTACCACCATTGGCTGATCCCCGAGGGGAAATCCGCCTCCGAGACCTACGCGCCCGCATGGCCGGCCAACGGGGAGCTGGCGGAAAAGGCGGGCCACGGCGGCGGCGATTTCTGGACGGTGTACAACTTCATGGAATACCTGCGGGGCGGTCCGGAGCCCTTCTTCAATGTGTACCGGGGCGCGTGCATGTCCGCCGTGGGCATTCTCGCCTGGCGGTCCTGCATGGAGGACGGCAAGACATACCGGATCCCGGACTTCACGAAGAAAGCGGACCGGGATGCCGTCCGGGATGACGATCTGACGCCCTTCCCCGACGAAAACGGGCATGTCACCCTTCCCTGCGCCGTGGGGAAACGGGTCAACGGGCGATAACACGGAGGTTTATCATGACGGAACGAGAAAAAATGATGGCGGGCAAGCTCTACGATCCCTTCGCCGAGGGGATGCCGGAGCAGAGGGCCCGCTGCCATCTCCTGTGCAGTCAGTACAACCGGACAACGGAGGCCGACGAGGAGGAGCGGACGAAAATCCTCGACGAGCTGATGCCGGACCGGGGCGAGGGCGTCTATCTCCAGGGGCCGATCTGGTTCGACTTCGGCTGCAACATCTCCATGGGAAAAGGCAGCTACGCCAACGTCAATTTCACGGTGCTGGACGAGGGGCCGGTGAAGATCGGGGAGAACGTCTTCATCGGGCCGAACGTGTCCATCATGACCGCCATCCATCCCCTGTGCTGGCAGGACCGCAACTCCTTCCTCAACCCGAAGACCGGCGTCGTCACCAATCTGGAGTACACCGGGGCCGTCACCATCGGGGACAACTGCTGGATCGCGGCGGGGGTCGTCATCTGCGGGCCCGTCACCATCGGAGCCGGATCGGTCATCGGCGCGGGGGCGGTGGTGACGAAGGACATCCCGGAGAACTCCCTGGCCGTGGGTGTTCCCTGCCACGTGCTCCGGGAAATCACCGAGGCGGACAGGCTGGCCAACCATCCGGAGATCACGGAAGTCTGAGACGGCAGGGATTCACCCGTCCAGCCCCGCCAGAAACTCCGCCGTGGGGATGAACAGGGCCGCCGCGATCCGGGTCTGATAGGACGGCGTACAGAGCAGCTCCCGCTCGTCCGGATTGGAGAGGAAGCCGCACTCCGCCAGAACCGCAGGGATCCGGATCCGGTGGAGCAGGTAGATGGCGTTGGTGGCGCGCTTGGTCTCCCGGTCGTTGTAGGGGTCCAGCAGCATCCGCCCGGACAGCCGGATCCGCTCCGCCAGCTCCCCGCTCCCCGGATCGTTCGGGGAATAATAGACCTGCATGCCGCTGTATCTGGTCTGCGGGAACTGATTCTGGTGGACGGAGAGCAGAACCGCCGCCCCCGATTCCTCTGCCATCCGCAGCCGGTTGCGCAGATCGTAGGTCTTCTGCTTGCCGCGATAGTCCGAAAGATCCCCGTAGGCGTCGTAGAGCAGGCGGTCATCCGTCCGGGTGAGCAGGACCGGCACGCCGAAGAGGGTGCAGAAATCCCCTACCCGGAGGGATACGGCCAGGTTCACGTCCTTTTCGGAGATCCCGGCCACTGTCGCTCCGCCGTCCTCGCCCCCGTGACCGGGATCCACGACCAGAAGCGGTCCGGATCCGGCGTTTTTGTCCGCAGTCCCCTCCGTTACCGCCGCCGGGGTTGAGAGCCGGTCCGGGAAGGCGTCGGGAAAAGCGTCGGGCAGGGTGGAGGCCAGATGCAGCGCACCCCGTCCCAGAACGAAGCAGGAGCCCGCCAGAACCGCCGCGAACACCGCGCACCGGACGGGATAGGGAATGGAAAACCGCATAAAAGACGCACCTCCGCAGGGGATGGTTTTTCCGTCCATCCTATGCGGAGGTGACGCGGTATATGCGCGCGGCGTCCTCCCACGGCCTCTGCCGCAGGGTACAGTGTGTTCACACTTAGGATAAACCGGCGGATCCCTTGCAATCGGGGGCGGTTTGTGGTATCATTGAACCAATACAGAAAAAGGCACGGAGGATTGTTATGAAAATCCTGTTTCAGGGGGACTCCATCACGGACGGCAACCGGTACAAGGACGAGGCGTCAAGGTGGGATCTGAACCACCAGATCGGCCATTCCTACGCCTATATGGTGACGGGCAAGCTCATGGGGGAATATCCCCGGCGGTACGTCTGCGTGAACCGGGGCGTCTCGGGCAACAACGTCCTGTCACTGAAAGAGCGCTGGGTGAAGGATGCCGTTGAGGAGCGGCCGGACGTCATGATCCTTCTGACCGGGGTCAACGACTGCTCCGCCGTCGCCCGGGGGGATCTGGGAACGGAGGACTACGGCGCGATCTACCGGCAGCTGCTCCGGGACGTGCGGGCCGCTTCTCCGGACGTGCGGTTCATTCTGCTGGAGCCCTTCCTGTTCAGCGATGACGGAGAAAAGATCCGCATCATGGACGCTCTGCGGGCGGAGGTGAGAACCATTGCCGGGGAGTTCGGCGCGGCCTTCGTGCCCCTGCAGGAGGAATTCAGCCGCCGGGCGAAAGAGGACGGGGAGAAATACTGGCTCTGGGACGGGGTGCACCCCACGGAGGCCGGGCACTGGGTCATCGCCCGCCGGGTGCTGGCCTATGGCGCGGAGATCCTCGGGATCCCGGCAGAGAACGCGTGAGGCAGCCCCATGATCCGCAATATCGTATTCGACATGGGCGAGGTGCTCTATCACTGGTTCCCGGACATCGCCTTCCGGGATTACGCAGAGGAGGACGGGCGGCTGCTCTACGACGCGCTCTACGGATCCCCCGACTGGCGGCGGCTGGACCGGGGTGACATAGATGAAGAGGACATCATCCCTCTGGCCGAGGCGCGGGTCCCGGACCGCCTGAAACCGGAAATCCGGCGGCTGGCCCGCTGGTACGAGCTGACGGGGCCGGTGGAGGACATGGAAACGCTCTGCGGGGATCTGGCGGGGGCGGGCTTCCCACTCTATCTGCTCTCCAACACCAGCAGGGCTTTTCACGAATTCCGCGTCCGCATTCCCGCCCTCCGGTTTTTCACGGGGGAATACATCTCCGCCGACCACGGACTTCTCAAGCCTGATCCGGCCATCTTCCGGGATTTTCTCGATGAATTCGGACTCACGGCCGGGGAGACTCTCTTCATCGACGACTGGGCGCCCAACATCGAAGCGGCCCGGTCCGTCGGCATGGAGGGCATCGTTTTCGACGGCAGCGCGGACAGCCTCCGCCGTGAGCTCGCCTCCCGGGGTCTGCTCTGATCCCGTATACACAAAGAAAACCCCGATGCAAAGGAAACGGAAAGCGCATGAAGACTCCCGGCACACAGGACAGCCAGTACAAAAAAATGACCGAGACCCCGGTGGGACGGCTCATCATCACCCTCGGCCTCCCCACCACGGTGAGCATGCTCATCACCAACATCTACAACATGGCGGACTCCTACTTCGTCAGCAGGATCTCCCTGAGCGCGGGGGGAGCCACCAGCATCGTCTTCGGCATCATGGCCATTCTGCAGGCCTTCGGCTTCATGTTCGGCCACGGCGCGGGGAGCAACATCAGCCGGATTCTGGGCCGGCGCGAGGTGGAAAAGGCGGGGCGGTATGCCTCAACGGGCTTCGTCTGGGCCTTCGGGGCGGGGCTTCTCATCCTGACGGGCGGGCTCTGCTTTCTTGATCCCCTGATGCGGCTTCTGGGCAGCACGGAGACCATTCTCCCCTACGCAAGAGAGTACGGGGCCTGCATCCTCGCCGCCGCGCCCTTCATGACCTCCTCCTGCGTGCTGAACAACATCCTCCGCTACGAGGGCAAGGCGGCGCTGGCCATGATCGGGCTGACCTCCGGGGGAATTCTCAATATCATCCTCGATCCCATCTTTATCTTCGGGCTGAAGCTGGGGATCCGGGGTGCAGGGCTGGCGACGGCGCTCTCCCAGGTGATCTCCTTCAGCATCCTGCTCTTCATGTTCCTGTCGGGACGGACGGAGAGCCGCCTGTCACCCCGGCTGATCTCCCGGGACTGGAGCGTGATCGGGAACATCGTGCTGACGGGACTTCCCTCTCTGGCCAGACAGGGGCTGAACAGCGTGTCCACCATGGTGCTGAACGCCCAGGCAAAAGCTTTCGGGGACGCCGCCATCGCCGCCATGGGCTACGTGGGCCGGACCTCCAGCATGGTATTCAGCGTCGGCCTCGGCGTGGGACAGGGCTTCCAGCCGGTGTCCGGGTTCAACTACGGCGCGAAAAAGTACTCCCGGGTGAAGAAGGGAGCCTGGTTCACCCTCTTCTTCGGCATCGCCCTCATGGGAACCCTCGCCGCCCTCAGCTTTGCTTTCGCGCCCGAGATCATCGGTCTGTTCCGGAAGGAGGCGGAGGTGCTCGCCATCGGCGGGGAGGCGCTGCGCATCCACTGCGTCTTCATCCTGTTTTTACCGGTGTCGGTGGTGGGCTCCATGCTGTTCCAGAGCACGGGGCAGAACGGACGGGCCCTTTTGCTGTCCTGCCTCCAGAGCGGCGCGGTGTTCATTCCGCTGTGCCTGATCCTGCCGCACGTGGGATCCCTCGGCGTGAGGGGCATCGAGATCG
>CACWLT010000228.1 GCA_902761695.1 uncultured Ruminococcus sp.
CCGTGACCTCGGCCGAAACCGGGATCCCTTCACGCCAGACCATGTCGACGGAGAAGCCGCCTCTGGCCCGCAGTCCCCGGACGGAGCCGTTCCTCCACTCCGGCGGCAGCGCGGGCAGAAGGCTCAGAAACCCCTCGTGGCTCTGCAGCAGCATCTCCGCCACCCCCGCCGTGTAGCCGAAATTCCCGTCGATCTGGAAGGGCGGATGGTTGTCGAAGAGATTGGGCAGGGTGCACCGCTCCAGCAGCAGCCGCGCGTTCTCCCCGGCTCTCTCCCCGTCGAGCAGCCGCGCGAAGAAGCAGATGATCCACGCCCGGCTCCATCCGGTTCCCCCGCCCCCGTGCTCCAGCCGGGTCATAAGAGTCTTGCGGGCCGCTTCCATCTTTTCAGGCTCGGCTGCGGTGATCTGCTGTCCCGGATAGAGGGCGAAGAGGTGCGAGATATGCCGGTGACCGATCTCCGTCTCCCCCTTTGCGGGATCCATCCATTCCATGATCCGCCCGTCTCCGGCGACCACGACGGGACGCAGCCGCCCCATCAGCTCCCGGTATTCGCCCGCGTCCTCGGAAAGGATCTCCGCCGCCTCCGTCACCGCCCGGAACAGCTCGAAAACGATCTGCTGGTCCATGGCCGCGTCGTCGCACATGCAGGCCCTCTTCCCGTCCGGCAGGATGTAGGTGTTCTCCGGCGACAGGGAGGGCGAAATCCTTAACTTCCCGTCCGGATCCCGGATCATGGTGTCACAGAAGAACCGCGCCGCGCCCTCCATCACCGGATAATACTCCCGCAGGAATTCCCGGTCCATGGTGAACCGGTAGTGCTCGAAGATGTGCAGGGACAGCCATGCCGCCCCCATCTGCCACATGGAGGAGGCCAGATAGTTGTCCTGAGGCGCGCAGTCCCCGTAGACGTCCGTGTTGTGGTGCGCCACCCAGCCGCCCGCGCCGTACATATCCCGGGCAACCTTTTCTCCCCGGGGCATCATCCGCTTCAGATGGCGGAGAAGCGGCTCGTGCATGGCGGAGAGCGCGCAGACCTCCGCCGGCCAGTAGTTCATCTCCGTGTTGATGTTGATGGTGTATTTGCTGTCCCACGGGGGATTGAACCGCTCGTTCCAGATCCCCTGCAGCGTGGCCGGACAGGACCCAGGACGGCTGCATGACGCCAGAAGATACCGCCCGAAGGCAAACATGTCCGCCTCGAGGCCGGGATCAGCCGCCCCGTTCCGCAGCCTCTCCAGCCGCCGGTCTGTGGGCAGGGCCTCCGCCTCCGGATCCCGCTCCAGTTCCAGACGGCAGGCGTCCATGAGCGGTCTGAAATCCGCCTCGTGCTCCCGCAGCAGCGCGTCGTATCCCCCGGCCTCCGCCCTGTCCAGCCTTTCCTCGGCCTGCCGGATGAAGTCCTCCCCGTCCCGCAGATCCGTCGCGGAGGTCAGATAAAGCACCGCAGAACCGCTCCCCTTCAGCATGTCGCCGACTGTGGCGATTTCCCCCTCCGCCGCCCGCATGACGCAGCAGTACCGGGGACCGCCGTTGGCCGCCTGCCCTTCCAGAATCACGGTACGCCTGTCGAGACGCCGCTGGGCTCCGTTCCGCCCGGCACGTCTGAGAAACGCGCGCCATTCCCCGCCCTCCAGCCGGATCGCCATGACCCGGGCCGGATACGAGATAAAGCTCTCCCGCCGGAAGGGGATCCCGTCCAGGGTATAGCGCACCCGGCAGATCCCCGTGTCCGTGTCGAGGGACCGCCGGTAGTCCGAAACGCCCTCCGCCGGCTCGTATCCCAGCATGTTCCGCCGCTCGAACCACAGGGCCTGGTGGGGCGTGATGAAGCGGTGATGGACGGGCGTGCGCACCTGCACCGTCAGCTCACAGAGCGGCTCGTAAGCTCTCTCCCCCTCGGGCAGGGCCAGCAGCGCCTCCTCCGTGACCTCCTCCGCCTCCTCGAACCGCTCCTCCCTGAGCAGCCGCCGCACCTCGTCCAGATGCGCCCGCGCGTCCGGATTGATCCGGTCGAGAAAGCCCCCGGACCAGAGGGAGTCGTCGTTGAGGGAGAACCGGTCCTGCACCGTGCCGCCGAAGCACATGGCCCCCATGAATCCGTTTCCCAGAGGCAGCGCCCCGTCCCAGTCCGCCGCGGGACCCCTGTACCAGAGCTCAGCCATGGCGCTCCTCCCCGCTGTCATAGGTCCATTCCGCCGTCATCTCCACCGGTAAAATCTCCCCGTTCTCGTCCAGATCCATCCGGTCGATGCAGAGGAACCGCGCGTTGCCGTCCCGGTTTTCCGGCTTGTGGCGGTGATAGACCATCAGGTACTGATCCTCCTCCGGCAGCCAGAAAAACCCGTTGTGCCCCGGCCCGTTGGCAATCTTCGAGTCCCCGGTGGAGAGGATCGTGTGTACGTTCTCAAACGGTCCCCAGGGCGTATCGGCCGTGGCGGTGTTGACCCGGTAGGTGCCGTCCGTCCATCCGCCCGCCGACCACATGAAGTGGTATTTTCCGTTCCGCTTCATCATGCAGGGCCCCTCCACATAGTCCGGCGGGGTGATCTCCCGGAACACGACGCCGTCCTCGAAGGGTACGAACCCCGTCATATCGTCCTTCATCCGGGCGATGTTGCAGTGCCCCCAGCCGCCGTAGTAGAGATACATGGTCCCGTCGTCGTCCTTGAAGAGATGGGCGTCGATGGGCTGCGCCCCGTTATAAAACTCCCCGACAAGCGGATGATCGAGAAACGCCCGGAACGGTCCCTCCGGGGAATCGGCCACGGCGATCTCCAGCCCGCCCTCCCTGCTCATGTGGGGAATGTCGTTGTCGGCGAAGATATAGTAATATTTCCCGTCCTTCTCTTCGACGGTGGGCGCCCAGACCGCTCCGACCACCCGGGGGAAGCCGCTCATGTCGATGATGTTCTCGATCTTCTTCCAGTGCGTCAGATCGTCGGAGACGAAGCAGGTGTGGTTCTGCTGCTGCTTATACGGCAGCGAATGGGTGACATAAATATAGTATCGCCCCCCGTAGATCCGCGCCTCGGGATCGGCGTACTGCCCCTCGTCCAGGGGATTGCGAACGGTGAATCTCATAGGTGCTCCTCCTTGTATGACCGTTGTTGCAGAGTCTCTGTCCGCCCCCAGTATAGCACGCCGCCGGACGAAAATCAAGCCGGATCCCCGCCCCCCGCTTGCGTTTTTTCGCGGAATGTGCTATACTTCAGAAAAAAGAAACGCAGGAGGATTATCCCATGGATCCGCTGAACGCCGTCCTGACGGGCCTCACCGTCAATACCCAGAGCAGCGTCCGCCTCACCGACGGGACCCGGACTGTCTACGTCGACCCCCTGGAGATCCCCGGAGAGCCCCGCGACGCGGACGCCGTCTTCGTCACCCATGCCCACGGCGACCATTTCTCCCCGGCGGACATCGCCAAAGTCGCGAAGAAAGACACCGTCCTCATCCTCCCCGAAACCATGGCGGACCGGGCTGGCGAGGTCCCCGGCATCGGCTCCGTTCTGACGGTGAATCCCGACGAAGCTCACGAGACCGCCGGCATTTCCTTCGAGACCGTTCCGGCCTATAATCACCTTCCGAAGCTCTTCCACCCGAAGAAAAACCGCTGGGTCGGCTATGTGATCGCCCTGAACGGCGTCCGCGTCTGGATCGCCGGTGACACGGACGCCACTCCCGAGGCCGAAGCGGTGAAGTGCGATATCGCCATGGTCCCCGTGGGCGGCAAATACACCATGACCGCGAAAGAAGCCGCGGACCTTGTCAACCGCATCCGCCCCGCAGCCGCCGTCCCCACCCATTACGGCTCCATCGTCGGCAGCCCGGAGGACGGCGCCCTCTTCCTCTCCCTGCTGGATCCCTCCATACGCGGAGAGCTGAGACTGGGCTGAACACAGGAGGAACCCCATTCATGCAGAATCAGTTTGCCCGCACGGAGCTTCTGCTCGGGAAGAAAGCCATGGAAAAGCTGGCGTCGTCCCGCGTAGCCGTCTTCGGCGTCGGCGGCGTCGGCGGATTCGCGGCGGAAGCCCTGGCCCGCTCCGGCGTGGGAGAGCTGGACCTCGTCGACAACGACACCGTCTCCCTCTCGAACCTCAACCGCCAGATCATCGCTCTCCACTCCACCGTGGGCCGGAAGAAAACCGATGTAGCCGCCGAACGCATCCTCGACATCAACCCCGCCGTGAAGCTGAAGACCTGGCCCCTCTTCTACGGTCCGGACACCGCCTCCCTCTTCGATTTCCGGGAGTACGACTACGTAGTAGACGCCATCGACACCGTCACCGGCAAGATCGCCCTGGTGATGCAGGCCCGGGAAGCCGGTGTCCCCATCATCTGCTCCATGGGCGCGGGCAACAAGCTGGACCCCTCCGCCTTCGAGGTCGCGGATATCTATTCCACCTCCGTCGATCCCCTGGCCCGCGTCATGCGTACCGAGCTGAAAAAGCGGGGCGTGAAAAAGCTCAAGGTAGTATACTCCCGGGAGAAGCCCATCCCCGCCGCCGCGGACGTCGAACCCGGAGAGGATCCCGCCGCAGGCCGCAGAACCGTGCCGGGCAGCATCGCCTTCGTCCCCTCCGCCGCCGGACTGATCCTGGCCGGAGAGGTCATCCGTGACCTGACGGGCAAAAGACCCCAGATGGGGGTGTGATACTAATCTCAAGCTAAAAGGGAAACGCGGCTTCTTGAAAGGGAAGCCCGGAGCAGCAAGCTGCTCGGCAAGAACTTTAAAAAATCCACTGGTGCAGCTTTCTTCTCAAAGTGCAGCACGGGGTAACGTACAACGCATTTCGGGTTCTGTTTTTTCATAGCCCTTAATCGAATTTCCTTTTTAGGCTGAGAATAGTATGAATCCCGTCATCCATGCGAAAAGACCGACGCGCTCACGCCGGTCTTTCTTTTTGGCATCCATTATTTGTCTA
>CACWLT010000229.1:0-702 GCA_902761695.1 uncultured Ruminococcus sp.
GCCCGCGGTCACGTCGGCGGACAGGCACTTCGAGTGATTGCGCACCACGTTGCCGTTGCCGCCCAGGTTCTTCGCCAGCTCCTCGATGAGGTCGGCGAGAAGCACGCACTGCATGCCGCTGATACCCTCGGAGCCGATCTCCTCCTTGTCCGCCAGCACCGCGATGTTGGTGTGGACGCTGTCCTCCGCCTCGATGAGGGAGGTGAGGGCGGGATAGGCGCAGACTCTGTCGTCATGACCGTAGGAGCCCACCAGCCAGCGGTCCAGACCCACATCCACGGTGTTCTGGGCGGGGACGATGGAGAGCTCGGCGCTGATGAAGTCGGATTCCGTGATGCCGTACTTCTCGTTCAGCATGATCATGATGTTGAGCTTGGTCTTCTCGTCGGCGGGAGTGATCTTGCCGTCCTCCTCCATGAAGGGAGAGGTGCCGAGGATCACGTTGAGCCCCTCGCCGGTGAACGCCTGCCCCAGAGGACGGCCGTTCTGATCCTTGGCCAGATGGGGCAGCAGATCGGAGATGCAGAGCACGGGATCGCCGGGTTCGTCGCCGATGCGCACGCTCACGGTCTCGCCGTCGGCCTTGGTCACCACGCCGTGGAGCGCGAGAGGGATGGTCACCCACTGGTACTTCCGGATGCCGCCGTAGTAATGGGTCTTGAAGTAGGCGAATCCGTCGTTCTCAAAGAGGGGATGCTGCTT
>CACWLT010000229.1:723-9656 GCA_902761695.1 uncultured Ruminococcus sp.
CGGGGGGAATCGATGTGAGCCGCGCAGATGCGGACGCCGTTCTCGATGGATTCGGTGCCCACATGGACGGCGAACAGGCTCTTGCCCCGGTTGTTCAGGTACAGACGGTCGCCGGGCTTAATGGCGTCCCCCACCTTGTAGGGCCTGTATCCGGCCTTTTCCAGAAGGGCGATCCCGGCGAGAACGGCTTCCCGCTCGGTCTTGGACTGATCCAGCCAGGCGGCGTACCCCTCGGCGTAGGTCTTCGCGGCCGCCAGCTCCTCGGGGGTCTTGGTTTCAAACACGCTCTTTTTCTTGTAGAACAGCGTTTCCTTCAGATTCTGACCTCTGGTCTTTTCGCTCATGACAGATTTCCTTTCAGAAGCAATAGTATGTAGGTTTTGGAATCGGATATTCAGTAATACAGCGCGCGGTAGATATCCGCCGTTTCCTCGATGGCGTTGATTTTATCGTTGACGCTCTCGTAGGGTGTCCGGAGCAGGTTCCCGCCCTTGTCCGTCAGCGCGTCCTCCAGGGACCAGAAGGTCACGTCGTCCGGAGAGGTCTCATAGGCGGCCAGGGTGGGCGTCCAGCGTCCGTACAGGGAATAGAGATATGCCAGGTAATAGCACCCGCAGCGGATATTGGTTTCCGGATCGTGCAGAGCCCGCTGCTCCAGGGTTTCCCGCAGGGAGGAGGCCAGCCATTCCAGATTCTCCGGGTTGACCTGCATGAGGCCGATGCGCCCGTCGTCCGAGACAGCCCCGCTGCGGAATCCGCTTTCCACGGAGATCACGGCGTACACCATATATTCCGGGATGCCGTATTCCTCCGCGTACCGGGAGACGAATTCGGCGTATTCCCGGGGATTCTCCTTCCGGTCCATGTATTCGCCCAGAACCTGATAGCCGTAGCCCAGGAACACGGAGGCCACGAGGATCACGATGATGACCGTGCTGCGGCGGACAGCCGAACGGAATTTCATGAATCGGCCTCCCGTTCTTCATACCGCTCGGCACGGATCCGGAACAGCTCGTCCGCCGCCGCCCGCACCCGACGCTCCAGCTCTTCCCGGGAGCAGTCGTTGACCACGGTGAAATCCGCCCGCGCCGCCAGCTCCTCCGCCGGGATCTGGGAGGCCAGCCTTTTCTCCGCGTCCTCCCGGCTGATCCCGTCCCGCGCCATGATCCGGGCGAGGATGACGTCCTCGGGCGCCGTCACGCAGACCACGGCCTCGCAGAACCGGTCAAACCCGCTTTCATATAAAACGGGCGCGTCGATCAGCACCACGGGAAAGCCGCTCTCGTACAGCTTCTCCGCGTCCTGCCGGGTTTTTTCCAGAATGAACCGGTGGGAGATGGCGTTCAGGTCGGCGAGGTTCTCCCCGTTCCCCTCCCCGAAGACCAGGCGGCGCATGGCGGCCCGGTTCAGGGAATTGTCCGGGGAAAGAACTTCCGGCCCAAAGCGCGCCGAAAGGGCTTCCATACAGGGAGACGGAACCGGGGCTGGGGCGGTCAGGGCGCGGTAGACGGCATCCGTGTCGACGGAGGGGATCCCGAGGGACGCGAAAACGGCGGAGACATAGCCCTTCCCCGATCCGCTCCGCCCGCAGAGCCCGACCATCATCACGCCCGTTTTTTTCATGCTCTCACCACTCCCGAATCCGCACAGTTCTGTTTATTATACCGCATTTTTCCTGTCAATTCAACAGGATTCTGTGAACAAGGGTCAGGCGAGCAAGGCGCAGAGCTCGTCGATCTCTTCTGCCATGGAGGCGAGCCCGGCTTCCCAGAAGGCCTTGTCGGTTAGATCGATGCCGGCGATGAAGGCGGTGTCCTCCACGTCGTTTACGGAGGTGGCGTGGAGCAGCTTCTTGTAGACCGGCACGAAGGAGGCCCCTTCCGCCTTGTACTTCGCGTACAGTCCCCGGGCGAACAGTCCGCCGAAGGCATAGGGGAAGTTGTAGAAGCTCAGGCTGCCGCTGTAGTAATGCCCCTTGCAGAGCCACATATAGGGGTGCAGGCAGTCCGGATCCAGCCCGTCGCCGTAGGCCTTCTTCTGGGCCTCCAGCATCAGCTCGCAGAGACGGTCAGCGTTCATAAACTCCTCGGAGCGGTTCTCAAAGACGGCGGTCTCGAAGAGATAGCGGGAATAGATGTCGCAGATGATCTGGCAGGCGTCCATGAGCTCGCTCTCCAGAAGGTTGATCTTCTCCTCCTTGGAGGAAGCCATGGCCCGGGCCGCGTTGTTTGCCACGACCTCGTTGAAGGTGGAGGCCGTTTCCGCCACGGGCATGGTGTAGTCCTGATTGAGCAGGCTGTGGGAGAAGACCTGCTGATCGTGGAATGCGTGGCCCAGCTCGTGAGCCAGGGTGATCACGTCGCTGAAGGAGCCGCCGAAATTGGTCAGCACACGGCTTTGCTTCGCCGAGGGGACGCCCGCGTCAAAGGCGCCGCCCACCTTCCCTTCCCGGGGCCAGAAGTCGATCCAGTTCTCCTCGAAGGCCCTCCGGATCATCCCGGCCAGGTCGGCGTCGAAGGGAGTGAAGAAGGAGAGGAGCGTTTCCTTTGCCTCGTCTATGGTGAAGGTCCGGTCGCTCTTTCCCATGGGGGCAAAGAGATCGTACCAGGGCAGGCCGTTCTCGTGGCCCAGCGTCTTTGCCTTGGCCCGGAGGTACTGCCAGAACTTCGGCAGATATTCCTCCATGGCGGCAATCAGAGCGTCCAGGGTCTCCCGCTTCATCCGGGAATTCTTCAGAGCCTTGTCCAGCGGGGAGTCGTAGCCGCGGAGGGAGCACTCGGTGATGGTCTGGAGCTTGATGGAGTTGAGGGCGAAGGCCACCGCCTCCCGGATGGGCTCGTAGCAGGCCAGCTCGGCTTCATAGGCGTCCTTCCGCACGGCGGGATCGGGATCGTAGGCCAGATTCCGGACGGCGGACAGGGTGATCTCCTCTCCGCGGTACTTCGCCTTGACGGAGCTGGTCAGGGACGACTGCAGGTCCTCCCATGCGGACGCGCCGGAGATGGACATGCGGGCGAAGAGTTCCTCCCGGGCGTCGTCCAGCAGATACCGGCTCTCCCGGCGCATGGAGCGGAGCAGATAGGCGTATTCTTCGAAATCCGATTCGATCAGGGCGTCCAGATCTTCAAAACCGGCGATGAGGGATTTGATCCTCGCGTCGGAGGCGGCGGTTCCGCTGAGCTTGTCCATGAGACGGCCGGTCAGGCTGGCGGCCTCGGTGTCGCCGGTATTGGTGGAGAAGTGGAGGGAGGCGTATTCGTAGAGCTTCGACGCGGTCTCGGCCGTCTTCTCAGACAGGTCCAGATAGGCGCGGATCAGCTCCCGGTGGCCCATTTCCCCGGCCTTGCCCGCAAGCTCGGCGGAGGCGGCGATGAGGCTGTCCAGGGTTTCCAGATCGGTTTTCAGGGCGGGGTCGTCAAATCCCCGGTAAAGGATGGAAAGATCCCATTCGTTCGGCATGACAAAAATCTCCTGTTCAGTGATATCGCTTCATTATACCACCGGACAGGAGAGATTGCAATGGGTTCCGCTTCAGTATTTAGTTACAGAGAGTCCTGATTAATAAGTATGGGAGAATGAGATAGAGAAGACTTATCATGCAACCGAATCTTCCTCCTCATCATCACCGTCGTCAAAATCATCGGTATAGACAGCATCAGAAGACAGGGATTGTCTGTACTCCTCCGCAGCCATAGTCATATTGAATGCGGCTGTCGGATCCGTATCATGAACAAGCTTCTCCAATTCTTCCAACGAAACCTTGAAGAATTCTTTGTGACGATTAACTTTGTTCAGACGCTTTTCGTTAAGGACTTGATGCAGCTTTGTCTCGAGGCTGACTGCATCTTCAGAGAAAATGAAGCTGTGAACATCGAAGCGGAAAGGAACAGAGGCACTTCCCAGCTCGTCGATACGCTCCTGAGGGTCAAGTCTACGGGTCATACCCACCTTGAAAACATCCTCACCAAATGCGCCGAGATTGGAAATCACGTATACCGTTCCCGCCTTACCATTCTGAAGCTTCGTGATTTCATCCTTACGCTCAGCAACACCGGAGAGCTGAACTTGTAATTCCGAGATTCTGGATTCAATAGCAGCCGGCCTCTTGTCTCATCTTCTCTCTCAGCGCTGCTTGTTCAGCTTTTGCCTGTTCCCGCTTTACATAGTAATTATATTCTATCTTAACCGCATCTGTAAACAGATACTCCAGATTTCCAATATACTCTTTCAACGTAGGTGCTATAGTCTGATTTCCTTCGGCAGCTATAGAATAGAATTTCTGAATCATGTCTTGAACAGCAGCAATGGAAGAATCCAGTTTTTCATATTTGAGAGAAACAAGGATGTTCTGCAGTTCCGCCCGAAGAGCAAGGGTCATCAGTTTATATATCGCAGCGTTTGTCTTAGTAGTATATCGAGCGGCATATTTCTCTGTCAGCTCTTGGATTCTCTTATCATTTGCCCGATATTCTTTCTGCAAATCCTTCATTTCCATACAATGAAGTTTTAGTGTTACGGATGGACAAAGATCATCGTATTCTGCAGCCAGTTCCGGAGGAAGTATGGTACTTTCCGTAACAGAATACTCAACCGCTTTGTACAGTTCCTTCATCTTCGCCAGTTTTTTCTTCTGCGTAGCAATCTGGGACTCAAGCTTCTGGAACTCCGCTTGAAGAGAATCCATTGATACCGGAAATCCTGCCGATGTCGAAATATTGCCATTATATTGATAGGGCTGTGTAGAAGTCCCTTGTCTGTTTGACATGATAGTTTGGGGTGCAGCCACAGATTGAGTCGGCTGCGGAATGTATGTCTGCTGCACATAAACAGGAACACCAGAAGCCATACGCCCAACATTGACAACAATGTCAACGATCCAGCCAATACCTAATAAACCGAATGTGCAAAGATATAGCACTCCTGTCACAGTCTTACCTTCATAAAATCTGTGAACACCGATCCATCCCAGAAAAATACAAAGCAACATATCTTTCTTTTGGTTGTACGAGGGGTTATTTACAGTCTTTGGCTTTTTATCCATCTCAGCCGATCCTCCCTTTTTAGTACTGCACAAAGCTTCTCAATCTGAGGCTTGAAAAACGCTCTGCCATTCATTTCAAATCAATGAGACAGGCGAGCTCTCTTATAATTTAGTATATCACAGTGGACGTTGTATGTCAATCCCCGGAAGGGAACTTGCATTTAGTTTAGTAGGCAAAGTGAGCAGATGCTTTCAACCTTTAAACGCATTATGCAAGCCCGCCTATCATCAACAACGAAAAAAGACTCTCAACGAGCCTTTTTCGTTATGGAGCATACGGGAGCTTAAGCGAAAACTCCGCTTCCTCTGCAGGGACGTCCAGCAGCTCCACGTCGACGGTCTTTCCCGTGCCGTCGTACATGTCGAAGACGATTTTCAGCTTATCGTCGTAGACGTAGACGGCTGTGAGGAACGCGTCGAAAAGTCGGGCCTGATATGATGGATCGGATACGTCGCCCCTTCGGAAGGAATTGAGGTATGTCCTGATCTCCTGCGGGGAGACGGATATGTCTCTCGCCTTCGCCTCGGCCAGCTGCTTCCTCAGCTCCGACTTTTCTTCCTCCAGGGCAAACATCCTGTCCTTTGTGGTTTGTGTGATGATCCCCTGCTCGATTGCCTTCATCAGGTTCGCGGTCGCATTCTCGTTGTCCGCGATCTGCTGTTCCAGCTGGTTGATCTCCGCGGTGATGTCCATTCGATCCTGGAACTCCATGACGGTTCGGATCATCCATTCGATCACATCATCGCGGAGCACATAGTCCCGGACGGCCTTCGCAACCTCCCGTTCTATGTAGTCCTTCTGGACGTGCTCCTTGTCGCATTCTCCGGTCAATCGCCGTGTCGAGCAGGAGTAATACCGGTAGATATCCCCTCCTTTCCCTTTGCCTGACATGCCGTTCATATGGGCTTTGCATTTCCCGCAAAAGAGCTTTCCAGTCAGGAGGTAGTCTTCGTCGCTCCGGTGCCGTCCCCGGATCTTCGCCTTGTCGCTCACAATCTTCTGCACCTCCAGGAAGGTTTCCAGATCGATGATGGCGGGATTTCCGCCCTCGATCCGGATGTCCTTATATATGTACACGCCGAGGTATCGTTCGCTTTTCAGCATGATGTGGAACGATCCCTTATTCCACGGATTCCCCTGCCGGGTTTTCAGGCCGCGGGCGTTCAGATCGTTCGCTATATCGATGTAGTTTTCCCCGCTTCGGACCCTGCGGAAGATCTCCTGCACAATCGGGGCGGTATTCTCGTCGATCTCCAGCTTCCCGTCAGGACCTTTCTTATATCCATACGGGATAATGCCGTTGGCCTTGCACTGGCGGGCGTTGTCGTCCTTCGCCCGCTTGATGTCCTCGCCCATGTTCTCCGAATAGAACTGGTTCACGTTCATCATCGTGCGCAGGGCAAACCGGCCGGCCGCGTTGTTCCCGAACTCTTCCTTCGCGTAGAGGGTCTTGATCCCGTTCCGCAGCATTTCCGCCTCAAAGACCAGGGCGTCCACCATGTTCCGGGAGATGCGGGAGGATTTGTACGCGATGATATAAGAAAATCCTCCGTGCCTGGCGTCCGCCAGAAGTTTCTGATAGCTCTGCCGCTTGTCGTTCCGCCCGGTCTGAGCGGCGTCGGCGTACACGTCGAGGATGGTGATCCCCTGAGCTTCCGCAAAGATCCGGCACTCCGCGACCTGCTGCTCTATGCTCTCCTCGCGCTGGTTCGCGGAGCTGTAGCGGGCATAGATCACGCCGAGCTTCGGGGCGTTCGGATCCCGTTTTCTTTTCGCCACGCTCTCACCAACCTTTCATTATACACCCTGCGCAGAGGGGTGCGCTTGAGAATGATTTTATATGCCGTTTGCGAGACACGGCGCGGAGGATATGCTATAATGAATCTGCCGTCGACGAGTTCCGATGAAAGGAGATCCACAATGGAGGAAAAGGAACAGGCCCAAGACCGAGTGTCCGAGGCCGTCGAGCTTTTTGCGCGTCTGTCGGATGAAGATCAGCAGAAGATCCTGGACGAGATCTGGGAACTGGTCGAAAAGCTGGAAGCGGCGAACGAATCCGGCAAGCCCGAGAAGGCCGAAGAAGAACCGGAATCAGCGGAAGACGGGTGCATAGCGCCGTCTGAACCGCGCAGGAACCGGATATGGTTTTACCGCCCCTGCCCCTCAGCCGAGGGACGGGGGTTTTATCATTTTCGTGAAGTCACGAAAATGGTCATGGATTGCAAGTCCCGCATCTGGGATAACTACTCTCAGGATAACCCGAAAGGTCATCGACCTCAAATCTATTCTCTTCGACGATCTTTTTCACATGTTGACACGATGCCCTATGAACCTTTCCGTTGCTGAGGTTTATAACATAGGCTTTTTCAGGCACATAGTCGAATTCTTCAAAGAGCGGCCCGTCGTCGGAATACCACCCGGACGAAGAACTGTACCCCTCACCGTCAGACCATGTGACAACGGATCTTGAGCTTCCATCCGAAACGGATACGGAGGCCGAGGAATTGTCATCGGTCGTCACATTGAAGAACTCCCCGTCCGTGGAGCTGACGCCCCATGAGATGGACGCACCGGAGGATCCTTCGCCGGACGACACAGAGACGGACGAGCCGGTGCCATCCCCGTTTGACACGAGGATCCCCGCAAACGATGACGAAACGGAATACGGTTCCTCGGTGCCGGTCTGCTCTTTGTCAGTGTCCACCGCATACAGGGCATCGATCTTTTCGAACCATTCATCAAGCGTCGTTTCCTCGGGATCCCGCTCCTTCGGCCTGGTGCGTTCCTTCACCAGGGCAAACCATTCTTCAAGGGTTGTTTCAGCCGAATCCGGTTCCGGGGCCGGTTCGGTTTCAGCCGGCGCTTCGGTCTCCGGGACGGTCTCGGGGGCCGGTTCCGTCTCCGGCGCTCGTTCCTCCGGCTCGGGAGCAGCATACAGGGCGGAGAGCTGCGCCGGGGCCTCCGTTTCCGGCTCAGCGGCCTTGACGGTGAGAGCAAATTCCTCCGGCGTCGGGATGCGGTTCTCGCTGTCGTAGTTCGGGGCGATGACGGCGATATATCCGGCGACAGCCGCGACCCCGATCACGGAGAGCGCGGCGGTCAGGAAGATATTTTCGGGACGCATTTTTGCCATGGTCAATCCTCCTGATCCTTGTAACTGGCGATAATCCCCCGCATCTGGGCGATGATCATGTTCTGGTGATCCACAGTCAGCTCAGAGAACAGCAGCAGGAAGTTTGATTCACGCTCATTCGGTTCTTCTTCAACATCAATATTTCCGTTTATCATTGCATCAAGGGAACATCCAAAACGATCTGCGATCTCGCTTGCCTCTGACAAACTCACTTCCTGTTTCCGGTCGACGATTTTTTGTAGCTCATAAGGGCTTAGTCCCGCTTCTGCAATATCATCGTCGCTGTATTCAGATAGCAGTTTTGAGAGAGAGTCGATGAACGCATCATTCCAAGAATGTGACGTCATAGCCCCTGAGTGCATATCCACGTCATAACCAAGCAGCCATGACTCGGAAACATTGAGGGCTTTGGCCAAACGGTAAAGGTTGTCACCACTTGCCTTATATCTCCCCGCCACATAACTGCTGATCTGAGATTTATCTATTTTGGTGACACGGGACAAATCGGACTGCTTCATATCCCGTAATTGTAGAGCCGTCTTGAGACGAGAGGAAAATGATTCCATGACGACCTCCGCTGTTGATTGTGGTGTCTTGATTATACCACATTGGAAGCGCATAAGCAAGACAAAAAGGAAAAAAGTTTAGAAAAAATCACAAAAAGGGGTTGACAAATCTTAACCGGTGTGGTAAGATACCTCTCGACAGGGAGTTGAGATTTCAAAACTCTTAATCAGGGAAGGAGGTTCGAAAAAAGA
>CACWLT010000230.1 GCA_902761695.1 uncultured Ruminococcus sp.
CGTCAGCTGAAACATGCGTGAAATCCCATCGGAGATGGAATTTCACGGTTTGCTCTGCCGAGACGGCGACGCAAACAGCGATCGAAACGCGCATGACACGGGGCGCGACAGAGAGTGCGGGGCAATATCATTTACTTCCGCGCCTTGTGCTTACTTTTCAGATCTTTGTCGAACAATATAGTGCGAACATGCCTTATAGCTCCGGCCCCTGAATCAGAGATGACGGTGTCTCTTCGTCCGGCGCGGGTAGAAATCTCCTTTATTGGGGGTTGAAACCGCGCCGGTTTTGTGTTATACTGTCTCCATATCCGAGCTTGCGGAGGTTCCCATGCCCATCAAGATTCCCAACGATCTCCCCGCCGTGCAGACGCTGGCGGACGAGAATATATTCGCCATGACGGAGACCCGGGCCATCACCCAGGACATCCGGCCCCTGCGGATTCTGCTTCTGAATCTCATGCCCAAGAAGATCGAGACGGAGACGCAGCTTTCCCGGGTCCTCGGCAACACCCCCCTGCAGATCGAGCTGACCCTCATCCGCACCTCCACCCACGTCTCCGCCAACACCGCCATGGACCACCTGCTGGCCTTTTATAAAACCTTCGACGACGTGAAGGACGAGCGCTTCGACGGGCTCATCATCACGGGCGCGCCGGTGGAGCAGCTGGCGTTCGAGGAGGTGGACTACTGGGACGAGCTCTGCCGGATCATGGCCTGGAGCGAAACCAACGTCCACTCCGTTATGCACATCTGCTGGGGCGCGCAGGCGGGGCTGTACTACCACTACGGGATCCCCAAGAAGCCGCTCAAGGAAAAGCTCTTCGGCGTCTATCCCCATCGGGCGGACTACGCGCGCTCCATGCTGCTGCGGGGATTTGACGACGTGTTCTACGTGCCCCACTCCCGCCACACCACCGTGGAGCGGGCGGATATCGAGGCGGTGCCGGACCTGCAGATCCTGGCGTCCTCCGAACGGGCGGGGGTACACATCGTCTACGCCCACAAAAAGCGGCAGTTCTTCATCATGGGCCACGCGGAGTACGATCCCCTGACCCTGGACGCGGAATACCGGCGGGATCTGGCGGCGGGCCTGCCCATCCACGTGCCGGAGCATTACTACGAGGACGACGATCCGGCAAAATCCCCCATCGTCAACTGGCGCGCCCACGGGACCCTGCTCTACACCAACTGGCTGAACTACTTCGTCTACCAGTCCACGCCCTACGACCTGACCAAGCTGTGAGCGGATCATGACCTACGTTCTGTCGGATATTCACGGTCATCTGCGCCGGTTCCGGTCGGTGCTGGAGCAGATCCGCCCCGGCCCGGAGGACGTTCTGTACGTGCTGGGGGACGTGATCGACCGCCACCCGGACGGCATCCGGATCCTCACGGCGCTGATGGCCTCCCCCTATGTGCGCATGATCCCCGGCAACCACGAGGACATGATGCTGAGGGCCCTGGACGGCGGGTATGATCTCGGACGGCGGGAGGACATGCGGGCCCAGGCGCACGCTCTGGCGCTTTGGTATGCCAACGGCGGGGAAGAGACCCACCGGTCCGTTGAGCGGCTGGGAGAGGGGACGCGGAAACGGATCTTTGCCTTTCTCCGCTCCCTGCCCCTCCATATGGACGTCGAGGTGGGCGGGATCCGTTACCGGATGGTCCACGCCGCGCCGGAGGAGATGACGCCGGAGGGAGAGGACGCGCGGCAGTTCGCCCTGTGGGAGCGGATCATGCCGGAGGATCCTTTGCCCGGGGACGTGACCGTGATTTTCGGCCATACCCCCACGATCCACTATCAGGAGAGCACCCCCCTCCGGATCTGGTACGGGAACCGCCGGATCGCCGTGGACTGCGGCAGCGGCTACCCCGAAATCACCCCTCCCTGCGGCCGCCTCGCCTGTCTCCGTCTGGAGGATATGAAGGAGTTTTATTCGGAGATGTGAGGGCAGACCCGGATCCCCGGAAATGCCTCGATACAAAAACCGCGCTCTGCTGACGGTAAAACGTCCTGCAGGGCGCGGTTTAGTTTTGTGGGATTCTCGGAAATAATAGGAAATCTGAACAAAGCGTGTGAAAAAGCAGAACATGAAACGATGCGCTGCACGTTACCCCGTGCTGTACTTTGAGAGGAAAGTTGCACCAGTGTATTTTTAAAGTTCTTGCCGAGCAGCCTGCTGCTCCGGGCTTCCCTTTCAAGAAGCCGCGTTTCCCTTTTAGATTGAGATTAGTATTTATTCCTCCGGATACAGCCGGTACCGGGCCGTCTCTTCCCGGTATTCCGACAGAGAATCCGCCAGGGAAGGGAGATATTCCTCGGGATAAAAATCCTCGCGGCGGATGAGGTCGGAGCCGAAGAGATTCGACAGGAAGGCGCGGTCTTCGTATTTATCCGGGTGGAGACAGCGGATCAGGGTCAGGGCGTATACCCCCGTGTCGAAGGGGCGGAAGGTCCCCCGGTCCGTCACGTGGATCTGGATCCCGTGGCAGAGCTCCCCGGCGTATTTTGAAAACGTGGGCGTGAAGGCGGCCTCCCGGAACAGGCAGCCCGGAAGGATCCCTGCGCCGGACAATTCCGTCAGCTCCCGGCGGAGGGCGGCGGAATCCAGCCAGGGCGCGCCGAACAGCTCAAAGGGCTTGGTGGTGCCCCGTCCCTCGGATACGTTTGTCCCCTCGAAGAGGCAGGTCCCGGCGTAGATCAGGGCGCAGTCCACCGACGGAAGGTTAGGGGAGGGGCAGACGAAGGGCAGGTCCCCCTCGTCGAAGAACATCTGCCGGACCACGTTCTGGCAGGGGATCACCGTGAGGTCGCAGCCGATGCCCGCCTTGTCGTTGAGATACTGCGCCAGCTCGCCGATGGTCATGCCGGTCCGGGCGGGGATGGGAAAGCGCCCCACGCCGGAGGAAAAGGCCGGATCCAGCAGGTTCCCCTCCGGGACGCAGCCGATCATGGGGGGCCGGTCCAGCACCCACACGGGAACGCCGTGGGCCGCCGCGGTCTTCATGCAGTCCGTCATGGTGTACTGGTAGGTGTAGTACCGGGAGCCAATGTCCTGAATGTCGAAGAGGAGGCAGTCCAGGGACGCCATGGCTTCCTCCGCCCTTGCCCGTCCGGGGCCGTAGGTGGAATAAACCGGCAGTCCCGTGGCCTCGTCCCGGTATTCCGCCACCTCCGCGCCCGCCTGCCGGTCTCCCCGGACGCCGTGCTCGGGGGAAAAGAGGGCGGTCAGGGGGCAGAGGTCCCGCAGGGCTTCATAGACGGGCCGGGCGTCCTTCGTGATGCCCGTGGGATTGGTCACCAGCCCCAGGGAGGAGAACTGCCCGAGTTCCCGGAGCAGGTACGGTTCGGAGAGCAGCGCGTCCGCGCCGGAGAGGATGGATCGTTTTGCCATAGCGGCCTCCTGTGTCATGGAAGATAAGGGGACGGGGAGGAATCCGGCTCAGTCGAAGAACGAGGCCGCGCCCCAGGGTTCGGCGGGATCGGTCACGTCCAGACCAAGGGCCCGGTCCGCCTCGGTCAGCACCACGTTGTGAAAGATCCGGCGGTCCCGGAAGAAGGGGCCCCGGTTTTCCCGGCCGTAGTGGACGGAGTTGGTCAGCAGCACCGCCGTGACGCCGGTCCGGGCGTCGCAGTAGACCGAGGTGCCCGTGTAGCCGTTGTGGCCGTAGGAGCCGGGGGTGGTGAATTCCCCGGAGGCGGAGAGGTCGTTATGGCGGAGGGAGAAACCGTAGCCTCTGTCTTCGGCCAGTCCGGGGGTGAAGTCGTGGATGGCCAGCTCGAAGGTGCGGCGGTTCAGGAAGCGTTTTCCCTCCAGGGAGCCCCGGTTCGACAGCATTTTGGCAAAGCGGATCACGTCGTCCAGGGAGGCGAATACCCCCGCGTTGCCGGAGACGCCGCCGAGGAAATGGGCGTTTTCGTCGTGGACGTGGCCGCAGATATAATAGCCTGTGTGGGAGGAGAGCTCCGTGGCCGCGATGTCGGGATCGGCGGGATCCGTGATGTCCGGCCGGGTCAGGGGATTGTAGCAGGCGGTCCTCATGCCGAGGGGAGAGAACACCAGCTCCTCCGCCAGCTTGTCCAGCGGCGCGCCGGCGATGGTCTCCAGAATGTGCTGGAAGAGGATATAGCCCATGCAGGAATAGCGGACCTCCTCCCCCGGCTTGCCGAAGGGCGTGGAATCCAGAATGGTGCGGACGGCGTCGTCGGGGCTTTCGCAGACGTTGTAGAGGGGGATATGGGGGGAGAGGCCGGAGGTGTGGGTCATGAGGTGGCGCAGCTCCACGCCGTTGTAATTGCCGGTGTAGTCCAGAAACCGCCAGATGGAGTCGTAGGGGGAGAAGGCGCCGTCCTCCATGAGCCGCAGGGCGACCATGGTGGTGGACATGAGCTTGGAGACGGAGGCCATGTCGAAGAGGGTGCGCTCCTTCACGGGCTTCGGATCGGGATGGCAGAGCTCCGTGCCGCTGTAATCCTGCCGGTTGCCCACGGAGAATTTCAGAAGCGTGTCGTTCCCCCGCACCACGGCCGCGGCGGCGCAGGAATACTGGGTTCCCACCCGCTCGCACACGCGCTTTACGGTGTTCTGAAAGGCGTCGGAATAGGGCGTTTTTTCTTCGATGAAGGTCATGACGGATCCTCCTTGGATGGTCTCTGGTTTGGTTGGGCTGACGGGGGCGGCGCGGATGCGGTCTGCGAAACGGGTTTACAGGGGCAGCACGGCCGCGGGATCCCGGCCTCCGCATTTGGCCTCCCGATAGTGGCGGAGGACGGCGCGGGTGGGATCGGCGGGCTCTTCACGCCAGGTAACGGGGAGGGAGACGCGGGCGGTCAGGACATCCCGGAAGAGAGAGCGGACAGAAGGGTTGGACTCGAAGAAGCCGCCGGTGAGGACCACGGGCAGGGTTCCGGAAAGGCCGATGAGGATCTCCCGGCACACGGGATCGCCCTCTTCGTACAGGGTCACCAGCCCGCAGGCCAGATGGGACAGGTCCTTCTTCGGCCGGTTCATGACGAAGGCGATGAGGTCGGGGACGGCGCAGGCCTCCGGAAAGGGGTGATCCGACGCGGGGCCGGATTTGTGGGCGGCTCTCCAGCGGGTAAAGAAATCCTCTGCCTTTTGTTTATTCCCGCAGTCCAGATCCATGAGCAGGCGGCGGATCCCCTCCCTCGCGGCGGACCATCCGCTTCCGGCGTCGCCGAGAACGCTGCCCCAGCCGCCAGCGCGGATGACGGCGTCGGAGGGAAGCTGCAGGAACGCGGACGAGCCGGTGCCCGCGATGACGGTCATGCCGGGTTCTCCGGAGGCGAAATTGGCGTGGAGGGACAGGGTGGCGTCGCTCACGCAGGTGCAGAATCCGCCGGAGAGGGAGGCAAGACCGCGCCCGAGGCCGAATTCATCCGTACTGCGGGCCGACAGGGAGGAAAATCCCGCCGCGCCGAGGGACACATACCGGCAGGATCCGCCGAGGACGTCGGCAGCTTTTTTTGCGCATCCGGACGCCGCTTCAAGGACAGAAGCTGTGGCGCCCGCCGGATCCGAGGTCATATTGCCGGCTCCGGTGCGGGTCTCGGTTTCCGGGACGGGGGAAAAGTCGTCCGTCCGGTAGGCCAGCGCCCGGGTCTTGGTGCCTCCCGCGTCGATGCCGATGAGAAAATCCGTCATATTGTTTACCTCATTTGTCGGATGCATGCGCTTCCACACCTCGGCTGTTCACAGCCCGGCGGATATGGCCCCCGGAGGCGGTCAGCAGCTTTTGGGCGGACTCCCGGTCCACGGCGCAGAGGGCCATGACCAGGGCGGTTTTGGTGTCGTTTCCCGATGCCTCGAGCAGGGCGGCGGCCTCCTCCTCCCCGCATCCCGAGGCGGTCATGACGATGCGGCGGGCGCGGTCGGCGAGCTTTTCGTTGGTGATCTGCACGTCTGCCATGAGGTTGCCCCAGGTCTTGCCGGAGAGGATGAAGGCGGCGGTGGAGATCATGTTGAGGATCATTTTCTGGGCCGATCCCGCCTTGAGCCGGGTGGATCCGGTCAGCGCTTCGGGACCGCAGACGGCTTCCGCGGCATAGTCGGCCAGAGCGGAGATCTTCGCCCCCGCCGCGCAGGAGACGGCTCCCGTCACGGCCCCGACGGACCGGGCATAGGTCAGGCCGCCGATGACATAGGGGGTTCTGCCGGACGCGGCAACGCCCACCACGGTGTCCCGATCGGTGAGGGCGAGGCTTTTCAGATCCGCCTCTCCCAGTTCCGGGGAATCCTCTGCGCCCTCCACGGCGTTGAACATGGCCCGTTCCCCGCCCGCGATGAGGCCGATGACCATGCCGTCCGGAGCTCCCACGGGTACGCCGAAGGTCGGGCGGCATTCTGCGGCGTCAAGGACACCCAGCCGTCCGGAGGTGCCCGCGCCCATGTAGATCAGCCGTCCTCCGTTGGCAAAGGACGCGGCGGCGGCTTCAGCGATTTTTGCAACGGCAGGCAGGGCGGCCCCCACGGCTTCGGGTACCCGCCGGTCCTCCTCGTTCATGAGCCGGACAATATCCAGGGCGGGCAGCAGGTCGATATCCCGGGTGCGGGGATTAACGGTTTCGGTGGGCAGTGCGGAGAGCTTTTCCATGTGGGATGTCCTTTCGTGTATCAGACGCCGCCGGTCAGTGCCTCGTATTCCTCGTAGAGCTGGAGGAGATGGTCCTCGGCCACGGTCTTTTCGTCGGTGAGTTCGGCGGCGCGGACGTAGTCGGTGGCGGCCTCCCCGAAGAGCAGGTCGTCGATCTCGGCGATCTTCTTTTCGGTTTTGGCGATGTCCCGCTCCACCTCCGCCTTGCGCTTTTCCAGCTTCCGTTTTTCCGCCCCGGATTTCTTCCGTTCCGCGTATTCCTCCTTCGCGGTCTTTTCCACGGCCAGAGCGGAGGCCAGGTCCTTCGAGACGGGGAGACCCTCCGCCGCCCGGTTTTCCCGCCAGCGCATGTATTCGTCGTAGTCGCCGTGAAAGTCCCGGCCGCCGTCGCCCAGATCAAGGAAGCGGGTGGCCAGCTGGCGGGTGAAATACCGGTCGTGGGACACGGCGATGATGGTGCCGTCGAATTCACGCAGGGCGGTCTCCAGCGCTTCCCGGGACTCGATGTCCAGGTGGTTGGTGGGCTCGTCCAGGATCAGCAGGTTCATGCGGGAGAGGATCAGCTTGGCCAGGGTCAGCCGCGCCCGCTCGCCGCCCGAGAGGACACGGACCTCCTTCTCGATGTCGTCTCCCCGGAAGAGGAAGAGGGCCAGGGTGGAGCGGATCTCCGTCTCGGTCAGGTTGGGGTAGGCGTTCCAGAGCTCGTCCAGAACGGTGTTTTCGTCGTTCAGGTTCTGGTTCTCCTGATCGTAATAGCCCACGGTGACGTTGTAGCCGTATTCGATCTCCCCGGCCAGAGGCTCCAGCTGTCCCAGAAGGAGCTTGATGAGGGTGGACTTGCCGCAGCCGTTGGGGCCGGAGATGAAGAACCGGTCGTGCTTCTTCACAAGGAAGGAGAGGTTCCGGAAGAGGATGTTCTGTCCGAAGCCCATGGTGAGCTTCTTCGCCTCGGCCACGTCGTTGCCGGATTCGCCGGAGGAATTGAGGGTGAAACGGATGGAGCGGGGCAGGGCCTTCGGCTTTTCCACCTTCTCCATCCTCGCGATGGCCTTTTCCCGCGATTCGGCGGCGATGATGTTGCGCTCCCGGTTCCAGCGGCGCTGCTGCTCGATATAGGCTTCGAGCCGTGCGATCTCCTTCTGCTGGAGGTTGTATTTCTTCTCTTGCTCCGCTCGATCCCGCTTCTTCATTTCGGCGTAGTCGGAGTATTTGGCCTTGTAGAGCTTCGTCGTGCCGTTTTCCACGTCCAGGGTCTTGTTTGTGACCCGGTCCAGGAAGAGACGGTCGTGGGACACCAGAATGACGGTCTTGCTCTTCGGGTAGGCGGACAGATGGCCCTCCAGCCAGAGCATGGTGTCCAGGTCCAGGTGGTTGGTGGGCTCGTCCAGAATGAGAATGTCCGGCTCCCGGGACAGAAGCCGCGCCAGAGCCAGCCGGGTGCGCTGACCGCCGCTCATGGAGGAGACGGGCCGGGACCAGACGTCCTCCCCGAAGCCCAGACCCGTCAGGATGCTGCGGCACCGGGATTTGAAGTACAGGCCGCCGTCCCGGATATAGCGGTTGTTGAGGCTCGTATATTCGGAGGAGAGGCGGTTCAGGGTCTCGGTGTCCTCGGGATCCGCGCTGTCCAGAAGGGACTGCAGAGCGGAAAGCCGCACCTCCGCCCGGCAGAGCTCCGGGAAGACGGCGTACATCTGCCCGAGCACCGTGCCGTCGATGGGGGAGGCGCTGTCCCACTCCCCGCCGTCACCCTCCGCTTCGCCGGATGCGCACCGGGAGATCTCCTGGCCGTCGCTTCCGATTATATTAAAGGCGTCGTCCTGGTGGAGCATGCCGAGGTTCTTGTTTCTGGCGATGTAGATCTCGCCCTCGTCGTGGGGGTAGTCGCCGCAGATCATCTTGAGCAAGGTGGATTTGCCGCTGCCGTTGACGCCCACGATGGCGAGGCGGTCTCCCTCCTCCAGGGAAAAGGTGACGCCGGAGAGGATCTCCCGGGTTCCGGTCCGGAAGGCCAGATTGCTGACGCTGATGGATATCATGAATTCGATCCTTGTGTGCTTTCAAAAATGGAGCCGCTCCGGTCTCCGAAGACTGTCTCCGGGAAGACGGGAGCGGCGGAAAAACCGTTT
>CACWLT010000231.1 GCA_902761695.1 uncultured Ruminococcus sp.
CGTCGGACCGCCCATGCAGCCCAGATCCCCAGCCAGAGCCAGAAATGCGAACAGCGCGGTTCCCCCCTTCCGGAAGGAGGCGGAGGCCACCGAGAACACCCCCGGCCAGAGAATGCCCACCGTCAGCCCGCAGAATGCGCAGGCAATGAGAGACAGCATCGGCGAAGAAGACAGGGACGCCAGCACGTAAGTCCCCGCGCAGAGTACCCCGCTCAGAATAAGGAACCGCACCAGGTCAATCCGCCCGCTCATCTTCGCGTAGAAGACCCGCGCGCCGCCCATCAGCACGGAGAAGAGGCAGGGCCCGATCAGATCCCCCACCGTCTTCGAGACCCCGAGCCCGCTCTCCGCGAAGGCCGAGGCCCACTGCACCATTCCCTGCTCCGACGCGCCCGACGCGAACATCAGAGCCACGAAGAGCCAGAACAGACCGGAGCGGAAGATCTCCCCCACCTTCATGCTCTCCCCGTCCTCCGTCAGCCGCGCGATGGGCACCAGGGAGAAATAGACGGTGTTGCAGAGGGGAATCAGGGCGAAGAGCACGCAGAGCAGCCGCCAGTGTTCCCGCCCCGCCAGATTGAGAAACGCCGTGGCCAGAAGGATCACGCCCACCGTGCCCCAGCAGTAGAAGGAATGCAGCAGGCTCATGACCCCCGCCTTGTTGTCCGTCGGACAGGCCTCCACAATGGGCGAGATCAGCACCTCCGTCAGTCCTCCGCCGATGGCATAGAGGATCACCGAGAGCAGGAGTCCCGCGAAGGGATCCGGCAGCAGATCCGGCAGGGTCGCCATGCCGCAGAGTCCCGCCGCCGCGAAGACATGGGCCGCGATGACCGAGATCCGGTAGCCGATTTTGTCCACGAATTTCGCCGAGAGCGCGTCCACCAGCAGCTGGGTGGCGAAATTGAAGGTGATGAGCAGGGTAATTTTCGACAGCGGGATCCCGAATTCGTCCCGGAAGGTGAGAAACAGCAGGGTGGGCAGATTGTTCACCACCGCCTGGGTGATGTAGCCGATATAGCTGGCGTAGACCGTGTGCCGGTAGTCGGTTCTGATTGACATAGATTCTCCGTTGTATAGACAGTCTGGGGTGCGAAAAAGGCTTCCCTCACAGGATATGCCCGGCGAAGTAAAGCTGTCCCGGGACGGAGCGGACGTATTCCTCCACCGGCCCGCAGAACAGCATCCGGTCGGACATATGCACCACGGTCCCGTCCACGGCCTCCGGATCCACCATCACCACGGCGCATCCTTCCTCCTCCCGGATCCGGGCGATTTCCGCGAAAAGATCGTCCCGTGCGGCGGCGTCCAGCCCCTTCAGCGGCTCGTCCAGCAGCAGAAGCCGCTTCTTCCCGCAGAGGGCTCGGGCCAGAAAGACCCGCTGCTTCTGCCCGCCGGAGAGCTCCCCGATGCGCCGCTTCTCCAGATCCGCTATGCCCAGCCGCTCCAGCTGCTCCGTCACCATGGCCCTCTCCGCCCGGCCAACGAAGAGATGGCGCATCTGCCCGAGACAGCCCGCCATGACCGTATCCCGCACCGAGGCGTTCCCCCGGATCTCGCTGACCTGGGGCATGCAGCCGATCTCCTCCCGGCGCAGTCCGTTTTCCCGGATCACCTGTCCCGCCATGGGCTCCAGCGCTCCCAGCATAACGGCGATCAGCGCGCTCTTTCCGCATCCGTGAGGTCCCACCAGAGAGACATATTCCCCCGCGTGGACCGTCAGATCGATCCCCCCGCAGAGCACGGCCTCCCCGTAGCCCACGGCAAGATCCCGGCAGGTGAGAATGGCAGCGTCCGGCCGGCTTTCGTTCATGGCATCTGTCCTCCTGAGCCGCCCTCTCTCCGTGTCCGGGGGAGGAGCGGATGTTTACCGGCATTATACCATAATCCGGGCGGAAAGTACAGTTTTTTCCCCGGAAAATCCCGCGCCGCCCCGCGCAAAACGTATGAGAACGGCGCCCCCATCCTGTCCTCTTTTCGCCGTTTCGCCAAAACCGCCCGAATTTCCCCGCCCGCCTTGCAATCCGCGGGAAACTGCGCTATAATAATAAAAATATCGACTGTTCCCGCCGGCCGCGCAAGGAGGATCCCATGCCGAACGTTTCGGAATATTTCGGCTCCCTGGTTTTCAACGATTCCGTCATGAAAGCCCGCCTGCCCCGCGACACATACCGCTCCCTGAAAAAGACCATGGACGAGGGCACGCTTCTCGATCCAGCCCTGGCCGACGTGGTGGCCAACGCCATGAAGGACTGGGCCATCGAGAAGGGATGCACCCACTTCACCCACTGGTTCCAGCCTCTCTCCGGCGTCACGGCGGAAAAGCACGACAGCTTCATCTCCCCCGCCGGAGACGGGAAAATCATCATGGAGTTCTCCGGGAAAGAGCTGGTGCAGGGCGAGCCGGACGCGTCCTCCTTCCCCTCCGGCGGCCTGCGCGCCACCTTCGAGGCCCGGGGCTACACCGCCTGGGATCCAACGGCCTACGCCTTCATCAAGGACCGCACCCTCTGCATCCCCACGGCCTTCTGCTCCTACGGGGGCCACGCGCTGGACAAGAAGACCCCCCTGCTCCGCTCCATGGACGCCCTGAACACCCAGGCCATGCGGATCCTGCGCCTCTTCGATCCCCGGACCCACGTCACCCGGGTGCACACCTTCGTGGGTCCTGAACAGGAGTATTTTCTCGTTCCCAAGAAGCTCTACGACCAGCGGCGGGACCTGATCTTCACGGGGCGCACCCTCTTCGGCGCACGTCCTCCCAAGGGCCAGGAGCTGGACGACCACTATTTCGGCACCCTCAAGCCCCAGGTGGACGCCTTCATGAAGGATCTGGACGAGGAGCTCTGGAAGCTGGGGATCCTGGCCAAGACAGAGCACAACGAGGCGGCCCCCGCCCAGCACGAGCTCGCCCCCATCTACTGCCGCACCGGCATGGCGACGGACCACAACCAGCTCACCATGGAGATGATGCAGAAGGTGGCCAAGCGGCATGATCTGGTCTGCCTGCTCCACGAAAAACCCTTCCAGGGCGTCAACGGCTCCGGCAAGCACAACAACTGGTCCCTGGGCACCAGCGACGGCGCGAATCTTTTGACACCCGGCGACACCCCGGCGGAGAATGCCCAGTTCCTGCTCTTCCTCTGCGCCGTCATCAAGGCCGTGGACGAGTATCAGGACCTGCTCCGCATCAGCACGGCGTCCGCCGGGAACGACCACAGACTGGGCGCGGCCGAGGCTCCCCCGGCGGTGGTGTCCATCTTCCTGGGGGACGAGCTGACCGCCATTCTGGACGCGCTGGAAGCCCACAAAACCTACGACCCCAAGGAAAAGGTCCGGCTCAAACTGGGTGTGGACGCCCTGCCCTCCTTCCCCATGGACAACACGGACCGCAACCGTACCTCCCCCTTCGCCTTCACGGGCAACAAATTCGAGTTCCGCATGGTGGGCTCGTCCCAGTCCATCGCCGACTGCAACACGGCCCTGAACACCGCCGTGGCCGAAGCGCTCCGGGTCTTTGCCGATCGCCTGGAGGCAGCGGAGGACTTCACCTACATGCTGAACCACCTGATCCGCAAGACCGTCCGGGAGCACCGCCGCATCATCTTCAACGGCAACGGCTACGACGAGGCGTGGATCCGGGAGGCCGTGGAGGAGCGCGGGCTGTCCAATCTCGTCTCCACCCCCGAGGCCTTCTCCCACTTCCTGGACGAGAAGAACATCCGCCTCTTCACCTCCCACGGAGTCTTCACCGAGGTGGAAATGCGCTCAAGGTATGAGATCGCCCTGGAGAACTACGCGAAGACCGTCCGGATCGAGGCCAATACCATGGCGGCGATGGTGAAGAAGGAGATCCTCCCCGCCGTAGCTGCCTGCGCCAAGGATCTGGCGGAAACGTCCCTGGCGCTGCGTTCCCTCTCCCCGGACTGCGGATCGGCGGAGGGAGAGCTGGCGAAGCGCCTGTCCGGCCTGTACCGGAGCATCACGGAGAAATCCGGCGAGCTGGAGAACGCGGTGGCCGCCATGTCCGCTCTGGACGACGCCAAGGCCCAGGCAGACGCCGCCCGGTTCATCACCACGGACATCATGGCGGAGCTGCGGACCCTCTGCGACTCCGCCGAAGCCCTCACCGCCGAGAAGTACTGGCCCTATCCCACCTACGCCGCCCTGCTCTTCGGGGTGGAATGAGGCTGAATAATCCCGATACCGTCAAAAACACCGGACCCCCGATTTCTCGGAGATCCGGCTTGTTTTTTTATTGTGGGCATCTTATTTCCCGCCGCGCTCTTCCAGCCGCAGGATCGCTTTTCTGGCCGCGCCCGCCGTATAGGCCCCCGCGTAGGAGGAGAGAGCCGTACAGAGCGCGCCCACGTCGATGCTGTCCGTCAGGGATTCCCCGGCAAACTCCCGGGTAAGAATCTTCGCGGCAAACCACAAAAGGGAGACCGTCCCCGAGAGGATCATGATCCATTTTGCCGCCGGAAGCGCCCGACCTAAAGATAAGGCAGGGGACGACGCCTGCTCCTCCTCCTGGGCCAGATCCGCCGGCGTGTTCATGTTGAAAAGGCTGAGCCCGTCGTCGCCTGGAGGACAGTCGACGGCTTGCCAGCAGGTTTCGGGAAGGGTCCGGAACAGGCTGTCTTTTTCGGCGGATATATTGTGCTTCAGGATTTCAAGCATACCGTCAGCCAGTTCTTCCGGCGCGATCTGCCTGATTTCCCGCTTCTGATCCCCGAGCTTCCGGAAGACGGTGCGCAGCCTGCAGACGGCAGCGTAATTGACAGTGAAGAGGTCCCTGTCCAGTCTGAAGACGGTCGTGCGGACAGTACAGGCAGTGAAGCGCTTCAGCCGGAAAGCCGGTATGAA
>CACWLT010000232.1 GCA_902761695.1 uncultured Ruminococcus sp.
AGTGGTTCTGCTGGCCGAAGCGGATGCCCACCATGCCCTTGCGGTCCCGCATCTCCGGTCCGTAGTTGATGCGGCCCATGTTCTCGAGGAGGATGTCCATCTTCACGGATTCGTCCCGGCCCAGCTCCACCGTGACCTTGTCCGCACGGCGGCTGCGCTCGAAGAGGCCCTTCCATTCGCCGTCCATGAAGACCACAGCCCGGTCGTTGATCTCATCGGCGCGGAGGGTCATCTCCTCCCGGGGCCCCTTCACCACGGTGGAATACAGGGTGAAGCCCCAGCTCTGGCCGATGGACTCCTGATATTTCGGCGCGGCGGAATACACGGGATCGGTCATGGCGGGGGCGGCGTCCAGAATGAAGCACTCCTCCGTCATCTCCACGGGGCCGTAGGCGGCTTTCTCGGAATTCTTCGACGTCAGGGGAGGCAGGGGGCCGAAGAATTCCTCGTTGATCTTCCGCACGGCGTAATAGGCGGGGGTCATGTCGCCGGCCTCTGACAGGAGCGCGTTGTAGTCGTAGGAGGTGATGGTGGGCTCGTATTTGCCGCCATGGTTCGCGCCGTTCATGAAGCCGAAGTTGGTGCCGCCGTGGAACATGTAGAAATTCAGGGACGCGCCGGCCTCCAGCATATCCCGGAACAGGCCCGCCAGCTCCTCAGCCTCCCGGACGTGGTGCTCCTCGTACCAGTGGTCGAACCAGCCGCACCAGTACTCGCCGCACATCTTGGGCTGATCCGGGCGGAATTTCTCCAGCATGGCGAAGTTCTCCTTCGGATGGGAGCCGAAGTTGGCCACGCAGAGGTATTCCGGAAGGGTCCCGCCGCCCATCATCCACCAGCAGGCGCCGTCGGAGGTGAAGAGGGTCACGTCCACGCCGCACTCCCGGTAGATATCCACCACGGCCCGGAGGTAGTCCTTGTCGTTGCCGTAGGAGCCGTATTCGTTCTCGATCTGCACCATGATGATGTTGCCGCCGTTGGTGGAGAGGCGGGGGCGCAGCTCATCGAAGAGGGCGTGGTAATAGCGGCGGACCTTTTCGATATACTGCGGGTCATTGCAGCGGATGGCCATGTCGCCGTACTTCAGGAGCCACGCGGGCAGGCCGCCGAATTCCCATTCGGAGCAGATATAGGGGCCGGGCCGGAGAATGAGGTTCAGCCCCAGCGCCGCCGCCTCGTCCGCGTAGGCCGCCACGTCCAGCATGCCCTCGAAATCGAAGACGCCCTCCTCCTTTTCGTGGAGGTTCCAGCAGGTGTAGGTCTCCACGGTATTGAAGCCGCACTCCTTCAGCTTCATGAGGCGGTCGCGCCAGTACGGACGGGGGATGCGGAAATAGTGCATGGCGCCGGACACGATGGTATAGGGCTTGCCGTCCATCAGAAAAGTTTTGTCGTTATAGGTGAGGATTCCCATGTCGTTCTCCCTTCGGTTTGTGCTGGAAACAGTGTACCATATTTTTCCGGGATTTGCAAGGGGAAGTTCTTCTTCGAGGCCCGCCGCCCGGAGGATGAACGGGGAGCTGGTTTTCTTCCGTTTTTATGCGGATTTCCCTTGACAAACCATCGGGATTTGTTTAAAATGATAGTATAGCTTTACCGAATTTCAGGAAAGGGTTCATCAATGAAAAAGAACGCACTTGTCTGGCTTCTGCTGGCCGCCATGCTGCTGCCCTCCCTTGCCGCCTGCTCCGAGAGCGCGGAGAACGCCGGAGAGGAAACGACGCCCACCCAGTCCAACACAACGGCCGAGGTCCAGCAGCCCGAGGAAGAGGAGCCCGAAATGGGTCTGGACACCGCCAAGCTCCTGTACGCCGACCGGAACTACGACGGCTACAACTACCGCATCGCGGACCGGGCCTCCGGCGACTGGATGACCTTCGATGTATCGGCCGAGGAGCTGACCGGCGAGGTCATCAACGACGCGGTGTACAACCGGAATCTGGTGCTGGAGGACACCATGGGCATCAAGATCGTGGAAGCCCCCATGGATTCCGTCACCAACACCGTCAAGACCTCCATCACGGCGGCTGCCGACGACTACGACATTTTCACCGACGGCCTGAACTCCCTGGCGTCTCTCGTTACCCAGAACCTGATCATGGACTTCAACAACGTTCCCACCATCCATCCGGAGAACGCCTGGTGGGATCAGGCCCTGTACAAGGATCTGTCTGTGGGCGGCGGCTCCTACATGATGACCGGCGACATCTCCGTCATGGACAACTACGGCACCTGGTGCTACCTGTTCAACAAGCAGCTCATCACCGACTACTCCATGGAGAACCCCTACGATCTGGTGGACTCCGGAAAGTGGACTCTGGACAAGCACAACGAAATGGCCCGGACCGCGACCCAGGACACGGACGGCGACGGCAAGTGGACCATGGCGGACACCTACGGCTACGTGACCGAGACCTACAACAACTTCGCCATGTGGTCCTGCTTCGGTTACCGCATCTGCGAGAAGGACGAGAACGACCTGCCCTACTTCACCTATGACGGCGACAATCAGGTGACGGCCCTCATGCGGGTCATCGAGTGCCAGTACGCTGACTTCACCAATATGGGCTCCAAGTCCACCGTTACGGGCGGCGGCTCCTTCCAGGACAACACCCGCGAGAATCAGTTTGCCATCGGCCGCGCCCTCTTCTACTACGCGGGCATGCGCAACGTGACGCTGTTCCGCGAGGCGGACACCGATTTCGGCATCATCCCCGCGCCGAAGGAGAACGAAGAGCAGGCGCAGTACTACTCCTCCTACAGCGTCTACAACCTGACCGCCTACTCCCTCCCCGTCACCATTCAGGACGCGGCGAAGGTGGGCGACATCACCGAGGCCATGGCGCATCTCTCCGTCTACACCCTGACCCCGGCCTACTACGACCAGACCCTCATCGGCAAGTCCACCCGCGACGTGGAATCCGAGCCCATGATCGCCCTGATCATGAGCACGAGAAACTTCGATCTGGGCGTCTGCTTCGACTGGGGCTCCTCCTTCTCCTCCATGACCGGCATGACGGTTCCGGATACCGTGGCCTCCAACTTTGCGAAGGGCAAGAAGGTCGCGAACAAGTCTCTGGAAAAGTTCCTCGACAAGCTGGCCGAGGCACAGGGTCGGGGCTGATCCTGTCTCACCGAAAAAACGATAATAATCAAGCGCGGCGGAGCCGTCCGGGATGATCCGGATCGCTCCCCGCGCTTTTCCTTCGAAAGTATTTTCGGTTCTCCGCGGCTGGGCTCAGAATAAACTCAATCTAATACTGAATTCATTGTAAACTTATTCAAAGTTTTTGATCGACCTTTTTTCAAAAAGGTCGCGGGGTGTCGGGGCAGCGCCCTGACCCGAGGTCCGCAGACCTCGGAATACCCAGGACTTCAAAGGAGTTCCTCTTTTGGTTCTTTTCTCCTCGATAAAGGAGAAAAGAACAACATCAAGCTTTAGTTTGATGTGATTTAGAAGAATAATCGTATCAGACGCCGGCGGCTCCCTGCGCCTCCAGATTTTCCCTGGCGGCGGACAGCATGAGCTTGAGGCGGTTTTCCTGATTGACGGCGGAGGTGCCGGGGTCGTAGTCGATGGCCACGATGTTCGCGCCGGGGACGGCCTCCTTGATGGGCTTCATCATGCCCTTGCCGCAGATGTGGTTGGGCAGGCATCCGAAGGGCTGGGTGCAGACGATGTTGGGCACGCCGGAATCGCAGAGCTCCAGCATCTCCGCCGACAGGAGCCAGCCCTCGCCCATCTTGGTGCCGTAGCCGATGAAGTCCTTCGTCAGGCTGAGGGTGTGGTCGAAGGGCGTCATGGGGCGGAAGGTGCCCTCTTTTCTGATGGCCCCGATCATGTCCCGCTGCTTGCCAAGAAGGAAACGGAAAGCGGCCTTGTGGACCAGATAGGACCAGAAAGAGTGGGTCTTCGGATAGAGCTTGTAGTCCATGATCCCGTTGTAGACGCAGTAGTTGAAGAAGTCCAGAAGTCCCGGCATGACCACCTCCGCGCCCTCGGATTCCAGGAATTTTTCCAGTCCGTTGTTGCCGAGGGGGGAGAATTTCACGTAGATCTCACCCACGATGCCCACCCGGACCGCCTGCCGCTTCTCCCGGGGGATGGCGGCGAAGTCCCGGACGATGGCGTCGTAGTTCTTGCGGATATGGCCGTAGCGGATGACCTTCGAGGACAGCTCTCCCACCAGCCGCTCCGTCCATCTCGCGCAGAGGGCGTCCGCAGAGCCTTTTTCGATCTCATAGGGACGCACCTGATTGGCCAGCGCCATCATGAGGTCCCCGTAGAGAACGCCGTAAGCCATGCGGTGGTACATGGGGATGGAGTTCTTGAAGCCGGGATGGGATTCGATACCCGCCAGGGACAGGGGGATCACCGGCACGTAGGGCATATCCGCGTTGACCAGAGCTTTACGCATGAGGGAGACGTAATTGGACGCGCGGCATCCGCCCCCCGTCTGGAACAGCATCAGGGCGCACTTGTGGGGATCGTATTTTCCGGAGAACAGGGCGTCCAGCATCTGCCCGATAACCAGAATGGCCGGGTAGCAGGTGTCGTTGTGGACGTACTTCTGGCCCGTCTCCGCGATGTGAGGGCCTTTGGTTTCCAAGAGGACCATGCGGTATCCGTCGTTCTCCAGAATCCGCTTCACCAGCCGGAAGTGGATGGGAAGCATATTCGGGATGAGGATGGTGTGGGTCCGCTTCATTTCCGCGGTGAATTGCACGTAATTCTGATTCATGATCTGCTTCTCATAGTGTGTTCACACTATGAGGAAGGAAACCCTGCGGGTTTCCAAATCTTATGTCCCTGCGCGGGACGGGCGGCACGAGGGACACAATCTCAGGCCGATC
>CACWLT010000233.1 GCA_902761695.1 uncultured Ruminococcus sp.
GCTCGACGATTATCTCCGGAAGACACGTCCCGGGGACGAGACGGACGTCCGCGGGAATCATTTCCTGCGGAACAGCCGCATCCGCGACGCGGAGGAGCGCGAGCGTCAGGCTCAGGCCATTCTGGCGGCGCGGGAGCTGAACGCGAAATACGGAGAGGAAACATGAACGAAAAAAGAAAGGGGGACCGCCTCCCGAAGGACGCAGATCCCCATGCTGAGATCACCACAATCGCCAGCGATCTTAGTATAACACAAACCACGGCGCCTGTCAATCCCCTGCGGCGCATCCGCGAGGATTCCGGGGCCGCACCCGCCGCCATCATCGCCATCGTGCAGAGACGGCACCCGAAGTACGACAAGACCCTGCAATCCAAATGCGAGCGCACGGAGCTTTACGGCGTCCAGCTCGCGGAGGACAGCATGAAGGATCTTCGCCGGGAGCTGACCCCGGAGGAAGAAAAGAAAGCCGCGTGGATCCGCCAGGGGCGGCACCGTCTGACCGCGTCGGTCTCGTGCCGGCTGTCGGACGAGGAATGCGAACGGTTCCGGGAAATCGCCCGGCAGAGCGGGAACACGACGCAGGCGTATCTGTCCACGATGATCCGCGACCACCTCTACGAGCATGAGCTCCGGGATCCAGCGAAGGCCTCCGCGCTTCAGGCGAAGTACTGCAAGACGAACGACCTGCCGCACTTCGCTCCCTCGGGAGGGCGGTGTTACCGGTGCCACCAGCAGATCTACGAGAATCTCAAAACCGCCGAGGGCTATATCTCCCACGGCATCAGCGTCTGGGAGGCGGGCCACAGGCTCGTCACCGGATGTCCACACTGTCACTATTCCTTCGTGGAGTAGAAATACATTTTCAAAAGGAGATCACCACCATGATCAAATCACCTCAGCAGATGACCTTCACGGACAAGAAGTTTTCCATGATCGTCTACGGCTCCCCCGGCATCGGCAAGACGACCCTCGCCCTGTCCGCGCCCGATCCGATCCTCATTGACTTCGAGAACGGCGTCGACCGCGTGAGAGCCGACCACCGGAAGCTCACCATCGTCTGCGAGAACTACGAAGAAGTTCTCCACGACATCGAATCCCCGGAGGTCCGGGACTGCCAGAGCGTCATCATCGACACGGGCGGCGCGTTCATCACCTATCTGAAGGACTGGGCGCTCAGGACGCAGCCCGGATGCAAGCAGAAGAACGGAGAGTTCAACAGCTTGAAGGGCTACGGCGTCGTGAAGAACGAATTTGCCTCCTTCACTTCCCGGCTCCGGGACGCCATGCACAAGAACGTCATCTACATCTTCCACGCCGACGAGAAGGCCGACAAGGACGGAAACACCCAGCAGAGGCTTCTGTGCGAGGGCGCGACGAAGAACTCCGTCTGGAACTCCTGCGACTTCGGCGGCTACATGCAGATGATCGGCGATCAGCGCACCATCGCCTTCACGCCCACGCAGGAATACTTCGCCAAAGGCTCCCACGGCATCACGGGGATCCTTCCGGTGCCGGACAAGTCCATCACGGACACGAACGACTTCCTGTCCGTCCTCTTCGACAAGGCCAAGGCCAACATCGCCCACGAGAACGACGTCTTTGCCCCGATGCAGGCGCAGTACGACGCGGTGATGAAGGAAGTGCGGGAGGTTATCGGCGCGATCCAGACCGCGGACGACGCAAACGCCGCGGCCGCTGCCCTCCCGGAAATGAATCACGCCCTGTCCTCCAAGCGGGAGGCGTCCATGATGCTGAAGGAGAAGGCCAACAGCCTCGGCCTGAAATGGGACGCGGAGGCCAAGAGCTACAGGGGGATCCAGTAAATGCGGTATCTGATTACGCAGTCGCTTCTGTCGTCGTGGCTGTATCAGTTCTCCGCCCCGGACGAGCAGTGGAGGGAGGCTCAGGACGAGTTTCTCGCCACTCTCCGCAGGGAGCAGAAGGAAGCCACGCCGGCCATGCAGAACGGGCTTGATTTTGAGGCCGAGGTCTACAAAGTCGTCCACGGACAGCCCCGGAACGCCCACCCGGCGTGGGAGAGCGGAATACAGGCTGTTGCAACAGTCCTCCGGGGCGCTCAGACGCAGGTAAAGGCCTCCCGCGTGTTGCAACTGGACGGAGAAGAATTCCTCGTTTACGGCATCCTGGACGCGCTGAGAGCCGGGGTCATCTTCGATGTGAAATTCTCAAACAAGGCCTTCGGATCCACGGATCTGGCCGGGAAATATCTGGAATCCCCCCAGCATCCCGCTTACTTCTGGATCGTACCGGAAGCATACGAGTTCCGGTATCTGGTATCGGACGGGGCCGACCTCTATGTGGAGACCTACGCCAAGGCAGACACCCCGCCGATTGCCGACATCATCCGGGAGTTCGCCGCCTCCATCAAGTACGACAACCTCTGGGAGATCTACACGGAACACTGGAAAGCGAGAGAATGACATGATTGCAAAGCTGAGGGATCTGACGCTCACGCGGGACGGAAACCAGATCGTATCGCTGGAGCTGAAAGCGGACTTCACGGAACGCTTCGATTCGCTGAAGGACGGGGACGTGAACGTGGAAATCAAAAAATACCGCCCCCGCCGCTCGCTGGATGCGAACGCCTACTGCTGGGTGCTGATCCACAAGCTGGCCGAAGCCCTCAGCATGGATCCCGCGGACGTTTACCGTCACGCGATCCGGGAGATCGGCGGCGTGTCCAAGATCATCTGCGTCTCGGAAGACGACGCGGAGACGGTGGCGCGGTGCTGGTCCTCCCGGTGGATCGGGTGGCAGGTGGAACAGATGCCGTCGAAGCTCCCCGGATGCGTCAACCTGATGCTCTGGCTCGGATCGTCGGAATACGACACGAAGCAGATGTCCGATCTGATCGACGCCATCATCCAGGACTGTCAGGCGGTCGGCATCGAGACCGACACGCCGGACGAAATCGAACGAATCAAATCACTGTGGGGCACAGCCCCGGAAAGGTAAAACATGTACGAGAACACCACAAAAGCCATCATCGATATCATCAACACCGTCAACGGGTATGTTATCGTTCCACTTGAAAGGCTGGAAACACTTGAGGATGCTGAATCCAAAGCGGCAGTTGCCCGCCGTGTACTCGCGGAAGAAAGGATGGGCGCCTATGACATAGTCGACGTGCTCCGCGCTGTCTTCAACGCTTACCCGCCCAAGCCGAAGAAGGAGGACGACGAATGAGCCTCTGCTTCAACCAGATCATCCTGTCCGGACGATGCACCGCCCGGCCGGAGCTGAAGACCACGACCACGGGAAAGACCTTCACGTCCTTCTCCATAGCCGTGGATCGTCCCAAGACCCGCGAAGGGAACAAGGAGACGGACTTCTTCAACCTCTCCGCGTGGGAGAGAACCGCCGAGTTCATCACGCGGTATTTCGACAAAGGCTCGCCCATTTTCATCGTCGGCCGCGTCCAGAACCGGAGCTGGACCGACGAGCAGGGACAGAAGCGGTTCGTCACGGAAGTCCTCGTGAATCAGGCCGACTTCGTGGAGAGCAAGGGACAGGCTCAGGACAATCCCCCCTCGACGCCGTACTATCAGGGAGGACAGCCCGCCCGGCAGACTCAGACGCAGAACTACGGGGGATCTTCCTCGTCCGGTCTGATCCCCGGCGTCGGGTACGACAAGCCCGCCCAGCAGACGATGGCCCCGTCGTTTCCTCCCCTGCAGGAGGACGACGAGGAGCTCCCGTTCTGATGACGAGCATTCTTCAAAAAGACCCCGCCCGGTGCTGGCTCTGCGGACGGTACGGCACATCCGCGGACCCGCTGGACACGCATCACGTTTTCTTTGGCCCGTATCGCTCCAAATCGGAGCGGTACGGCCGCACCGTCAAGCTGCATCACTTCTCCTGCCACATCTACGACCGGGGCGCGGTGCACGCGAATAAGGCTGTCTGCAGGGAGCTTCAGGCCGAGGCTCAGGAGGCGGCGATGAAGAAATACGGCTGGACCACGGAGGACTTCATGCGGGTCTTCGGCCGGAACTACGTTGAGGAGGGCACATGAGCAGAAAAGCAGAACCCGGAACAGAGAAAAGACGGGAGTACTTCCCCCTGTATTTCAGTTACGGAAAGCGCCTTGCCTCTCTGACCGACGAACAGATGGGGATTGTCGTCCGCGCGGCTCTCCAATACGCTGAAAGCGGTACGATACCGGAGCTTGAGCCTGTGTGCCGCCTCGCTTTGGACAATATCATCTACGACATCGACCGCGCCTCTTCCGCGTATGAAGAAACCTGCCGCCAGAACCGGGCCAACGGCGAAAAAGGAGGCAGACCGAAAAGCGAATCAGAAAAACCGGACGGTTCTTCCGAAAACCGGACGGTTCTTACGGAAACCGAAAAAACCCAATACAAAGACGAATACGAAGACAAAGACAAAAGAGAAGATACAGAAATAGCTGACGCTATTTCTGAGTCGAAACCGCAGGCGGTTGTCGACCCAGAAGCCGAGGAAGGCGGCGCTGAAAACGTCCCCTTCAAGCAGATTGTCGACCTGTTCCACCGTTTGTGCCCTTCCTTTGGAAAGCTGCGGATGGTCGAAGGCAAGCGGAAACAGGCGATTGCCGCACGATGGAGAGTCACTCCCGATCTGGCGGTGTTCGAAGAGCTGTTCAGGCTTGCGGAGGCTTCGGATTTTCTGAAAGGGCAGAACGCCCGGAACTGGCATGCCAACTTCGACTGGCTGATGTGCGCCACAAACTTCCAGAAGGTGCTGGAGCACCGTTACGACAACAAAAACGGACGGTCTGCTCCGCCGGGCATGGAAGACCGCGACCCGTTCATTGCCTTCATGGACGCGGCGGCAAGGGGAGAG
>CACWLT010000234.1 GCA_902761695.1 uncultured Ruminococcus sp.
GCTCGCCGCCACGCTCGAGATTCAGGGACAGGACGATATGTCCCCTCTCTCGCCGGAAATCGGGACGGGTGATCGCTCCGGTCCGGGGATCCCAGCGCTCCGCAGTCAGTCCTTCCCCGAGGTCGATTTCACAGGAAAGAGCGTTCTTCCGATCCATGTTGAGCAGCATCGTCATCCGGCCGCCCGGGACCGTGAAGCTCTGGGCGTAGATTTTCCCGTTCTCCGGCGAAGCGGAAACACCGATTTCGTCCCCGCTCCGGCAGGCGTCGGCGATGGCGTCCGCGTCGAAGGGGATCCGGACCGATCCGGCGGCAAGGGCGAGGACCTCGTCGGATTCCCGGGCGTCGAGGTAGGTGGGCGCGTCTCCCGCGAAAATCAGCTCGCCCCCCGCTTCCCGGAATGTCTTCAGGAGTTCAAGGGTGGAGGAGCGGATCGTATCGGCCCCGGCGACAAGGAGCTTCGTGTAGACAGCCTTGCCCACCCGGATCGTGCCGTTTTCAAGAACCGAAGCGTGACGGGCGAAGATGTCCTCGTCGGCATAGTCAAAGTCGATCCGGTTGTCCGTCAGGGCATGGAAAACGGCGGCGTACTGCCTCTCCAGCCGGACGATTTCGGGATCCCTGGCGGACAGACCGTCGAAGGCGCCGCTGTAAGCCCTGGCCCAGACGCTTTCTATAGGATTGAGCACGAGAACGTGGCAGACCGGCGTCCCCTCGTGGAGCGCGGCGTGGATGCGGGAGAAATAGTCCTCCACCGCCCGGAAATCCCGGTACCACGCGGACTGGTGCAGGATGCTGGCCGGATAGTCCCGCTTGGCCTCGCCCTTCATGGTGTACCAGGACAGGTGGGGGCAGCGCAGATTCACCCCGAACAGGGCCTGCCAGTCGCCGACGTTCTTGTAGGATTCAAAGTTCATCTGCCAGCCCGTGCAGCCGTAGAGCTCCGAGAGGATCCACGACTGACCCAGCTGACGAGCGGCGGATGCGATCTGCTTCACGATCCAGTAACAGGTGTTGTGCTCCGTTAAGCAGTCGACGCCGGGGACGTCCATGTGCTCGTAATAGCGCATGAGGGATCCCTGCATGACGGTCTGCGCCGTGAGGGAGTCCTCGTGGAGCACGTGCCCCGTGTACCGCATCCCGTTCTTCTGACACCATTCATGGATCGGCGCGGCGTACCGCTCCAGAAAGAGCTCTTCGCACAGCTCGTAATAGTCCCGCTTGATGGGGGAGACCTCGCCCGCCTTCGATCTCAGGAACAGCGCGGGGAGGTTTTCCTGCAGCGGATAGCCGAACCGTTTTTCAAACTCCTCGAACAGATCCGGCGTATAGGGAACGGCCCGCTCCCCGCCGTCGGAGAAGGAGGAGAACGTCCCGCCCCGGTGGGGTTCGTCCGTGAAGATCCCGGGGATGGATTTGCCGAGCCGGTCCCCGCAGCGCTTCCGGTACGCCTCGTGGGTGGATTCGATGTAGGCCTCCGTGGCTTCGAGGCTCATGGTGTTGAGGTAGGTGGAGCCGTTGTAGTTGTCGTTGGGGACGGAATACCGCGTGTAAAACCACGCCGCCGTCTCCTCCGGGAAGAGGGCTTCTCCCCGGTTCAGCGGACGGAAGGAGGAATAGATTCCGTCCTTTTGACCGACCGCGAAAACCGCCGCCGTTGCCGGATCACCGAAGCGGTCTGCCGCCTGCTTTTCCCAGTCCTCCTGAGAAAACAGCCGCATCTCCAGGTACATGGAGCGGTATTTTTCTTCCTTCGTGACGATGCCGCCCGCGCTTCCCGACGGCCAGCGGTCCTCGTCGTAGAGCCACGACTCCATGCCCTGTTTTTCGCCGTAATCCGCGCAGGCGTTGGTGATCCGGAACCACTCGTCCCCGAGGTATTCCGTGGCCAGGCCCGTGCGGGAGTGCATGAAGTACCCGCCGAAGCCCATCTCCTTCATCACGTCCACCTGCCGGAGGATCTCTTCTTCCTCCAGTTTTCCGTTCCATGCCCAGAACGGCTTTCCACGGTATGCCGCCGTCGGCTCCCGGAACAGCTCTTCGCGCTCGCTGATTGTCATGGGGTGCTCCTTTGCTTTGTGTGGGATTATCCGCCCTCCGCTCCCCGGTGTCCGGAGGGGCTGCGCCGCCGGGGCTTTGGAAATCCGGATCAGGCGGGGTGTGTCTGTACGGACTGCCGGACAACGGATCCACGGCGCGGCGGGATGAATGGTTGAAGGAATTATAGCATGCTTCGCCGGGGATTGTCAAGCTCTCGCGCGGCGCGTCTGCCTTGACACGCTTCCGGCCGGTATGGTATAATGCCCTTGAAAAAAGGCTGCGGATATGGGCGGCGGAGTGTTTTCAGACAAGGAGACGACTGTGAATAAACTGCAATTTGTCTTTGTTCACGGACTGTCCGGCTGCTGTCAAAGCGCGTCCGAACGGTAAAAGACGGCCGGGATGCGCGGGACTTGGCGGACTATGATATGAAAATCGACAACGCGCTTGCGATGAACCGCCGGATCGGGATCCTTCCGGGGACGTACTGCTTCTCCGTTCCCTGCGGATTCACCGAGCCCCTGCCGGACGGAACGCACCGACCGAAAAAGGGAATGGAGCCGCTCTTTGTGATGCAGTCCTGTCAGATCGGCGCGTACACCGGGACGACGAAGGGCGGGTTCCGGATCGACGACAGCTGGCGGGAGAACGACGGGCTGGTCAATACGGTGTCCACCATGGCTCCGTCCGGCGCGCCGTCAAAGCCTTTTGACCGGACGCACGTAGAGCCGGGCGTCTGGAACGTGTTCCCGGCTTATGCGGGGGATCACACGGCACTGCAGGGCGGGCTGATGCGGAAGCACGAGATACGCGGGTTTTACGAGGAGCTGCTTTCTCTGATCGAATCGCTGTGAGCGCTGTCCCGCCAGCGGAAAAGGGCTTGTAGCGGGGAGGATGCCGTGGTACGGCAGTCTCATGGACGCGGCCTTTACGGTGGACGTCTGTACGCGGCAGTACGTCGACGACCGTCAGTAACGGTGGGGCATGAAACTGTTTGCGAAAGCATGGGGGCTCTGAAGACGGAGCGGCCCGTGTGAACGCTGAATCGAGGCGAAAGAAAAGCCATTGACGGGCAGAGGGCTGGACGAAGAGACGTGACCTTCTCCGCGCAGCCGCAGAAAAAAGCCATTACGGCGCGCAGTGAAGTCGCACTGCGGCCTGAACACGCAGGAAGCCGCGGGGACTGCGTCGTGAGCTTTGAAATCCTTCAGCATGCTCCGGGGCAGCCCGTTCCGGCGGCTTTCCGTGTTTTTGGAATGGTATGAGGACGGTGCGGACGGCGCTTCACAGCATTCTGCGGAAGTTTTTGATCCGCGTGAAGACGCTGTAGTTCGCGTCGTGGAAATTGGCGGCGCGGTTGAAGGCGGTGCGGGTCAAAAAGAGCAGATCGTCCCCTTCCATGAGAAAATCCACGTACTGGAACCCCACCTCCGACGCCGGGAGCTGCGTGTAATCAAAGAGGTCCGTGATCTTGTGCCAGCTTACGCAGTCCTCCGAGGCGATGAGGGAGAGCAGGTTGCGGCCGGAGGGGTGACCTTCGTCCAGATAGGAGACGATGGAGAGATACTGACCGCTTAAGGCATCGTACTGAATCTCAAATTTGGCATGGTTGCCGGGGAAGGGGATCATGCGGCGGAAGGCCAGGGGGCGGTCCGGCTCGTCGGGAAAGACCTTCATGACGCAGGCCAGGCCGAAGGAGGGCTTGCATCCGCCGATCTCATAGCGCATGACGTTGTACAGCTCCCCGTCCGGGAACACCACGGGGCACCCTTCGATGCAGCCGGGACTGGGCCCCTCCGCCGCGCCTTCCCACGTGGGGTCATAGGGGACGGGCGGCGTGAAGTGCCAGGTGGAGGCGTCCAGCAGGTCGGCGTCCTCGTCGACGGAGGCGCACATGGCGGCGTGGGTCCCGGAGGCCCAGGAACCCCATTCCAGGGTGATCCACAGGCGGCCGTGATACCGCATGACGGGCTGGGGATTCTTGTGGACGCCCTTTTGCCTGAAGCCGCTCGATCCCCGGAGGAGCACCGTCGGCATGGAGAAGGTCTCCCCGCCGTCGTCGGAGCGGCCGATGAGCAGATCGCCGTATTCGGTGGAGCAGGAGAGCATATAGAGCGAGCCCCGGTGGACGAAGAGTTTGCCCCAGAAGCAGGGGAACAGCTCCGACACATACCGCCAGGTCTCCCCGTCGTCGTCCGAGCGGAAGAGCAGGGTCAGATCCTGGGGCGCGCCTCCCTGAAAGACGTCCATGGAGGCCAGCAGGAAGCCGTCCGGATGGCGCACCAGGGACGGGGAGCAGAGGCAATGGCCGGAAAAGGCATAGGCGCCGTCCTCCGGGTGGAGGTAATTGACGACTGAGCCGCCGGGGACAAATCCGGTCCGGGCCAGACGGAGCCGGGAATGACGCTCCCCGCAGTCCACGGCGAATTCGTAATCCGTTTCGTCCGCCAGGTTGTCCAAGAGCATGGAGGTCTCCCGGGTCTTTGCGGTTTCAAAGGGCGCGTCCGATCCCCGGAGACGCCAGCGGACGGTATAGACGGGATTGCCACGGTCCGCCGCCGGGAGGGGGAGCCAGTCGAAGCGGATTTGTCCGGGGCCGGGGCAGACACGGCAGATATAGATGTCCCCCGTATCGAACAGGAGGGGCTTATAGGGGTGAAAGCTCCAGGATGTGACGCCGAGCATGGAAACAGATACCTCCTCGATAAAGCAAAAAGGCCGGAAAATGGCCTTTTTTCGATGATTACGCCTTCTCTTCGTCCGGTAGGCCGCAGTTCCCCGTCAGAATGGAAACCGTGTCA
>CACWLT010000235.1 GCA_902761695.1 uncultured Ruminococcus sp.
ATGAAATTGATATTGAAGGACTTATCGCCGTTACGTCATGTTGGTTGAAAGATGATGTATATCCTGAGTCAATTGTAAGTAGAATACAGGCATTTGGCATTGTTAGATCTAATCTTATGAAACATGCAAGTGGCTGGCCAACGACAGATTATCTTTTGTCAATAACAGGTGGTGGTCAGACCGGTTTTGGGATGGAGGCAGTAGGTGAGGGAAAGAGTACACGTGGAAGTGAAATAATCATTCAGGCACTGTTAAAAGATGATCCCCGACCTATTTATTTCTCGATCAATGCTGGAGCGAATACTTTAGCACAAGCTCTTTATGATATGAGAAATAGATTGGATAAAGATACTTTACAAGTTTGTCTAAGTAAAATTCGAGTATTTGATGATTCTGGTCAGGATAATGCTGGGGCTTGGATTAATCAGGAATTTCCGGAAGTATTTTATGTAAGAAACTCTCCTCAAGTTTATAGTTTAAATGGTCCAGATTTAAATATGGGGCCTCAACCATGGAAGCCTCTCAATCAATTTGAATGGGCTGAAGAAAATGTCCGAAGAAGGCATGGTATTTTAGGAGAATTGTTTCCGCAGCGAATTATTCGTTTTAAAGGGACCGGTGTCCCGGCTGGTTCGGAACGTACAGCGTGTCGATTCACGCGAAGGAGTCGGATCGGAACGCGCTGTATCCGGGGAATGTGAATACCCGTCTTGATCCCGGAGAGTCTCGGTTTTTCCGCTTCCTGTTCCGATGGGCGGAGAGCTATGCGGACATCCGCGAAATCGTCTATGACGCGGGCCTCCCGGACGTGATCTCCCTCCCCGGCATGGTCGTTCCAGAGGGCATGGACTGCCTGCTCGGGGTGAGGGTCCGGTCCACCTATACGATGGACTTCCCGGAGAGCGTGACGGGGGTGAAGCTGGACGCGCGGAACGGGTACGACGTCTACAGCCTGTCCTTTGCGAAGACGGGGCGGTATGCGGTCGCGGTGGACTACCCCGGAGGACGCGCCTATCTCGACTATTTCGCGACGGAGGGAATCGAGACGCTTCTCAAAATCCGTGCCCGTCACGTCGCGTCTCATCAGCAGTACAAAGGCGACGCGTGGTATGACGGCCTGATTTCCCTCTGGAACATGGAATCGGAGCGGATGATCACGCCGGACAATCGGGAAGTGCTCTTTCCCTACTGCACGGGCGGCGCGGACGATCCTGGGCTCTGCAAGGCGTCCGTCATCGCGGCGAAGAATTGTTATTATCCCGTGAGAGAAGAGATCGCAGCGGTGGAATATTACATGGAGCACTTCCTCTGGGGCGGACTCCAGCGGCGGGACGACGAAAAGCCGTATCCGTACGGGATCTACGGCTCGGACTACTGGTACTCCAACCGCCGGGAACCCGTCAGCTTCGGCAGCGGCGGACACGGCGGGGAGCGCATGTGGCGCACCTTCGACTACACCCACATCATCGGCCTCTACCGCGACATGTACCGGATCGCGCGCAAATACCCTGAAATGACAGCCTATCTCGACTGGCGCGGCTATCTGATGCGGGCATACCGCACGGCGATGGCCTTCTACGAGGTGCCGTATTCCATCTTCATGAAGAACGGCTGGGCGCACCACGGGTACTGCGACTGGGCCTTCAAGCAGGGGAATTTCCACGAGATCAACATCCCATGGCTGATCGACGATCTGCAATGGGAGGGGTATCCCGAAGAAGCCGCCGCCCTGCGCCATTATTGGGAGCAGAAGGTGATGTACATGCTGGAGATCCACCCCTATCCCTTTGGATCGGAGATGTGGTTTGACTCCACCGCCTTCGAATCCACCCACGTCATCGCCGAATACGCCCTGACCCACACGCTCCCCGAAAACCTGACCTTCTATGACAAGAACAAAAACGGTCCCGGCGAGGGGGAAGAAATCGCGTTCGCGCCGGTGAGCCGGGAGACGGTTCTGAAATTCATGAAGAAGCAGATCCGGGCGAATCTCGCGGACCGGGGATGCCTCGAGCCGACGTTCTACCACATGGGCAGCGACGTTCGGCAGGAGGGCGACTGCGAGTATCTTCTGAGCTATATGTCCCAGCTCGGAGGGCGTTCCGTGCTCGATTATGCCCTGAACTACGCCGGGCGGCAGATCGAATCGGATGCGGATCCGTACCCCGACGAGGAAAGCTCGATCTGGATGCGGACGGGCTACGCCTCCTATCTCTCCTCCTTCATGCTCATCAATACGGGCGCGGACTATCCGTGGTACGGGAAGGAGATCAACCGTGGCGCTGCCGGATGGGCGTTTGAACCTCTGCAGAAAGGCCGCACCTTCTTCCCGAACCTGCACGACGTGAACAACGCCCCCTGGCCCTACGACGGGGAGATCGACAACGGCTTTATCGGCGCCATGCGGACCTCCTGTTCCGTCCTGTACCGGGACGAGGTTTTTGGAATGGTCTTCCTCGGCGGACACATGGAGGAAACTGAAACCGGCAGGATCCGCCTGATCCCTGCGGACGGACTCAGACAGCGGTTCCATTTTCGGGGCGATTTCGGTCTGTCCGTCTATACGGAAGGTCTCCGGATCGTAAGCGTGGACTGGGATCCGGCAGCGGAAGCCTTCCGCTGCCGTCTTGAACCGATCCGCGAAGAGGCCCGGAGGCGGATTACAGTCGATACAAGGGACTGTACCGCCGCGTTCACCGGGACAAGCGACGGCCTCCGTCCCGACCTCCGCGCAGGCAGGATCCTTGCGGCGGAAACGGAGCCCGGAGCAGGGAAGGACGCCTGTTGGCTGGACTTCTCCGTCACGCATCCCGCGGAATGACCCGCATCGCCGGCGCGCCGCCCGCATATTTCCGAACAGAAATCATCTGAAAATACTCCAGGAGGTCACCATGAAACATCTCACACGCAGCGCTATTCTTCTTCTCTCCTTTGTCAGCGCCCTGCTCCTGCTGTCCGTCTCTGCCTCCGCGCAAATCCCGGCTTTTCAGAAGACAACTGCCCGCGCCTCCTTCTCCGATGTGTCCGAGCGGAGCTGGTACTGTGACAACGTCAGGTCCGTCTGCGAATACGGTCTCATGAACGGAAAGGGGGACGGCCTGTTTGATCCCGACGGGTATGTGACCTATGCCGAGGGTGTCACGCTCGCCGCCCGTCTTCATAAGATCACCCACGAAGGAAACGGCGTTTTTCCGCAGTCCTCCCCCTGGTACCAGGCTTACGCCGACTATGCGGATGAACATCAAATGCAGATCATCTACATGGTCCCGCTCCATATGCAGTATTGGGGATACTTTTCAATGGACAGCGCCATACCGCGATACCTGTTCGCAGAGCTGATCGTCCGCGCGCTTCCCGATGAGCTTCTGGAGGAGATCAATACGATAGAGACCGGATCGATTCCGGACATTTCCCTTTATGAACGGGACAGAGAGGCGCGGGAGAGTGTGTACCGCCTTTGCCGGGCCGGAATCATCACCGGCAAGGATGCGGAAGGTACCTTCGATCCGTTCTCTCCCCTGACAAGAGCGGAAACGGCCGCGATCCTGTCCAGAGTGGTCGATCCCACTCTAAGACAGAAAATCACCCTGAAAGCGCCGGAGGAAAACGGCAGCCTGACTATGGGAAAGGTCAGACGCCTTGTGAGAGGTCTGAACGTCGGGGAAATCACGAACATCACCCTGGCCGATTTTGATATGGATGGGAAGAAGGAAGCTTTTGTGATTACGAAAGCGCAGCAGTCGAATCCTCTCTCCGAAATGTTTGCTGGCAAGGAGGTGGGCTGTGTTTTGTTCGTATCAAACGTCCGCGCTGACATTCTGTGCTTCGCCCCCTATGAGATCTCTGTCGACAAAGACCCCCCATACGATGATTTCGGGGCGTTCAAGATTTATTGGTTTATCGGAGACTCTTTATTGAGAAATCGCGTTGAAGGCCCCGGATTGATCATGTGGAGAGTCTTCGACGGAGTCCCGGAGCCGTATGAACTGCCGAATTATAAGGTTCTGGTGGACGAGCTCTTTCCCGGGGTCGAACCGTACGAGATGTTTCCGATCGGAACCATGTGGGGAGGCAGAGAACCGGTATACCTTCCGGATCAGAAGGCGTATCTGATTTCGACATCACAGGTCATCTATAAAAAACCGGCTTCGGGAGAGTATGCGCCCTTTGTCAGCGCGGAACTCCTGCTGGAGGTGAACGAGGAAACGCTTGAATTTGAGTGGACCATGCGGCGTGTTTCCATTAATGAAGGCGGATATTACGACTATGAAGAAGCAAAGGCGTATATAGAGTCGGCAGGGGAAGACGGCTGGATCCCCAGTCCCGAAAAGAAGGTGCAGTTCGGGACAGTGGACTGGTAAAAGCCTTCTGGCCCGGCAGCCGCCCCCATCCGTTTTTGACCAAACCAAAAAGCCGCGTCTCCCCATTTTTCGGGATAACGCGGCTTTTCTCATGCTGGAGAAATCAGCCGAGGGACGCAAAGATCTCACTCCCCCTGCGCTTCAGCCACAGCAGAAGCAGAACGGCCCCCAGCGCTGGAATAAGTGCGGCGACGGCCAGCCCGGCCAGAGGAGGCATCACAAGGGACAGAGCAAGGACGAGGGCACCCAGAGCAAGGACCACACCCCAGGAACCGAAGATCATGACGAAAACGGGCATACTGTTTTTCAGCGGCATCGTCTCGTTGGTCCAGTCGAGGTTGGGGGAGCGCAGATTCAGGCACAGCCCCGCCGCGGCGCAGAAGACTGTAAACGCCGCACAGACCGCCAGAACCAGCAGGGAAGCGGGCAGGGACAGCCCAAGGACCGCGCAGGACACGATCCCCGCCAGGATCGAACATCCCAGGGCCGCACGGGAGAGGACTGCAGGATCCAGAGGCTTTTGCCCTCCATGGAAACCGACGGTGCCGTGATGTCGTTCATGGTGGAGCAGAGGCACAGCATCCCCGCGGCAATGTGGGGCAGAAAGGGCAGGACGGCCTGAAAATCGGCGCTGTCCCGGAACATATCCAGCCCGGAGCGGATCTTTCCCGCGTAAATTGCAAGAACGACCGCCGCCGCCAGCAGGAAGACCGTGCCCAGTCCGCAGTTGAGCATGTAGGTTGCGCTGGCTGTGAACCGGCGCATCTCCTTCTTAAAGAGAGCGGACCGGACGGACCCCTGACGCGCCGCTTTTTCGCGGTATACCCGTTTCGCGCTCCCCCGGTTGGCCGTGGCGATGCGCAGAAAGCTCCGCTCCAGCACGAACCACGTCACAAGAAGGCAGAGGACGGCAATCAGAGCGAAGGGAAGCAGGGAGAGGGCCTCACCCGCCGCCGCGCCGCCCGCCGCCCAGAAGGGATACGCCCAGCTTCTCACGCCCGACTCCACCGCTTCCGTGTTGGCGAGGATGGAGGCCAGGATCCGGTAGGCGTTGCCGTAGAGCACATAGTACCCGGCGATGAGCACCAGGGAAATCAAGACCGTGATGAAGCTCTTGTTCTTCAGCCGCGAGGAGATCAGCGCCACAATCCAGCCGAGGAAGCAGGTCAGCGCCA
>CACWLT010000236.1 GCA_902761695.1 uncultured Ruminococcus sp.
CTGAGGGGCGATCCCCTGGACCACATGCTGTTCTACGGCCCTCCGGGACTCGGCAAGACCACTCTCTCCATGATCATCGCAAGAGAGCGCGGGGTCAATCTGCGGATCACGGCCGGTCCCGCCATCGACAAGAAGGGGGATCTGGCGGCGCTGTTGACCAACCTCAACGAGGGAGACGTGCTCTTCATCGACGAGATCCACCGCCTGCCCCGGACCATTGAGGAAATCCTCTACCCGGCCATGGAGGCCTACGCCCTCGATCTGGTGGTGGGGACCGGGCCGGCCGCCCATTCCATCCACCTGCCCCTGCAGAAGTTCACCCTGATCGGGGCCACCACAAGGGCCGGTCAGCTGTCCACGCCGCTGAGGGACCGGTTCGGCGTGCAGATGCGGCTGGAGCTTTACACGCCGTACGAGCTCTCCACCATCGTCCACCGGTCCGCCGCCATTCTGGACGTGCCCATCGACGAGGACGCCGCCCTTGAGATCGCGTCCCGGTCCAGAGGCACCCCCCGCATCGCCAACCGGCTGCTCAAGCGGGTCCGGGACTACGCCCAGGTGGTGGGGGACGGACGGATCAACCTCCGGATGGCCCAGGAGGCGCTGGCCATGATGGAGATCGACGAACTGGGGCTGGATACCACCGACCGGAAGATGCTGGAGACCATCATCCGCTTCTACGGCGGCGGCCCCGTGGGACTGGAGGCGCTGGCGGCCACCATCGGCGAGGAGGCGGTGACCCTGGAGGACGTCTGCGAGCCCTACCTTCTGCAGATCGGCTTCCTGGCCCGCACGCTCCGGGGCCGGATGGTGACGCGGCAGGGCTACGACCACCTGGGAATCCCCTACCCTGAAAAGGCCCCCCGCCCCGATCCCGGCGTGAACGGCCAGGTCTCCATGGCGGAGAACGGGGAGGAATAACGGACACACAAAAGAACGGCTGCTCAGCTCATGAAGGAACTGACGCGGCCGTTCTTTTATTAATGGGAGTTATTTACCGGTAATACCCCGCCAGCATGGCACAGCAGTGGGCGTTGGCGGACTGGTAGAGGATCTGCCGGGGGTTGTCCTCGCTGTCCCGGCTGTTGTTGTTGAACCGGTTCCAGCCCTTGATCCAGGCGGGGGAGACCAGGCCGTCGGACGAACGGTAATTCTCCCAGGCGTAGTCCAGTGCGGAGCGCATGTGCTCCTCATATTCGCCCGTGGATTCGTCATAGGGGCGCAGATCCGCGAAGCCGGACACCAGAAACGACGTGAACCAGCTGTGGGAGGGATAGGAATACTGCCCCGCCTTCACGCCCCGGTCGGCAAACTTCTTATCCGCGCCCTTCGCTGAGGCCAAAGCCGCCGTCAGGACGGATTCCGCCTCGGCCGGGTCGGTCAGCAGACGGGTCAGGTACGCCCCCGCCGTCAGGTAAGTGCCGGTGTTGTAGGCGTACTGGGCCGTATCGGTTTTGAGAATCTGCTGCTTCAGGGCGGTCCCGGAGGCGAAGTTCTCCTTCAGGAACACCTTGTCATAGAGGCATTTGGTGGAGGGATCCACATAGGCCTCCCCGGCAAAACGGAACATGGCGGCGGCCTTCTCCAGCCATTCCTCCCGGTGGCTCTCCATGGCGGTTCCGGAGACGGCGTCACAGAGCTCGGCCAGCACCATGGCGCAGGATACTGTGGAGCAGGCGTTGAGGGAGGCGTGGTCGGAGTCGCTGTAGTTCCCGCCCTTGAAGAGGAACCGGGCTGACCACTTCCAGTAGATCCCCGCCAGCGCTCCCGCGTCCTCATACCCCTCGCCCAGGATCCAGTCCACGATATTGACCGCCTCGTTGAGGTAGGCCTCCTCCCCGGTGTTCAGCCAGGCAGCCACAAATTCCTTTGCCACCCAGACGTTGTCGTCGAAATACACCGCGTCGGGGGTGACGATGAGATAGTCCTGCTTCTTGTCGTGGCGGGAGGAGGAATAAAGGGCGTAGGCGTGGGGCGTGCCGTCGTTCACCCCGAAATCCGCGATGAAATTGTCGGGATCCATCCAGCGCTCCCCGCTCCCCAGCTTGACCCGGCGCACGCGGTAATGGCGCAGTCCGCCGATCAGCTCATGGAGATATGCCTCGAAGAAGGCCCTCTCCGGGTGATCCTTGTCCATGGCGGCGAGAATGCCGTTCACCATGCCGACCTGCTCCGTAAAGGGCCAGAGGTGGGGCGTCCCTCCGTCCGGCGTCAGGGAGGAAAGACCGCTCTCCCCGTCCCAGTAGAGATCGTGAATGGTTTTGGCGTATTCGACGGCCCGGTCCAGATACAGGGCGTATTTCTCCCCGTCGGCCCAGGGATTCGGTGTGTTGTGCATGAGGTCTTCCTTCCCTTCTCCGTTCTCAGGCTGTTCGGGCTCTTCCAGTACCGGTTCTTCCGGTGCGGGCTCTTCCGCAGACGGAGCCTCCGTTTCGGGATCGGTCCCGGGATCGGGGTGCGCTTCGGTCGTCTCCGGGGCATTCGTCTCCGATTCCGGCAGCGGTGCGCTCTCCCCGGCGCAGGCGGTGAATGCAGGCAGAAGCAGAGCCGCCGCCAGGAGACAGGCTGTTATCCGGGCGGATCTCATGACGCGCTCCCGTCCGCGCCGGATTCCGCCAGCATGCCGTCCGCCAGCCCGATGAGCTCCGCTTCGAGCCCGGCCGTGCTGACGCGGTTCCGGATGGCGTGGTAGAAGGTCATGGCGTCCTCATAGTAGGGTCCCTCTCCCACGCCGGTCAGAGCGGAAAAGGCCGTGCCGGGATCGGGGAAATCCGCCCCCTCGGACAGCTCGTACACCCGGAGAGCCGCCGCCGCGCCCAGGGACATCCAGACGGGTCTCTCCCCGGTCTGAAGAACGGACAGGGCCGCGCCGGTGAGACGGTCGGATTTCGCCAGCTTCCGGGGCACGTCGCTGCCCACTCTGGCGCAGGTGTCCCCCAGAGCCCGGTTGCCGAACCGCCGGACCAGATCCGCGCCGTGCTCCAGAAGGGCGTCCAGATCCTGCCCGTACCGCTTCGAGAGGGCCCGGACGGAGGAAATCATGGCCTCCCGCACTGCTATCCGAATCCCGGGATCGGAGATGGCCCCGGCGATGGAGGAATAGCCGCAGAGGGTCCCGAGATAAGCGCAGACCGCGTGGCCCATGTTGTGGACATACAGCTTCCGCTCCACCACGAAACGGAAGGGGGACATGGGCAGAAGTCCCGGCACATCGGGCAGCTCCCCGAGCCAGGCGTCCCGGTCGAAGGGCAGCACGCCGTAGCTCTCCGCCCGCACCAGAAGGGGCTCCCGTTCGGTCAGGGTCTTGTCCGGCACGGGGACCATGCGGCCCACGGAGGTCTCCACCAGTCCGACGGACGAAAGCTCCTCCGCCGTCAGCACCGGTTCCAGCAAGGAGCGGATATAGGCGTCCGCGTCCATGAGGTTCTCGCAGATCAGAAGATTCAGCGGTCCCCGGCCCTCGGAAATCCGCAGCTTCACGCCCGCCGCCAGATTCGGGATGATGTATTTGATGGCCTTGGCCCCGACGCAGGTGACGCACACATCCGCGTCCGCCGTGACTCTGGCCGCCGCCTCCCGATCGTTGCCGTCCACGGCCCGGACGGGGGAGATGATTTTCCGCACCGTCCCCGTGTTGGAAACGATGTCCAGGGGGTATTCCCCGGCTTCGTTCAGGGCGTCCACCACGGGCTTTGCCACGTCCAGACAGCAGACCTCCCAGCCCGCCTCCGAAAACAGCTGTCCGATAAAGCCCCGGCCGATATTGCCGGCTCCGATGATTACTGCCAGTTTCATGATGCGCTCCTTTCAGTCCAGTTTCACCGGAAGGGGTCCTTCGCCGAACTCGTCCGCGATCCTCAGGCACCCCTCCACGGTGGTCATGGCTTCGGTGGCTCCCGGGGCATTGAGGGATACGGTGGCCGCCGCGTTGCCCAGCCGCAGGGCTTCGGCAAGGGACATACCCCGGTGAGCCGCTGACAGCACACCGGCGCAGAAAGCGTCCCCCGCTCCGACCTTACCCCTGATAAATCCGGGAGGCGTCGGGATCTGCCCGCAGACGGCGAATTCCCCCGTCCGGTCCATGCCGAAGCCGCCCTCGGGACAGTGGATCACCGCCCACTCGCCCACGCCCAGATCGAACAGCGCCCGGAGGCAGGGGCGGACGTTTTCGGCGATGAGGGATCCGTCCCCGGCGCGGAGGGGGATGCCGGTGCTCCGTCCCGCCTCGATCTCGTTGATGACGCAGAGGTCCGTGTATTTCAGAGCCGGAGGAACCAGGCGGGCGAAGCGCTCTCCGGTCTCCGTCACCACGTCCACGGAGGTGCGGATGCCCCTCTCCTTGGCGTGACAGAGCAGCCGGGCCAGCTTCGTGCCGTATTCCGCGTCCTCCTCGTCCAGGGCGTCCAGAAGGAGGATATAGGCCACGTGGAGGATGTCGCAGTCCATGTCCGCCCAGTCGAAGGAATCCTCGGAGAAGAGCGCGTTGGCTCCCCGGTACTGGAAGAAGGTGCGCTCACGGGTGAGGGTGTCGCTCATGACGGCGGTGAAGGAGGTGGTCCCCTGCCGCCCCACCATGGAGACGTCCACACCGGCCTCCCGCATGGTCGAAACGGCGAAATCCCCGCTGTCGTCCTGCCCCACCAGACCCAGGGCGGCGATCTCCGCGTCGGGCATAAGGCGCTTGAGATCGATGCCCACGTTGCACACCGCTCCGCCCACGGACTTGCCGATGCCATCCAGAATGGTGGTCAGCTGTCCCCGCTCGGGAAAGCCCGCGATGGGATAGAGATGATCCACGATGATGTTACCGGCGACGAT
>CACWLT010000237.1 GCA_902761695.1 uncultured Ruminococcus sp.
AGAAAAAATCCCGGTTGCCAAAGGAGAAAACTCCATCGGCGACTTCAGTCGGCAGGGGTTCGAGTCCCAATGTTTCCATGAAAAAAGGTCTCCACCTCGTGTGGAGCTTTTTTTCGTGGATTCTGTTGGTCCGAGAAACCAAGCGGAGTTTCTTTCGCTGCCAATGGAATAAGGATAGAGCATACCCGGAAGCTGAAGAAAAAATCCCGGCTGCCGAAGGAGGAAACTCCATCGGCGATTTCAGTCGGCAGGGGTTCGGATACCGATGAAAAAACTCCGCCATCACGCGGGGCCCTTTTTTCCTTCGGCCCCTCTTCCGATCCTCCCCGCGCATCTCTCTGTCTTGACAAACGCGGACGGAGTGTGGTAAGATGTCCCTGTACGGAAAATCCCCATCGGAAGGAGCGGACTGCATGGAAAAGCATTTCGGAAAGGCGTATTTCGCCGGGGCCAGAGTGGGCCTGTTCAGCCATTATACCTACCCCACCTACGCGGAGGGCAAGGGCACAAACTGGGGCGGGACCCATTATTCCGCGGAGAATCCCAGGACCGCGACGTCTGCGGAGGAAGCGGCCGCCCTGTTCGACGGGGAGAAGTTCGCCTCAGCCGCCCGGGATCTCGGCGCGGAATACGTGGTGTTCACCGCGGCACACGCCGGCTTCAACCTTCTTTTTCCCTCCGAAACCATGAAAGCCACGGGCTGCGGATGGAAGTGCGCCCAGACCTCGGATGCCATCGAAAAGCTGATCTCCGGTTTAAAACCCCTCGGCATTCCGCTGGTGCTCTACCTGCCGCCCAACGACGCCCACGACATCCCGGACGCGGACCTGAAACAGATGGGCTGGGTCGACACGGAAAGCCGCATGGCGTTTCTGAAGCGGCTGATCCGGGAGATCTATGACCGGTACGGGGACGGCATCGCGGGCTTCTGGTTCGATCAGGGCGGCCCCACGGAGGACGTCTGCGATTTCGTGCGCGCCTGCAGCCCGGAGGCCGTGATCTTCGTGAATACGGGCGTGACTGCCAACACGGTCCGCCATCCGCTCTCCGACTTCATTGTGTCCGAATACTACGGCTCCATCGAGGGCTGCGATTCGGATACCCTCCCCGTCCACTATTCCCAGGTGAACCGGCAGATCGGCTCCTGGTACGCCGTGGGCGGAAAAGCTCCGACGGACGCGCGGAATCTGTACCGCTACACCGTCCGCACCGTCTCCGTGGAGAACCAGTTCAACGCCGGGATCGCCTGGTCCTGCGGTCCGTATCTGGATCAGACCTGGGAGACCGGCGTCCGGGACCTTCTCCGGGATCTGGGCGCGCTGCTGAAATCCCACGAGGGCATCTACGGGACAGTCCCCGGGAAATCCTACGTCACAAAGCCGGATTCCACCCTGGATAAATCCGACTGGGGCGTCTCCACCGAATCCCCGGACGGAAAGACCGTCTATCTCCATGTGATGAACGCCCCGGCGGAAGGCGTCCTGACCCTCCCCGCGCCCGCCGACGGAAAACGGTTCCGTGAGGCCTTTTGCGGGGAAGAGCGGCTGGAGCTGACGGAGCTGGACGGCGGGTATACGATCGCCTTCCCCGAGCGTTTCGATCAAGTTGACACCGTGCTCCGGCTGACAGTCGGCTGATTTCCGCATATCACTTCCATACATGTAAACGGATATATATAAATGGAAAGGAAATTCCCATGAACGAGCGCGAAATCGTCCGTGATCTTGCGAAGCAGTACGCGGAGGCCGCCTTTTCGGAGGGGACGAAGGCCATGGCGGAAAACTGGGGACGCCTCAACGCCCTGGACGCTGCCGCCCGCCCGCCCATCATCATCGACCAGCTCCCCTGGCACGAATTTGCCGGGTACGAGGACCTGAAATGCGTCACCGCCGATCCCTTCCTGCGCGGGATCGAGAACTATTTCCGCTCCGAGCTGTTCCGTTTCCGCCGTTTCGGCGCGGATCTCGTCCCGGCTCCCTGCTACCCCCTCGGCAAGGTGTACGATGACACGGGGTACGGTGTCTCCACCGTCAATCAGGACGAGAGCGACCACGTCGGCGCCCAGACCCATCTGTTCGAGGACCAGCTCCCGGACGAGGCGTCCCTTTCCAAGCTGAAAAAACGCATCATCACGGCCCACCCGGAGGAAACCGCCCGCCGGAAGGAGGCCGTGGAGGAGGTCATCGGCGACATTCTGGAGGTCCGCCCCACGGGCACCGTGATCTGGGCCGCCGTCTGGGACCGCATCACCTTCTGGAAGGGAGCCGAGTCCTGCCTCTACGCCGTCATCGACGAGCCGGAGTTCGTCCACGCCATGATGAAGCGCTTCCTGGAGATCGAAATGGACGCCGTCGATCAGCTGGAGGCCCAGAACCTCCTCGCCGCCGGTCCCGGGGTCCGCTGTCACTGCGTGGAGACCTACGTGGACGAGGACCGTTTCCGCGCCATTGACCAGAGCCATATCCGGGCCGCGGACTGCTGGATCGCGGGGGCGGCGCAGATCTTCTCGGAAATCTCCCCCGCCATGCACGACGAGTTTGAGATCGAATACATGAAGCCCCTCTACGACCGCTTCGGCTGGGTGAACTATGGCTGCTGCGAACCGCTGTTCCAGAAGATCGACATCATCCGCAAGATGAAGACCGTCCGCTCCATCTCCGCCAGCCCCTGGACGAAGGTGGACCGGCAGGCGGAGGCCATGGGCGGGGACTACGTCATGCTCCGCAAGCCCAATCCGGCTTATCTCCGCTCCGGCTATCCCGACGTCGACGCCGTGAAAAAGGAGATCCGCGGGACCCTTGCGGCCTGCCGGAGAAGCGGAACCCCCGTCGCCTTCGTGCTGAAGGACCTCACCACCGTGGGCAGCCGCGCCGAGGGCTTGGGGGAATGGGTGAAGCTGGTGCAGGCGGAGATCGAGAACGCCTGAGGGAGGCCCCGTATCCCCCAAAGGAGGATTTTGCCCATGATCAGACTGTTTAAGCTGAACGAGGAACTGGAGGAGGCCAGGGCGTATTTTCTGGAATCCACCGCTCCCCATGTTTACACGTCGCAGGACGGATGTGTTCTGCCCTATCGCCTCTACCTCCCGGACGGCTTTGATCCCCGGAAAAAATATCCCCTGGCCGTCCATCTCCACGGGGCCGGGATGCGGGGCAGCGACAACCGCCTTCAGCTCTATTATGATCCCCGGGAGAACCAGATGCTCTTCGCCTATCAGCATTACGAGCGCTTCATCTTCGCCATTCCCCAGTGTCCGGAGGGCGTCATGTGGAGCAGTTATATGGAGCGGATCTTCCCCGACGCGCCGGAAAATCCCCCGTCCCACGCGGACTGCCCGGAGAACCGGATTGCCAAAGCGGTGCACGCCCTGACCATGGAGCTGGCGGACCGGTACGGCGCGGACAGGGACCGGCTGTACGTGACCGGGACCTCCATGGGCGGCGCGGGGGTCTATGAAATGCTGTACCGGTATCCCGAAACCTATGCCGCCGGTCTTGCGGGATGCGGCGTGTCGGACCCGGCGGACGCGGCGATTCTTGGAAAAACGCCCCTGTACATCCTCCACGGGGAAGAGGACCGGGTGATCTCCGTCGAGCACAGCAGACGGTTGGCGGCGGCGCTGGCGGAAATTGGAGCGGACTTCGTCTACCGCGAAATTCCCGGCAGAGACCACGATTTCGCCGACGGGGAGGACGGGGACGCCATTTTCGGCGACGCCATGCGCTGGGTTTTCAGCCGAAGACGTCTCCCACGGCAGAAGGATGTATAACGGCCAGGGAAAGAGGCTCCGCTTGTAAAGGCAGAACCTCTTTCTTTTTTATTTTTTTGAAGTATCCGGACAGTGAGAATTACGGCGCGGCTGTTCCCGTCACGGAGGAGCCGGACTCCGCCAGATCCCGGAACATATCCGCCACCTTTTCGATTTTCTTGTTCTGCATCTTGCTCTGGGAGCGGTAGTAGGAGGCCCAGTTCGTCACGCTGCCCCGGGCGACGAAGTCCAGCGTGTAGGTCATGCCCCACTGGTCGTAGATCTCGGCGAAATCCGCGGTCCTGCCCCGGATGACGATGTCCACCATCTCGAAGGATTCCTCGTCCCGGGTATACTTGGATTTCAGAGCCACATCGTAGACCACCGGCCGCACCTGTTTGAAACCTTCCGCCGCCATGGCCTCCAGAATGACGGAGGTGTATTCCGTTCCCTCCGGCGTTTTGACGATGGGGATGCCCACGGCGGAGGTGTGGGCGGTGGCATGGGTGTAGTATTCCTCCTGCGCCTCGTCCAGCTTGGTCATGGGGAGAATGCCGAAGTCCTGATCCATGTCCCGCAGGTCCGTGAAGGATGCCTTGAGGCTGGTCAGGTAGAACATCTCGCGCCCCTCCCGGAAGGCTGTGGAGGCCGGTCCGCCGCTCTCGTCCAGCACGATGAAGTCGTTGTCGAACAGAAGGGACATGAACCGCTCGGTCATTTCCGCCATGCGCTCGGTGTTGATGGCCTCCACCGGATACCCTTCGTCGTCCCGGGCGGTGACGGGCTGGTTCCAGGCGAACTGATAGATGAACCCGAAGCCGTTGGCCTGGCCGTAGCCGAACTGATCCTTCGAGACGTCCATTTTTCCGTCGCCGTCCAGATCCTGCCGGGCCAGGGAAGCCAGCTCCGTCATTTTGTCCACGGTCCAGGCCCCGTCCTTCACCACGGAGTAGAGGTCGCTGCTCCCGGTGAGGTCGTTCAGCATGCCCTTGTTGAAGTAGATGCAGCAGTTGTCGTAGAAGTTGTCCAGATCGTACATGCCCACCGCGATGTAGGTG
>CACWLT010000238.1 GCA_902761695.1 uncultured Ruminococcus sp.
GTGGACCTGTCCTACGACACCCCCTACAACACCTATATGTACGACGGACTGCCCCCGGGACCCATCGCCAATCCCTCCGCGTCCGCCATGCTGGCCGCCCTGATGGTGCCGGAGACGAACTTCTACTACTTCGTTTCCGGAAACGGCGTCACGTACTTCTCCGAAACCAAGGAGGAGCACGACCGGCGCATCGAGGAGATCCGGCAGGCGGAGGCCGCGCTGAGCATGGTGGAGCCCGACGCGCCCCAGTCCGGCGGAGACAATCCGTGATCCCAAAACCATAAAAACAACCGCGGAGGACAAAAAATCCGCGGTTGTTGTCGGGATGGAGGAGGGGCTCACCTGCTCCGCTTCTCCGCGAGATACCGATTGATCTCCGCCCCCAGCAGGAGAATGAACGTGCAGACATAGAGCCAGAGCATGACGAGGCAGACCGCTCCCAGCGCACCGTATACGGCGGACGCCCGCGGGAAATGGGCGATATAGACGGAATAGAGCAGGGAGAAGAGGATCCAGCCGAGAGCGGAAAACAGCGCGCCCGGCAGATGTCCGGTCAATCTTTTGCCGAAGAGGGGACTGCCCCTCCCGGCGGCCGCGTACAGCAGGGCGAAAACGGCGGTCAGCAGCAGAACGAGGACGGGAAGACCCAGGGCTTTCGTCAGCGCTTCCGCCGCCCGTGCGGACAGGGATTCTCCCCCCAGCAGGGACAGCAGGACGCCGCTGAAGAAGAGCAGCAGGGAGGACGCCGCCACCACCGCCATGACCGCCAGCGTGGTCAGGACCCCGGCCAGCTTGGAGAAGAACGCGCCCCGCCCCTTCCCGCAGCGGTAGATCCGCCCTATCCCTCCCCGCAGCGCGGAGATCCCCTTGGAGGAGGTCCAGAGGGTGGTCACGGCGGTGAAGGAAAGCAGCGGAACCCCCGGCGGCGACGAGATCTCCTCCCTGAGGATGCGGAGCAGAACGCCCGCGCTCCCGGAGGAGAGAGCTTCCGGCAGGGGCAGGTCCCACAGGTTATCCGGAAGAAGAGCGCCGGTCAGGGCGGCCAGCAGGGAGAGGAACGGCACGGCGGAGGTCACAAGGAAAAAGGTTGCCTGCGCCGCGCTGAGGGATACCAGATCCTCTCCGAGACGGGTGGCGGCGGATTTTGCCCGTTCGACCGTGCGGCCGAGGGCTGGGGGCAGGGCGATCAGGGTTGATTTCAAGGCGGACTCCCGGGAAATGACATTTCCATACCAGTATACGCCGAAATCCTTCCGGAATCAACGGATGCGCGAAAAAAAGAAAGGCTGACTATGGAGAAAACCATGATTCTCGGCTGTCATCTCTCCCTTGCGGAGGGATACGCGGCCATGGGAGAGCGGATCGGAGAGCTGGGCGGGAACACCTTCCAGTTCTTCACGAAAAATCCCCGGGGAAGGACCCCGAACAGGCCGCCGGATCCAGAGGATGTACGGGGACTGGCGGAGCGGATGGCGGGGGGAGAGGTGATTCTGCCCGTGGCCCACGCGCCTTATACCTACAATCCCTGCGCCCTGAAGCCGGAGGTGCGGGAATACACCCGGGACTCTATGCGGGCGGAGCTGACCTTCCTCGAGGCCCTGCCCGGCACGCTCTACAACTTCCACCCCGGATCCCATGTGGGACAGGGCGCGGAGGAGGGCTGCCGGATCGTGGCCGCCATGCTGGAGCAGGTCCTCTGGCCGGGCATGGGAACTCCCGTGCTGCTCGAGACCATGGCTGGGAAGGGCACGGAGATCGGCCGGGATTTCGGCGAGCTGGCCCGGATCATCGGACAGGTGGATCCCGCGCTCCGGGAAAATCTCGGGGTGACGCTGGACACCTGCCACATCCACGACGCGGGCTATGACCTCTCCGATTTCGACGGGGTGCTGCGGGAATTCGACGCCGTGATCGGGCTGGACAGGCTCCGGGCGGTACATCTGAACGACTCCTTGAACGAGAGGGGCGCCCATAAGGACCGGCACGCGAAGATCGGGGAGGGGCACATCGGGGCGGAGATCCTTCGCGGGATCGCGCACCACCCCCTCCTGACCGGCGTCCCGAAGATTCTCGAGACCCCGAACGACGAGGAAGGCTACGCGCGGGAGATTTGCATGCTGAAGGAGAGGAAAACGCAATGAACGAAACCGTTGAGAACACGCCGGGCGCGGAGCTCGGGAAGCTGACGTCCTCCGCCATGCTGGCCCTGTCATCTGAGGCGGAGGAGGAGCTGGCCCGGGATTTTTCCGCCCTGAAGGTGAGGCTGGACGCGGTGGTGCGCTCGGACGCGGCCTCCGGTCAGCCTGCTGAGGGACCCATCCACGCCGAGGTCCACCCGGTTCTGCCCCCCGAGGAGGCGGAAAAGCGGGCGGCGGAGAGAGAACGCCGGACATGGGGCAGGGAGCTGCTCCGGCAGGCGGACCGCTTCGACGGGACCTACGCCGTCGTGCCGCGGGTGGTATGACATCCCGGATCCGAGACAGCAAGCAGCGAGGTAGAAGATGAGAAATCTGACGGAAAGAAGCGCGGCGGAGGTGGCGGAGGCTCTGGACAGGCGGGAGATATCCTCCGTGGAGCTGACCATGGCGTACCTCTCCCGCATGACGGCTGAGGAGCCCCGGATCAACGCCTTTATCACCCCCACGGCCAGAATGGCGCTGGAGCAGGCGGCAAGGGCTGACGAGCGGCGGCGGAGCGGGGAGAAGGTGCCTCCCCTCTGCGGGATTCCTTACGCCGTCAAGGACAATTTTGCGGTGGAGGGCGTCCCCATGACCTGCGCCTCCGAGATGCTGCGGGACTTCGTGCCGGACTATACGGCGGCGGTCTGCGAGCGGATCGGGGCGGCGGGCGGCGTCCTCCTCGGCAAGACCAATCTGGATGAGTTCGCCATGGGATCCTTCTGCGAGCGGTCCATCGCCGGGCCGACACGCAATCCTCTGGATCCGGCGTGCTCTCCCGGGGGATCCTCCGGCGGATCGGCGGCGGCGGTGGCGGCGGGAGAAGCGGCCTGGGCGGTCGGATCAGACACGGGAGGCAGCGCGAGACAGCCGGCGGCCTTCTGCGGTCTGGTGTCCGTGAAGCCCACCTACGGCCTGGTGTCCCGGCGTGGGATGGCGGAGCTGGCCTCCTCCCTGGATACGGTCTGCCCCATCGCCCGGGACGTGGAGGACTGTGCCATGGCGCTGACGGAGATGGCCGGCGCGGATCCTCTCGATATGACCACGTACCCGTCCGCCGAGGATTTCCGGTCATATCTCTCCGAGGAGCCCCGGGGCCTGACCGTGGGGATCGCGGAGGAGACGGACGGCTGCGCGGAATCCGTCGTAAGGGCGGTGAAGCGGGCCGGAGAGAAGCTGGAGCGGCTCGGGGTGAACGTGGTCCCCGTGACCATGCCCCTCGAGATGGCCCTGGAGATCTATCTGATCGTAGCGTCGGCGGAGGCCTCGTCCAATCTGGCCCGGTACGACGGCCTGCGCTTCGGCCTGCACGGGGAAGGGGCGACGGCGGCGGACAAAATGCGGGACGCCCGGACCCGGGGCTTCGGCGACGAGGTCAAGCGGCGGATCGTCACCGGCACCTACGCCCTGTCCTCCACCTACGGCGGGGGGTATTACAGAAAGGTCAAGGCGGCGCAGCAGTCGGTCTGCCGGGATACGGAGGCGATCCTCTCCCAGGTGGACGCGGTGCTGCTGCCCACGGCATCCGGTCCGGCCTTCCGGGTGGGGAGCTTCGCGGACGACCCCAACGCCCTGTACCGCAGCGACCGGTTTACCACCATTGCCAATCTGACGGGGTGTCCCGCCATTCAGCTGCCCGGAGGCGGGGACGGAACCATGCCCGCGGGAATCTCCCTCATGGGGCGGAAACGGAGCGAAGGCGCGCTCTTCCGACTGGCCGCGGCGCTGGAGAGAGAGCTTGCCGACGATGTGAGAAAGGAGACGGGGAACCGTGGCACAGACAGCAGAGGTTATGTCCGGGACTATTTCCATGGCGCCGGAAGATAAAGCGGCGGAGTACGAGGCCGTCATCGGGCTGGAGGTGCACGTGGAACTGAAAACGGGGCGGAAGATCTTCTGCTCCTGCCGTCCCCGCTTCGGAGACGAGCCCAACACCGCCGTCTGCCCGATCTGCCTCGGCATGCCCGGCGCGCTGCCCGTTCTGTCGGACGAGGCGGTCGCGCTGGCGGTGCGGGCGGGACTGGCTCTGGGCTGCACCATCAACCGCGTCTCCTGGTTCGACCGGAAGAATTATTACTATCCCGATCTGCCGAAGGGATATCAGATCACCCAGCTGGAGCGGCCGGTCTGCGTGGGCGGAGCCGTTCCCATCGAGACCTCGGCGGGGCGGCGGGAGATTCCCCTGGTCCGGATCCACATGGAGGAGGACGCGGGGAAGCTGATCCACCGGGGGGAGGAAACCCTCATCGACTATAACCGGGCGGGAGTGCCCCTCATCGAGATCGTGTCGGAGCCCGCTCTCCGGACGCCGGAGGAGGCCAAGGCCTATCTGAATTCCCTGCGCAGGATCCTCACCTACGCTGGGGTGTCGGACTGCCGCATGAACGAGGGGTCTCTCCGGTGCGACGTGAACGTGTCCGTCCGTCCCCGGGGAAGCGCGGAATACGGCGTCAAGTGTGAGATCAAGAACGTCAATTCCGTGAACTACGTGGGCCGGGCTCTGGAGGAGGAGATCGCCCGCCAGACCGCCATGCTCCGGGCCGGGGAAGAGGTGGAGGCCCAGACCCGCCGGTTCAACGAGGACA
>CACWLT010000239.1 GCA_902761695.1 uncultured Ruminococcus sp.
TGCGGAACGCCGGACGCTCTCCGGGACGCTCGCAAATATTCGCGTTTCAGAATCGACCGACGCCGCCGACGACGAACGACGTCCATGGGACGAACCTGAATTTCAACGGCTGTTGCCCGTCTTGAATTTTATCCTCAAAGGTTCCGCGCTTAACGCCGACGGTCGGCAGGGGGAATCGCATGACTGAAAGATTGCAAACGGATCGAAATCAAACGACGCCCGACGACGAGAGCGAACGCCTTCGTCGCTGGCGACTCGTTCTAGGGAAAAGCGCGGAGTCGCCCCAAAATCACCTTGACGGCGACTACGCGGAAATGGACGTCGCGCTGGAAAAAATTTATGGCGACAATCAGAAAGCGCTCAAACGCGGCGGACTCGGCCCGTCGGCTCCGCGGGTTGCGCGATGGCTTGGAGATATTCGGAAATATTTCCCCCAGTCGGTCGTTAAAGTCGTGCAGAAGGACGCGTTCGACCGGCTTGGCCCCAGGTATCTCCTGTCCGATCCCGAACTTTTGGAATCGCTCGAGGTCGACGTCCATCTGGTTGCGACGTTAATCTCGCTCTCGTCCGTTATCCCCGAGGAGACGAAGTCGGCGGCGCGCGCCGTCGTCCGTAAGCTTGTCGACGACGTCGAGAAGCGGATTCAAGCGAAGACCGTCTCCGCCGTTCGCGGCGCAATCTCGCGCGCGACTCGATCGAATCGCCCTCGATACGGCGAGCTAGACTTCGACCGCACGATTCTACTCAATCTGAAAAACTGGGATCCGGATCGAAAGCGGCTTATCGTCGATCGACTCGCGGGCTTTGGACATAAGCGTAAGTCTCTTTTCGACGTCGTGCTGTGCGTCGATCAGAGCGGCTCAATGGCGTCGTCGGTCGTCTACTCGTCGATTTTCGCCGCGACGCTCGCGGGCGTTCCCGCTCTTTCGACGCGGCTTGTTTTCTTTGACTCTGACGTCGTCGATATGTCGGAAAAGCTCGCCGATCCCGTCGACGTTCTTTTTGGCGCGCAGCTTGGGGGCGGCACTGAAATCGGAAACGCCCTTAGTTATTGCCAATCGATCATAACGCGTCCCAGTAAGACGATTCTGATTCTGATCTCCGACCTCTATGACGGGGGAGATCCGAACTTCATGTTTAGCGTCGCGCGGAATCTCATGTCCTCAGGCGTTAAGACAATTTGCCTACTTGCGCTTGACGACGACGGCAAGCCTTCGTACGATGAGGAAAACGCGTCCGTCTTCGCGACGCTCGGCGCTCCGACGTTTGCTTGTACGCCCGACGTTTTCCCGGAGATGATCGCCTCCGCAATCAACGGTCGCGACGTCTTTTCATGGGCGAGCGGCGCCGGACTCGCGCCCGTCGGGCCCGCTTCGACGCTACCCGACTTTAACTCGTCCGTCGGAGAATAGTCATGATCGCCGCGACTATCGCCTTGTTTTTACTTTGGAACGCGTGCAACCTTCATTGCGCGTGTTCCAAACGAGAGTATTGGCTGGCGTTATGTTGTTTTGTCCTCAGTCACCTCGCCCTGTTGGGACTGGGCGCGCTTTTGGACGACGATTTGCAGGGGCAAGTATTCCGACTGCCCCTTTCGTTCGCCTTCTTGGGGATCGCGGCGTACATCTTCGGGACAATCCTGCGCAGGGTCGGATCTGATGTGCCGTTCAGGGCGAACAGTCCCTTTATCCATTCGTCCGTGATAAACGCGTCCAGCTGGACAACCAGGTCGTCCCCGTAATACACAAGCGTCGGAAGGTTCAGGCGGTTGTCAAAGACATATTCCTTCCCCGTCTCTTTTTTGATGTTCGCGTCCTCAATCCAGAGTGTCATGACATCCGTCCGGCGGCGGACCTGATAGTCCCTGTCTTCCAGGATCTTGTCAAACTCCGGATCCAGAAGCGGCTGGATCTTGAAATTGGTCGGACAGTTCACATCCGTGTAGATCTTCTCACAGTACGCGATCTTCTCATCCAGGGGGATCGTGCTCTCCCCGATCTGCTCTACCGCGTTCGTGCGGTAGGTATAGTTATGGGAATATCTCAAAAGCCAGCCGTCATAAAGCTCAATGCGGTAGGACGGCCAGGCGTTGAGAGACATTTCCTCCATATATTTGATTTCCTGCTGCAGTTCCTGGGTCAAGAATCTTTCTCCTTCCACCATCTTCCCGCCGCGCCGCAGGGAAGGTACAGCCCGCTGTCTGTCACCTTAAGGCCGACCTCCTGCGAATCCGTATGACCGCCGAACCGGCTGGCAATCTCAGTCCCGATCAGGTACGTCAGAACCGCCGGCGCAAGGCCGGTCGTATAGGAATTAATCAGAAAGAACAGCGGCCGGTCCGAGAGCAGCGAAGCGGTCAGCTTCACAAGCTCATGGAGGCTGTCCTCGATCTTCCACAGTTCTCCCTTCGGGCCGCGCCCGTAGGAGGGCGGATCCATGATAATCCCGTCATAATGGTTTCCCCGGCGGATCTCACGCTCCACAAACTTCCTGCAGTCGTCCGTCAGCCACCGCACGGGCGCGTCAGACAGAGCGCTGGAAGCGGCATTTTCCTTCGCCCAGAGCGTCATTCCCTTCGAGGCGTCCACATGGGTAACCGCAGCGCCTGATGCTGCCGCGGCGATCGTCGCTCCCCCCGTGTAGGCAAACAGGTTCAGCACCCGGACCGGATCTCCTGCCTGCTTTGTCCGTCCGTCCGCGGCAGCGCCGCGGATGATCCGGGAAAACCACTCCCAGTTCACCGCCTGCTCGGGGAACAGGCCGGTATGCTTGAACGCGAACGGCTTCAGATGAAAGGTCAGGTCACTCTCACCCAGACGATACCCTACCGACCACTGCTTCGGCAGGCTCCGGAATTCCCATTCTCCTCCTCCGGACCTGGATCTGTGGTATACGGCATCCGCCTTCCTCCATCCCGGATTCCTCCTCCCCGTGTTCCAGATCACCTGCGGATCGGGGCGCACCAGGAGGTATTTCCCCCAGCGCTCAAGCTTCTCTCCCCCGGAGGCATCCAGGATCTCATAATCTGTCCAATTGTCCGCCGTGAACATATCCGTTCCTCGTTCAGGACCTGTACATTAATCTTGTACAGGTCATTTATGTACAGTTCCTTATATACATTTTGCGTAACTATTCAGCACACCCCACTTACTCGGAACGCTTCGCGTTCCTCATTGTGGGCGGTCAGAGGTGCTTCGCACCTTGCCCGCCCCATGAATTCTCAAAAATCGTCCGGTGAGTAAACTCCCCGTCCGGCCGAAGCCGTAAGCAGCATAGATGAAGTCCGTCCCGGCATTTCGTGAGGCCTCCAGGTCGCCGGCGGTATCGCCGACGTAGACAGCGCGGCTGAGGGCATTTCTCTCCACACACATCCGGATGTTGCTGCCCTTGTCCTTCAGGGTGTCCTCAAAACAGATATGGTCTTCGATCAGGCCCTCCTCGCCGAGCGCCAGCAGGAAATCCTCGATGTATCCCTTCTGGCAGTTGCTCACGATGTACAGGTGCCATCCGGCATCTTTAAGCACCTTCAGCGTATCGGCCACGCCCGGATAGACCTTCCCCGGATGGTCGCGCAGGTAGTCCACCTCGAAGCGCATCGCCCTGTCCAGGACCTCTATGCGGCGCTCCCGGGAAAGATACCCGAACAGCATGTCCGCGATCTCATACATCGTCTTCCCAAGGCACTGCTTCATCTGCCGGGCGGTGATCTCACCCTTCACGTCCGGAACCTCCCTGAGCGCCTCGTTCCACGAATCCGTGATTACATCCACGGCGTCCCACAGTGTTCCGTCCACATCCAGAATAATACCCCGCCTGGACGCATCTGACTGTGCCGGTTTTGTCTCCAGATTATTACTCATACCTTCCTCTTTCAGTCCGGCAGCAGCCCCAGCCTTTTGTCCTGCCCGGGGCCGTCTTTCGTGATCGTCACGCTCTTCAGCTTCACTCCAGTCTGTAAGAAATGAAGCCGGAAGACATTGCTGCGCGTCGTCGTCAGGAACCTTACCCGCCTGACCACCGTTTCACCGCCCGTCCCGCTCCATATGACAGTCGCAAGTGAAACCGAGGCAAAGAAAAATGACATCGGCACCTGTGCAAGACCTGAGGCGGAGCAGGAACCTTCAAACGCGAAGGTATAGTAAGCTCCGGATTCCATCTCAAATCCCAGCAGGCTGTCATCCCCTCTCCCGCACGGAAGATGCGACAGATCCACCGTCAGGCCTTCCTGAGGGACCCTGACAAACGTAATATCCTCGTAAACATCCAGCCGCTCTCCATCCGGGGCATTGATCACCCGGACCGTGGTGCCTTCACCCGCAAGCCTTCGCATCGCCTCGCTCCTGAGCGCAAACCTGCAGATATTCAGGGCACTCCGCTGAAGCTCACCGCGGGTGAGCCGTCCTTCGCAGAGGGCGTCGCGCAGCGTTCCTCGGAAGCGCGGATCCCTCGAGATTCCCAGCGCCTTCGCCTCTGCCCTGCTCAGGAAGCGGCCTTCTTTTTCGATCCCGTATTCCCGGTCCCGTCCGAGGTTCTCACCGTCTGACACCACCATGTAGAGGTCATTCTGAGCGCGGACCATCGTGCTGAAATCCGTGATGCGTCCGCCCATCAGGTCCTCCGTCAGGGATTCCTCAACCGGCATCTGCATGTCGGAAGACATCTTTCCGGATTTTCCGCGACCGGCTGGCGCAAAAGGCTTCGTTTCAGGTTCCCCGCCTCCGGCCAGCGCCTCGTCGATCAGCTCCTTCGGGCTGCAGGAGGCCCACCAGTCGGTCATGACGATCCCGTCGAACCCCCATTCCTCGCGGAGGATGGTGGTCGTCAGGTCATACAGCGATGAGGTGTGGACGCCATTCAGAAGTCCGTAGGAGGTCATGATGGCATCCGCCCCGCCCTCCCGGACCGCGATCTCAAAACCCTTCAGGTAGATCTCCCGAAGCGCCCTCTCCGAGACGACCGAGTCCATACTCCTGCGGTTCGTCTCTCTGTTGTTGGCAGCGAAATGCTTCAGGACGCCGGTTACTCCATGCTCATGAAGTCCCTTCAGCTGCGCTCCGGCGATCACGCCCGTCAGGTACGGATCCTCGGAAAAATATTCGAAATTGCGCCCGTTCAGAGGATTGCGGTGGATATTGATGCCGGGTCCGAGCAGGCAGTCGACCCGGTTCTTGACCATCTCGAGCCCCAGGAAGGAGAACAGTTCCGTATTCAGTTCAGGGTCAAATGTGCATGCGAGCAGCGTTCCGTTGGGAAGGGAAAACGCATGGTCGCCGCAATCGAGGCGCATCCCGCTCGGCCCGTCGTCGCAGCAGAGCACGGGGATGCCCCGCTTCCTGAGCTTTTCGCTCACTCCTCCAAAGGCTGCCGCCGTCCCGGGCGTCACAAGGGGGCTTCCCATTCCCTCCCCGCGCACGATCTGTGCCAGCTCGGTATCCGTCAGCTGCGCGATGAAATCCTCAAGGGAGCAGGTCCCGTTCCTGACATCCATGAGCGTAAGGTCGCCCACCGTGTACGGAAACTCATAGGGCAGATCTTCATAGATCCGCTTCCCGTTGTCGATGGACCTCACCGGGACATCCTCATATCCGACGCGAAGGGCAGGATCGGCAGCAGCTGCCTCCTGCTCCTTGTGATCTGTTTCCTTCTCTCCGGCCTTTCCGGACGAAGAGATCTCCGACTGCTGGCGCTCGATGGCATTGGCCGCGGCATAATCCGTCGCGTCCGGTCTTTCGATGTAGGAGGCGATGTCCGGTTCGCCGGAATCCTTCGTCCACATCCCCATACGCCGGAAATGCCGCACCGGCGCGCAGGCTTCCTGGGCCTGTTCGATCGGCCAGTTTCCGGAGATGGTAAATGCCCCGTCTTGCTGCGTGATACAGACTGCGTCGCGCACATTTTCCCCGACAAACAGATCATAGCGGCCGGGCTCGAGCACCCAGCATCCGGGATCCTTCGTCGCGCCGGAATCATCATAGGACGCAAACCGCTTCACCGGGATCGCGAACGAGATCGTCTCGCTCTCACCCGGGGCGAGCAGCTTCGTCTTGCGGAAATCAACCAGGATCCGCGCCGGCTTCCCGAGCTCTCCCTGCGGGCAGCGCGCATACACCTGTACAACCTGCCTCCCGCTCATGTGCCCGGTGTTGGTCACCACCGTCTCGAAGTCAATGGAAAGCCTGCTGCCCACCTTCTTCTCTTTGGCGACCACCTTCCGGGACTCGATCGAAAATGTCGTGTAGGTGAGTCCGAATCCGAAGGGATAGAGCACACGGTCCCTGGCGACCGATTCAAAGTAACGGTAGCCGACGTAGATGTCTTCTTCATAGATATCGGCATCCCCGTTTCCGAAATTTTTCGAGGAGGGATAATCCGACAGAGATCTGGCGATGGTGTCGGTCAGATGACCACCCGGGCTGACCCTGCCGCTCAGGACATCGGATACGCCGTATCCTCCGACCATGCCGCCCTGCCATACATACAGCACCGCGTCCGGGCACGTCTTCTCAACAAAGGACATGTCGATGACCGAGCCCACATTCAGAAGAACCACCATCCTGTCGAAGCCGGAGCGCACGAGGGTGAGCATCTGCATCTCCGTCTCAGTCAGGAGCCAGGATCCGGGCTTTTCCTCGTTGTCGCGGTCTTCTCCGGCGGTGCGCGCAATGATACATACGGCCACGTCGCTCTGACGGGCGGCATTCTCCACGATGTCCGCATTCAGCGGCATCTCCTCCTGAGACCAGGGGTCATTCCCCCATCCGCTTCCGGTCACGGGAGGATGCTCATCATTCCAGCGGTCATACAGATGCATCAGAGCGCTGTTCAGGATGATCCCCGGATCCTCCTGAAGCGCCTCCCGGATCCCGGTCACATGGCTGACATTCACCATGCCTCCCGATCCGGTTCCACTCTTGTAGTAGGTCAGCTGACCACGGCCGAACAGGGAGACCCTGCTCCCTTCCGGGAGGGGTAGAACCCCCTTTTCATTCCGAAGAAGCACGATGCCGTCCGCGGCCGCCCGGCGCGCGCATCTCGTATAGGCTTCCCAGTCCAGTGTCTGCAATCGTATATGATCGTCCATAAATCCTTCCTTCAGACGTTCTGCCTGCGGCATATACCGCAGGCAGAACCGATGGTACTCTCAGACCAGTTTCCGGACGCCGTCAGTCGGCGTCGCTGAACTCATCCTTTCCTGCTCCACAGAGCGGACATACAAAGTCATCCGGAAGATCTTCCCACTTTGTTCCTGGCTCGATTCCGCCATCCGGATATCCTTCTTCTTCGTTGTACTCCCAGCCACAGAGATCACATACCTTTGTCATAGCCTGTTCCTCCTCTATTAACGCCAATTATTATCTGACTCACCTGTTCTCGGTTGCGAATTCAGTAATCTCGTTTCCTTCGTCCTTCGGACTCGCCCTAAAGGACTAGCTTCGCGTCGAAACCGAGAACTGAATTCAGCTCCTTTGGATTAATCAGTCAGTGTGTGAAAGTATAGCATGGACACCTTCATCCGACAAGTTTATTTCATCTTTTCAAAGTCGCTTGCCGGGTGCTTGCAGAGCGGGCAGATAAAGTCTTCCGGAAGCTCCTCTCCCTCGTAGACATATCCGCAGATCTTGCAGACCCAGCCCGTCTGGTTCTCCGCGGCCGGCTGCGGCTTCGGCTTGATGTGCTCAAAATAATACGCGTACGTCACGCTCGGATCATCTGTAAGGACCCTGCACTCCGTCACTTCTGCGATGAACAGGGTATGGGTCTCAAATTCCTTCTCTTCTACCACCCTGCCGCTGATCAGAGCGTTCGTTCCCTTCGTCACATACTTGTCGGTATCCTTTCCGGACTGGAACCCGAAGTGCTTAAAGGTGTCGAAGACGGCATCCTGGGACAGGACCGACACGTTGAAGACTCCCGTCTTCTTAATCATGTCATGCGTGTAGTTCTTCTTGTTCACAGCGATGGTGATCCGGTTCGGCTCTGCGGTAACCTGCGACGCGGTGTTGATGATGCAGCCGTTGTCCTTGTCCCCGTCCTTCGCGGTGAGGACGAACAGACCGTAACTGAGCTTGAACATCGCCGTCGCATCCATGACCGGCGCATAGGATCCGGCCGTATCCGCAGTCTTGTCCGACTTCGGTGCCGCCGCAACCGGGGTTACTTCTGTCTTCTTCTCGATGGTGGCGTCGATGGCATCGGCAATTGCATCCAGCTGTGAAAGCTGGTCCTCCTTCAGCGCGGACTTGATCGTCAGCGTCTCGTTGAGGATCGTCATCTTTTTGCAGCCTTCCATGAGTTCTCTCATGAGCTTGCCGCTGGTCGGCGCCCAGGAGCCATTCTCAATAATCGCGACGGTACGATTCTGGATGTTGTGCGCGGCGAGGTCATACAGGAAGCTCTCCATCTGCACGAAGATCCCGGCGTTGTAGGTCGTGGACGCAAGCACAAGATGGCTGTAGCGGAATACAGCCGCGACGATCTCGCTCGCAGGCGTGACGGAGACATCAAACATATAAGTCGGAATGCCTTTCTCCCTGAGACGGACCGCGAGGCACTCCGCCGCGTTCTCGGTATGGTGGTAAACTGACGCGTACGCGATCACGACACCGGTCTCCTCCGGCGTGTAGGTCGCCCAATGCTGGTAGATGCTCACGATGTCCGCGATGCCCTTCCTCCACACGAAGCCGTGCAGGGGGCACAGATACTGAATGTCAAGTCCTGACGCCTTCTTCAGGACCGCGCTCACCTGCGTCCCGTACTTGCCGACGATATTCGTGTAATACCTCCTGGCCTCATCCAGGTAATCATGTTCGAAATCGACCTCATCGGCAAACAGCGCCCCGTTCGTGGCACCGAAGGTGCCGAACGCATCCGCAGTGAACAGGACTTTGTTTGTCGTGTCATAGGTCATCATGACCTCCGGCCAGTGGACCATCGGGGCGTTCACAAACGTGAGGGTATGCACACCGCAGCTGAGGGTATCCCCCTCGTTCACGATCTGGCTCATGCCATCCACGTCAAAGGTGAAATACTGTTTCATCATGACGGCAAGCTTCTGATTGCAGACTATCTTCACGTCCGGATAACGCCGCACCAGCTCTTCAAGCGTGGCGCTGTGATCCGGCTCCATATGATGGACGACGATGTAATCCAGGTGCCTTCCGGCGAGCGCGTGCGCAACGTTCTCGAAGAATACGCCGCCGACAGCGGCGTCTACGGTATCAAACAGGACCGTCTTCTCGTCCAGCAGTAAATAGGAGTTGTAAGAAACCCCGCGCGGAACGGAATAGACACCCTCAAACATTGCCAGACGTCTGTCATTCGCACCGACCCAGATCAGGTCATCTGTTACCTTTCTGCAGCAATACATTTTTACCGATCCTTTCTCCGGAACCAGGTCCGGTCTCATTCAGTTACAGGCGTAAAACCATTATATCATGGATGGCATGAGCAGAAAAGACATTTATTCAAACAACTAAAAAGACTCCCCTGCCACAGAGCGGCGGGGGGAGTGTCTCATTCTCCGTCGAAGGCTTCCTTCATTTTCTCACGGAATGACTTCTTTTTCTTTTTGGATTCCTTTTTGGATTCTTCCTGCGCTTCAGCGTCAGCGTTCAGGCTGTTGCCAGTCAGCTCGTCAAACCTGCGCAGCGCTTCTTTTGCCTCCTCACTTAAACGGGTCGGGGTACGGATGGACAGAGTGACATAGTGGTCGCCCCTGATATCTTTGTTGCGCACGCTCGGCACGCCCTTCCCCTTCAGCCGGACTCTTGTTCCTGACTGAGTGCCGGGACGGATGGTATAGATGACGTCCCCGTCCACGGTACGGATTCTCATGTCGCCGCCCAGCGCTGCCTGGGCAAATGAGATCTCCACGTTCGAAAAGATGTCCATGTCCTGGCGGACAAACGCGGGATCGGAGGCGACCCGGACTTCAACGAGAAGATCTCCCCGCGGGCCGCCGTTAAGGCCGGGCTCTCCCTTGCCGCGAATCCGGATACTCTGTCCGTCGTCGATACCGGCCGGGACCGTCACCTCGATGGTCTTGCGGCTGGAGGTGTATCCGGTGCCGGCGCAGTTCGGGCAGCGCTGTTCGATAATCTTCCCCGTGCCGCGGCAGTCCGGGCATGGCTGTGTGCTCTGCATCATGCCGAACAGGCTCTGCTGGCGGATCGTAACCTGCCCTGAGCCCTTA
>CACWLT010000240.1 GCA_902761695.1 uncultured Ruminococcus sp.
CGCCCTCCACCAGGGAGTAATACCGCGTCTGATTCTCGTCGAACTTCGGCGGGGGGACGATGCCGATGTTGAACTCGATCTCCCGCATCCTGGACGCCTCGCCCACGTAGGCCGCGATGAAGAGGGCACGGCCGTCGTAGAAGATGAAGGACTCCGCGCCGCCGCCGATATCGCTCGGGTTGGTGCCGTTGGTGTAAATGTCGTTGCCGACGTTGAGGGCCACCAGCTTCGATATGACGTTCAGGGCGTACTCGCTGCCGGGGATGGCGAACTGAAGAACGCCCTCCTCGTCCCGGTCGATGTACTTCACGCCCGCGCCGGCCAGCATGGCGCTGTAGTGACGCGTTACGGAGGACACGATGCCGTACTGGTCCACTTTCGCCTTCATCTCCCCGTCGCCGTTGAGGTCGGAGACGCCCAGAGCGCCCAGGGCATAGAGGCGGTCCACGGTCCAGGCTCCCTCACGGACCTCGCTGTAGAGATCGGTGCCGGGGGCAGCATTTTCCAGCATGTCGCTGTTGAAGACGTAGCAGTGGCGGGTGGAGTAGTTGTAGAGGCTGAAGGCTCCGGACACCGCCGCCTGGATGCCGTAGAAATTGTACTGCTCCGTGGCCGCGCTGTCCCACCAGGGTCTGGTCAGGTCGATATCCAGGTCATTCCAGGGAAGAAGGATCCCCTGGGTCAGCACGCCGGACACAGCCGCGTCAAAGACCATGCAGGTATCGCAGGTGTGATCCCCCGCCTTGACGGCCCGCTGCATGTCGCCGCCGCTGTTGTTGGAGGTCTCGAGCTCCTCCACGGAGCAGTTGTAGAGGTCCTCCACCTTCTGCTCCCGGTAGTAGAGGGCGTCGTTGAGCACCTCGCCGTTCAGCTCCGGGGCGAACATCCGGGTATCCGCCCAGTTGAAGCACGCCGGGGTCATGTTCATAATGGTGAGGACCGCTCCCTTCATATCTTCGACGGGAGGCGCGGGCAGCTCCTCCTCGGTCTCCGGGGCGGTTTCGGGAGCTTCAGCGGACACGTCGGCGGTATTGCCTCCCGCGTTTTGGGCCGGTTCTCCGTCACCGTTTTCATTGCCGCCGGACGCGCAGGAAGCGAAGACGCCCGATACGAGAAGCGCTGTCAGAAGCAGACAAAGCTGTTTTTTCATCCTGTTTCCTCCTCTTGTTTTTTGTTGAATCGCTTATTTCCGGACGATCCGTGCGTCGATGGCTCCGTTTTCCGAAGCCGCCGCAGTCGGGACCGCGGTCCGGCTGTCGAAAGTGCCGGAGAGCAGGGCGAAGCCGTAGTCCCTGTTCATATATTTTAAGATCAGCTCCCGCTCACCGGCGGAAACGACGTCGGGCATATGGTCGTCGTACCGGCCGATGCGGTATTCCAGACGGAAGTCTCCCTCCGATTCGATCCGGAAGCCGTCCTCGCGCAGCAGCACGAAGAACGCGCCGTAGCCGACCCGGGCGCAGCCGTTTCCCAGATCCTCAAAGGTCATGGGTCCGGCCTCCACAGGTCTGCCGTTCTTCGTGAGAACCGCTCCGGCGACGATGCCGTTCCCGGTATGGCGGTTGCCGTCGATGACGGGCAGGGTCTCATAGACAGCCTCGTTGCCGGGGCAGACCGTGTCCTCGAAGGGATCCGGCGTCCGGCCGTCGAAAACGTGCAGGTCGCGGATGCGGAAATCCCCGCCCGACGCGAAGAGGTTGATCCGGTAGTTCTTCGTGCAGTACCAGACGGAGGATTTGTTCGGATCGTCAAAGGCGGTATGGGCGGTGATGGCGGAGGGGGGCGTTTCCTTCCAGTTTTCCTTGTACCACCGGCCGGTCTCCCCGATGGGCTCCACCTCGATCTTGCCCTCTGCGGCCAGCTTCGCGAACAGGGAGAACTGGTACTCGATGCCGTTCTTCATGCCGGGCCAGCCAAAGCTGTTTTCCTGTCCGGCCTGGGCATAGCCGAAGGTCAGGCAGTCGCCGTTGAAATTCTCCTTCATGAACCAGTCCACCCAGGCCGGAACGCCGCCGCCCCCGCCGTTGTAGACGGGCTCCAGGGTGATAACGCCCTGCACCCGGGACGCGCCCTGGTCCGCGCTCATGCCGAAATCGTACTGGTAGACGGGGTCGGAGCCCAGCATCCGGAAAAGGGGGACGGGGACCTGATCTTCCCCGGTCTGGGCGGGCATGAACACGTTGGTCCGGCTGGGGTAGTAGGCCTGGCCGTAGTAGCCGCCCCAGAGGGTATAGCCGTCGGTGCCGTACTGCTCCTTGCAGTTGCACATGGCGTCCGCCCCGTAGCGGTCGGAGACGTAGCGGGCCGTATGGGAGTCGAAAAACCAGGAGCCGAAGACCCGGGGGTAATAGCCGAAGGTCTCTTTGAACTTCTCATACAGGACGTCGCAGAGCTTTTCGCGCTGGGGCTTCGTATAGCCCATGGAGAAGCCGCAGTGCACGTGCCAGTCCCAGGGGAAGCGCCCCGTCCAGGGGATCCCGGCAGCCTCGCACTGGGGTTCAACCACCTCGAACCAGACGCCCAGCTCGAACTGCGCGGGGTCCAGGGCCTTCAGCATCTCCACATAGACGGGGTCGATGAGGGCGTCGTACTGGAGGAGGAACGAGCCTCTGAGGCCGTACCGCTTCATGACCCGGATCTGCTCCCGGACGGTTTCGACGAGGTCCACGGGTCCCCGCGGCTCCACGTCCCGGATGAAATTGACGATATTGACGATCTGTCTTTTCTTCATGCGCTTGCCTGCCTTTTTCGGGGGATGGGCGTTCCCGGATTGATGATCTGTTTCTAATGATAGCACAGAAATCTTCTTCGCGCAATCCCCGGGGGCATTTTCCTTGGTGAATTTCTCCGTATTTTTCCGCTGTACGGAGCAAAAATCCGTTGACTTTCGCTCAAATATTCTGTATAATGGGGTTTAATGAAAGAAAATTCAGGAACGATTTTCACTGTTCCGGAATCCGAGGAGCTGTCATGACGCATCACAACGGAAAACGAACCCTCTCCCTGCTGCTTGCCCTGCTGACCGCCGCCTCCGTCTCCCTGACCGCCTGCTCCGAAAAGGCGGCGGAACCGGAGAAGGACGATTCCTCCCCCGGCGCTCCCGCTCAGACTCAGACGGACGCTGTCCCGGGAGCGGAGGCTGAGGAGGAGGAGACCGAGACCCAGTTCCTGCCCGACGCGCTGGACGGGGTGGATCTGGGCGGGGCCACATCCCGGATCTTCTGCTGGGAATCCTGGGATCCCGGGGAGTTCTTCGTGGAGGAGGACACGGGCGAGATCGTGGTATCGGCGGTCTACCACCGGAATCTGACGGTGGAGGAGAGGCTGAACGTCTCCCTGGACTGGGACATGTATCCCCGGAACGACGCGGCCTACGGGTCCGTCATGAAGACCGCCGTCCAGCAGCAGAACAGCTCCGGCGACGGCACCTTTGACATTGTCGCGAACTACGGCATGCGGGTTGCCTCCTGCGCCACGGACGCGCTGCTCATGAATCTCAGAGACGCGGACCGGGTGGATCTGTCTAATCCCTGGTACTACCCTTCCGCCACCATGGCCGGGACCCTGCACAAGGGCTACACCTACTTCACGGCCGGGGACCTCTCCTACAACGCGCTGGCCCGCATGTCCGGGGTATTCTTCAATCAGGCCCTGATCGCGGACTTCAATCTGGAGGATCCCTACGAGCTGGTGCTGGAAAAGACCTGGACCATCGACAAGATGCATGACATGATCATGAACACCTACGTGGATCTGGACGGCAACGGCAAGGTGACGCCGGGGGACCAGTTCGGCCTCATGGTGGCCAGCGACCAAATCCAGACCCTGTACTACGGGCTGGGCAACCACTTCATCGAGCACGACGCGGACGACAATCCGGTGCTCTCCGACGACATCTACAGCGAGCGGGTGGTGGCCATTCTGGAGAAATACCAGTCGCTTTTCGGGGAGGAGGCGGCCTACAAGAATCCCCAGACGGACGTGCCGGACATCTTCGACGAGGGGCGGTCCGTATTCTACATCTATCCTCTCGGGCATGTATCCGAGGCGGGGCTCAGGGAATCGGACATCAACTACGGCTTCATTCCCCAGCCGAAGCTGACGGAGGAGGAGGAGCTATACCACGCCTCCGTGACAAACGCGGTCACTCTCTTCGCCATTCCGCTGGTGATCGAATCCGTGGACCGGGCGTCGGCGGTATTCGAGTGTCTGGCGTCCGAGGGGTACAGGCAGGTATCTCCGGTGGTATTCGAGCAGGCGTACAAGGCGAAATACATACCGGCAGAGCTGCAAACATAGGAAAACCTGCAGCAGGCAAAACCGGTACAACAGACGACAGTAAAGATGCTTACTTTATAGGTTTTACTCCTGATGTTGCAACAGGTGTCTGGGTTGGTAACGACGACAACTCTCAGATGGGCGGAATTACAGGCGGTACAATCCCTGCAAAGATTTGGCATGACGTAATGCTGGTTGCAACTCAGCAGTACGGAAAATCTGATTTTGAATATCCTGAAATTGTTTTAAATCCGTTTAAAGCATCAAGCGTTTCTGTTATTCCTCATGGAGGAGAAGTAAAAACGGAGAGTGATGACAACGCAGGTGATAATGATAAAAAATCAACAGATGCTCCTGCTGAAAAAACAGCACCGCCCGTTCCTGTAACGGTAATAAAACCGTTCCCTCTTAAGACAGAAAGCT
>CACWLT010000241.1:0-1576 GCA_902761695.1 uncultured Ruminococcus sp.
GGATCGTTCTCTTCGACAACGGTCACTATTCTTCCGCCCGGCGGATCGTTCTCTTCGACAACGGTCACTATTCTTCCGCCCGGCGGATCATCTCTTCGACAAATCCCTTTTCAAGCTCGTGAAACCGGCTGATCTTCTCCCGCACGTCCTCTTTCATCCCCTTGTTCAGCCACGAGATGCAGATGCCGAAGCACAGGAACCTGTAGTAGTCGAGAATGAGCCTGCGGTCGCTCTCCGACACCCGGTGTCCCTCGAAGGCACTCTTTGCGTAGGTGGAGAGAACATAATCGCAGATCTTCCAGAGATAGTCCTCGAAAATATCGCGGTTGACGGATTTATAGATGTGCAGGATCGCGCGGCGGTTCCGGGAGCAGAAGTCCACCACGGCGTTGATGGCCTCCTCCATCGAGCCGATGTCCGGATAGTCCGCGATGAACCGGTCCGCCTGCTCCCGCACGATCTCCTCGATCAGCGCGGGGATGTCCTGGTAGTGATAATAAAAGGAATTGCGGTTGATGCCGCACGCTTCCACGATGTTCTTCACCGTGATCTGACTGAGCGGCTTTTCATCGAGCAGGCGCAGGAATTCCTTCTTGATCGCGTTTTTCGTAAAGCCCGGCATGATTTCCCCTCCCGCCGTGTCTTCGAGGACTTTGTCCACATTATACCATATTTTTCGGAAGGAGGTAAGCGTTTTTCAGCGGGGAAGTGATGGACAATTTTCGCCGAATGTCTGAAAAAGGGTGCCCCTGCCTGTCACGTTCTTTGCCGCCCTCTGTCCGATAAAGTTCCGGATGCGAGGTTTCACCTCTTTCTTCCGTCCGGGAAGAAGGAAAAGACCCGAAGGACGCTCTGTCGCCGGATCCGGGTGGGGGCGGTTCCGTCCGGCGCGATTCCACAGGCTTCCCGGAACGCGGGGAATTCCTTTGTCCGGCAGTCCATGGAGGGCCGCTCAAAATCCGGGTCCCCAGATCGGCCGGGTCGCCCCGAAAAGCGCTTGTCTCCTCAGTCAGTGATCATATATCAAAGAAAAATGCTTGCTCTCACAGGCAGAGCTCTCCCCAGTCGATTTTCCGATCCCGGTAATAGAACTCCCGGTCCCGCTCGCCGATTTCCCGCATCACGCGGCAGGGATTGCCCACCGCCACGACGTTCGCGGGGATGTCCCTCGTCACGACGCTCCCTGCCCCGATGACGGAATTGTCCCCGATTGTGACGCCGGGCATGATGAGGGCACCCGCGCCGATCCAGCAGTTCTTCCCGATCCGGACGGGCATATTGTACTGCATCCCCCGCTCCCGCAGCGCGGGCAGAACCGGGTGGCCGCCGGTGGCGATGGTGACGTTCGGGCCGATCATGGTGTGGTCGCCGACGTAGATGTGGGTGTCGTCCACGAGAGTCAGATTGAAATTCGCGTAGACCCCTTTGCCGAAATGGACGTTGTGCCCGCCCCAGTTGGCGCGGAAGGGCGGCTCGATCCAGCACCCCTCCCCGATCTCGGCGAACATCTTTTTCAGCAGCGCGATCCGCTTTTCCGCTTCCGACGGACGGGTGGCGTTGAAGTCGTAGAGCAGCT
>CACWLT010000241.1:1688-6378 GCA_902761695.1 uncultured Ruminococcus sp.
AGGCGGACTGCTCCTTCATGATCTCGTTGTCGTCCGGGAGATAGAGCTCTCCCGCGTGCAGCTTGTCCTTCATGCTCATATCGTTTTCTCCTCCGCAGGTTTTTCGGTTCTCCCGGAAAAATCCCAAACCCTGTTCCCGCAGTTCGTCAGAAGCGCGTCAGAGGTCAGCCCGGGGTGAGACGGGCACCGGTTCAAAGCAGTCCAACCCCGCTCATCTCAGCCTGCGGAAGGCCTCGCTCGCGAAAGGACTGAAATCGGCGGGATCGAGCCGGATCTCCGACGGGGCGGTATCTGAGAGATATCCCTCCAGGTCGGCGAAGAACTGCATATAGATGCTGTGATTGCGCAGATGGGAGGGCGCGAGGAATTCTTCCTTGGTCCGCTCGAGCTCCTCCATGAGTTCCAGCCGGGCCAGTCTCCGCTCTTCCGCGATTCCGGCCGCCTCCTTCGCAGCGGATGCCGTGACGGTGCCGGAGCAGAGATCGCAGATCCGCAGTATCGCGAGATAGTCGGCGGTCAGGACCTTCACGTGGGCGGCCTCCCAGGCGTACCGGCGAGCCATGCGGACGTCCGCGCGGCAGTCCAGGGCGATCTCCCGCCACAGCCCCTCGGCCTCCGCCGCCATGGCGTTCAGATCACGCAGGACACCCTCGTATCCCTCCCGGTTTTCAAAGAGCGTCCGCACGGCCTCCCCCGGGAAGGAGCGCGGATAGGGCTTCCCGGCGCGGACATAGCTGTAGAAATAGTAACACAGCACGTGCATCAGGACCGTATAGTTTGACGGCAGTCCGGACTCATCCGCCCGGGGCTCCGTGTCGAGCATTCTGTCCTGAAGCCGGAGAGCGCGGAGAGCCTTGTCCGCCTGCGGTCCGAACCGGGCCTTCGCGTAGGCCTCGGTGACGGCGTCCGGCGAGCCGAAGTTCTCAAAGCACCAGGCGGCGACGGACTGCGCCATATGGACCCGGTCGAAGCTCTCGTCCCAGGCGGAATAGCTCTGCATCCCCTCGACGGCCTCCCGGTGCGCCATTTCCCCCAGCAGAAAGACGTTCTTCAGGGGATAGGAGACGATGTTCCAGTGGTAATACCCGTTCCAGGGCTTGACTGTTCGGCGCAGACCCTGCTCCGGACGGGTGGTCTGAAATCCCAGGCCCTCCCGGCGGTCGCTGTAGGTCCACCAGTCGATGACCGCCGTGTCCGCCAGACCGTTTTCCAGAATCGCCCGCCGCAGCTTTTCCGTGGAGTCGGATTCCGTCCCCGAGCCGTGGCCCAGCAGCATGTCGTGGTACATGTAGACGTTCTTCATGCCGCGGTCCTTCAGGTGCTTCATCAGCCGGATCACGTGCCCGATATAGAGCTCGTCCTTCGGAACGGAACGGCAGAGCGGGCATTTGCAGAAGTTGTTCCGTATGCGCCAGATGTCGTGCTCGTTCTGCGCGATGCTCTCCCAGACCTCGTCGCAGCCGATGTGGAAGCTCTCGACGCCGTTGGGCTTCAGATACCGGTCGATGATCTCGTCGTAGATGTCGAAGAGGATCTCGTAGGTCCCCGGATTCTTTGTGCAGAAGCCGGTGAGGGTCGATTCGCCGTCCTCGAATTTCGCCGCGATGTCCGGGAACATCCGGGGAATGAGGGTGTTGTGCCCGTAGGAGTTGAAGAGAGGAAAGACCTCCACGGCCTTCGAGCGGCCGTAGGCGATGAGTTCCCCGAAGAAGTCGTCCTTCACCATGGGCACCGGGACCTCGTCGTCCACCCAGCCGCCCCGCTTCGGCGACCAGTACCGCCGGACTACGGGGACCTTCAGCTGCGGGTATTTCCGGATCGGCAGATAGAGGTATTCGGAGACCCGGCCGTCGTACTGGACGCACCAGCAGCCGTAGACCGACACCACCAGCTGATTCTGCTTCATGGACGCCATGTGATCGACAACAGCTTTCCAGTCCTCAAGGGTCATCAGGTTGGACCCGAAGCGGCTCTCCATGAAGTGCCCCCGGGTGCGAAGGTCAGGCCAGTCCGTGACGCAGCATGCCTCCAGCTCCAGACGGTTATTCTGAAGAACCATGCACTGGGTCAGGGTGACGACGCCGTACAGAAGCCCCGCCGCGCCGAAGCCCGTGACCGTCACCGCGTCCCCGCCGATCTCCAGCCGGTAGCCCTGCTCGGGATTTTTGGCCTCCTTCGGCGCGTCTCCCAGCCGCAGCGTGACGGGAATCGGTCCCCGCGCCTCATCCGGATTTACACAGAGGAGCCGTCCCAGCGTGGAGCGCAGAAGACCGTCCGCCGAGGCGAGGACCGGGTTCTCATGGTACGGCGTCTCGTTGACGATGCGGAAGTTCGCCGCTCCGGGGACGCCCAGCAGAACCGGGGGCTCCTCTGTGGCTTCGTACCGGCGCGGAATGGGTATGATGCGCGATTTCATGTCCATGTGGATCCTCCCTGCAGTTCACAGCCGGACGGTTTCCGCCAGACGGAGCAGCTCGTCCGTCATCCGGTACCCGGCTTCGATGTCAAGACGGTTCGACATGCCGACGCTGGCCTCGTAAATCCCGGGCTGAACCAGCTCCCGGATGGGAACGTAGCCGTACGCGCCGTTGGCGAGGTTGACGGGCATGGCGTGGGGGATCGGGGATCGCTCTTTCAGCATCTTCCCGAACTCCACGTAGATCTCCCCCGGCATGCCGAAGAACGCGGCCTCTCCGATGCGGAGCACCTGGACGGGGACCGGCATCATCTTCACCCCCTCCGCTTCCGTGCGGCGGATTTCCCGGGCGTAGAAGCGGTCCATGATACCGGCGTCAGGGTCAGCTTCCACCCGTTCCGCGAAGGCGATATGGGAGGCGTCGGGAACACGGGAGGGGATCTCCAGCACGGTCATCGCCCCGGCCACGGATTCGTCCTCAAACGGATGAACCGCCAGCTCGAAGGCGCGGGAGGCGTCGGCGGCCAGCATCCGTCCCATGCGTTTGTAGTGCTCTGGGACCTCGCTGTGGAAGCCCTTCGGGTCCACGTGGTTGATGTTGCCGCAGAAGCCGTTGACAAAGACCGGCATGAAGCTCTTTCCGTAAAGCCTGCGCAGGGCGCGCCGCATCTCCCCGGGGTAGTCGGCGGAATAGGAGGAGCCGCCCACGCAGTCGCAGTGACAGGCGTAGTTGACAATCACGCCGTAAGGGGTTCCGTCCGCCGCATCGATCCGGAGCACTCCGACCTCGGGGTCGATCTTTCCGAAGGGGACGTATCCCTCGCCGCCCCAGGTTTTGAAGGAACCGTCCGGGCCGACGTAATTGCGGTAGTACGCGAGCTTGTCCTCGGTTTCCGACGCGAAGCTCAGGCGCGCCTCCCGGGCTCTCTGCGCAGCCAGGCAGGCTCCGTCGATCATGCGGGCCTCGAGGAACTTCATGTAGTCCGGATCCATGTGGACGAAGTCTCCCCAGGTCTCAACCGGCCCGGCCGTGTGGCTGTGGGTGGCGCAGACGAGGATGTTTTCGGGCGCCGTGCCCAGCCGTTCCGACAGCACGGAGCGCACCCGGTCGCAGCTCTCCATGGGGATCTGGATGGCGTCGCACGAAATGAGAACAGCCCGGCTGTCACCGGATTCAAAGTACACCGCCTCGGCGAAGAGCTCGTCCCGGACGCCGTCGGCCAGGCGCGTCTCAAAATAGCCCGGGATCTCCATCCCGAGGGAGGGGGTGATGTTGGCTTCATGGATCCCGCATCGGATCATGTCAGGCTCCTTTCTCTGCTTCCGCGCAGAACGCGGGCGGCGCGGCTTGGGATGTGCCGCTGCTGCGGATGGTTTTGATGATGCTGTTCAGGCTTTTCCGGTTGAATCCGTGCTCTTTTTCTCTATCATACCCTTCAGCGCCCCGTTCTGTCAAGGGGCCCCGGAAACATGTAACACAAATGACATGATTTTCAAAAGCGGGGCTGTGCTCAGGCTCCGGACGGGCCTCAGCCCTGTTCTTCCCGGAAAGGATAGGGCCGAGGTTCCGGCCGCTCATGCCGCCGCAGATGAATCGGTGCGTAAGGATCACTCCCCCAAAAAAGAGTTGAGGGCTTGATTTCGTTTTGTTTTTGTGCTAAAGTAGGGACAGAGTAATCGGAATCTAGAGGGAACTTTGCATATATATGGCTGCCCTGCCCGGCTGGCTGAACGAGACCTTCTGAAAGCGATACAGCGTGAAGAGGTCAGGAAGCAGGGAATTTATTCATAAAGCATCGATTCAGAAGAGGAGATAACCAATGAAACTGCCCGTATCGGAAAAAGAACTCGCCGAGAGAATCGAGCTGAACTATCGGCGGCTGACGAGCGATCCATATTACGGCATCGACGAGGTATTCTCCCCGCCCGACTACGGATGGATGGGGGACAAGGAGGGGCGCGCGCTTCTGGCGTTCGTCTCCCACTGCCGGATGTCCGGCCGAGTCATCCCGTGCATGGAGCAGATGCTGGAAAAGCTGCCTTCCGTCCTCAACGAGAAGCATTACCTCGGCGACTGCTCCGGGCAATTCATCCGCGAGGAACAGCTTTCCGGGCATTCGTGGCTGCTGCGCGGTCTCTGCGAGCACTACGAAGCCTTCGGCGACGCGTACTCCCTCGAGCTGATCCGGGACATCGCGGACAACCTCTATCTGCCCCTCTGCGGGGAGTTTCGGAACTATCCCCTTCGCACCGGAGACGGGAGCGGAGGCGTCA
>CACWLT010000242.1 GCA_902761695.1 uncultured Ruminococcus sp.
CAGCAACAACGAAATCAACATCCGCATCAAGGACGTCGCCAAGGATGACATCCAGAAGGTGCAGGCGGATTTCGAAGAAGGTATTAAGGAAAAGTACGCGGACGCCGAATCCATCGGTGACGTGAACTACGTCGGCCCCGTGGCCGGCGCCACCCTGGTCAAGAACGCCGTCATCTCCGTACTTCTGGCCACCGTGCTGATGCTGATCTACATCGCCATCCGGTTCGACTTCAACAGCGGCCTTTCCGCCGTGTTCGGCCTGCTGCATGACGTGCTGATCATGCTGAGCTTCATGGTCATCTTCCGCAGCTTCATCCAGATGAACTCCTCGTTCATCGCCGCCGCGCTGACCATCGTCGGTTACTCCATCAACAACACCATCGTGATCTTCGACCGGATCCGTGAGAACCACAAGAAGATGCCCACTGCCCCGAAGGAAGAGGTCACCAACATCTCCATCAAGGAGAGCCTGGGCCGTACCATCTGCACCACCGTCACCACCCTGATCACCATCGTGGCGCTGTGCATCCTGGGCGTCGCCTCCATCCGCGAGTTCGCTCTGCCGATCATCGTCGGTATCCTCTCCGGTGTCTACAGCGCCAACATGATCAACGGTTATGTCTGGGCGTTCCTGGAGGAAAAGCGCCGCAGCCGCAAGGCCAAGGCCTGATTCTGTTCATCAGGGAGGGACTGCTCAGGCAGTCCCTCCCTTTGTCATCCTGAGTACAAAGGAGGCCGCTATGACGCATACCCGCTTCATTCAGCGCAGCACCGAAGCAGTCTCCTATGAGGGAATGCCGGACTGGTTCTCCTCCCTGCTCGCCGCCCGCGGCATCAGAACCCGGGACGAAGCAGACCGCTTCCTGAACCCGTCCCTTTCCGACCTCCACGACCCGTTCCTGCTGGACGGCATGCAGCAGACCGTGGATCTGCTGAAGGCGGCCATCGCCGATGGCAAAACGATCCTGGTCTACGGCGACTACGATGCCGACGGCGTCTGCGCCGCCTCCATTCTCATGGAGACCCTCCACGATCTCGGCGCCTCCCTCGCCTACCGCATCCCCTCCCGCCACACCGAAGGTTACGGCCTCAATCCGGAAGCGGTCCGGGAGATCGCGCAGAAGGCGCAGGTCCTCGTCACCGTGGACTGCGGCGTTTCCAATGTGGAGGAAGTCGCCCTGGCGAAGGAGCTCGGCCTGACCGTCATCATCACCGACCACCACCAGCCCCCGGAAGTCCTTCCGGACGCGGACGTGGTCATGGATCCCTTCCTGGGAAATTATCCCTGCCCCTGCCTGTGCGGCGCCGGCGTCGCGCTCAAGATCTGCCAGGCCCTCCAGGGCATGGACGGTGTGGAATAGCGCCTGGATCTGGCCGCCATCGTTCCCGCCCCGGCCTGAAAGCGCTGCTTTCCGTTTCGGCAACCCAGCCTCCGCTTTCCGCTGACGATCTGGGTTTCAGGATCGGTCCCCGCCTGAATGCGGCCGGCCGCCTGGGCGACGCCAGACTCGGTGTCCATCTGCTCCTGACCCCGGATCCCGCCAAGGCGGAGAACATCGCCGCCATGCTGGAGGAAGCCAACCGCACCCGCCAGCGCTTTGAGCGGGAGATGACCGCCGAAGCCCTGACCCAGCTGTCCCTGGAAGCCCTCGCCGCCTCCCATGTCATCCTCGTTTCCGGGGAGGACTGGAATCCCGGCCTCATCGGCCTCACCGCCGGCCGGCTCTGCGAACGCTTCCATCTTCCCGCCATCGCCCTCAGCGTCCACGGCGATACCGCCGTCGGCTCCTGCCGGTCGATCCCCGGGATCAACATCTATAAGATGCTTCAGTCCTGCGCCGATCTGCTCGTCCGCTACGGCGGCCATGAGCAGGCCGCGGGCCTCACCGTGAAGACGGAGAATCTTCCCCTCCTCCGCGAGCGCCTGGAGAAAGTCATCTCCGAAGCCGCGCCGGAGGAAACCTTCCTCCCCTCCATGGAATACGACCTGACCGTCCCCTTCCGCACCTGGACCCGGGATTCCATGGCCTGGCTCACCCGGCTGGAACCCACCGGCTGCGGCAACCCGGCCCCGCTTTTCCTCCTGGAAGGCGCCGAAGTCCAGGCCATCCGCCGGGTCGGCAAGGACGGCTCCCACCTGAAGCTCACCGTCATCGACGAAGACCTTTCCATCGTGGAAGCCATCGCCTTTTCCCAGGGCGATGTCGCCGACGAATCCCCGCAAAAGCTCGACCTGCTCTACCGCCCCGTCCTCAACGACTTCCGTGGCAGAACCACAATAGAGGCCCAGGTCAGTGCGATCAATGTCACCTGACGCTCCGGATATTACCACCCCGCTCTTTCAGACAGGGTGACCGACCGGACGGAAGATTCCGCAATCAACGCGATCACTCTGAAAGAGAAAGGCGAGCGCGGCCGGTATTCTGAATTTTGGGACATCCACAGCGTGGGGCGAACCTCTGACGACTGCCAGTGGCAGGAATATCGTCAGAGGTGAGGTCAACCGAAAGGGAGTGATCTTCACAGTGTGAAGTCACGACCATTGAGGTTGCGGATCTACTAGCTTTAGCGAGAGCGGTCCCAAAATCAGGATACCGTGACAGCGAGCCAAAACCAATCATGAAAGGAGGTTCACCTATGGCTTTTACTTCCTACGAAGCAATGCCCCTGGACCAGATGCTGGGCCGGATCCGCAAATACCATCCCGGCGACGGCTACAAGCTCGTGGAAAAAGCCTGGAAGTTCGCCGAAAAGGCGCATGAAGGCCAGTTCCGCAAGTCCGGTGAGCCTTATTTCACCCACCCGTCCCTCGTCGCCTCCATCCTCACCGAGCTCATGATCGACCCGCCCACCATCGCCGCGGGCCTCCTTCACGACACGGTCGAGGACTGCCCCGATATCACCCTCGATACCATCCGCGAGGAGTTCGGCGAGGAAGTCGCGGACCTGGTGGACGGCGTCACCAAGCTGAATAAAATGGACTTCTCCAACCGGGAGGAAGCCCAGGCCGAGTCCCTGCGTAAGATGATCCTGGCCATGTCCAAGGACATCCGCGTCGTGCTCATCAAACTGGCGGACCGCCTGCACAACATGCGTACCCTCCGTCATCAGCCGGAGGAGCGCCGCGCCGCCATCGCCCGGGAAACGCTGGATATCTACGCGCCCCTGGCCCACCGCCTCGGCGTCTATGCCATCAAACAGGAGCTCGAGGACCTGTCCCTGAAGTATATCGATCCGGAAGCCTACAACCGCATCGTCCACCTCGTCGGCATGAAGCGCCAGGAGCGGGAGGAAAACATCCGCCTGGTCATCGACGAGTTGTCCGAGCGGCTGGACCAGCAGGGCATCCGCTATACCATCGACGGCCGCAGCAAGCATTTCTATTCCATCTATCGCAAGATGGTTCTCCAGCAGAAACAGTTCGACCAGATCTACGACCTCATCGCCATCCGCGTCATCGTGGATACCATTCCGGACTGCTACACCGTTCTGGGCATCGTCCACACCCTGTGGAATCAGGTTCCCGGCCGTTTCAAGGACTATATCTCCGTCCCCAAGGCCAACATGTACCAGTCCCTCCACACCACCGTCGTCGGCGGCCGCAAAATCCCCTTCCCCTTCGAGGTGCAGATCCGTACCTGGGATATGCACCGCGTCGCGGAGTTCGGCATCGCAGCCCACTGGCGGTATAAGGAAGGCGCCTCCCAGGAGGATTCCCTGGACCATAAGCTTTACTGGGTCCGCCAGATGCTGGACTGGCAGACGGAGACCCGGGACTCCCGGGAGTTCCTGGACACCCTGAAGACCGACCTCTTCTCCGAGGAAGTTTTCCTCTTCACCCCCAAGGGCGACGTCATCTCCATGCCCAAGGGCGCCACGCCCCTGGATTTCGCCTACCGCATCCATTCCGGCGTCGGCAATCAGTGCGTCGGCGCCAAGGTCAACGGCAAGATCATCCCCCTCGATACGCCCCTGGAAACCGGCGACCGGGTGGAGATCCTGACCTCCGCCTCCTCCAAGGGTCCCAGCAGCGACTGGCTCCGGATCTGCAAAACGCCCCAGGCCAAAGCCAAGATCCGCCAGTTCCTCAAGAAGGCCCTCAAGGAAGAGAATGTGGAACTGGGCCGGGCCATGATCGAAAAGGAATGCACCCGCCGCGGCGTGCGCATGTCCGACGTCATCAAACCGGAATTCTACGATCCGATCCTCAAGCGCACCGGCTTCCTGGACTTTGACGATATCTGCGGCGCTGTCGGCTACGGCGGCATGGCCGCGGTCTACGTCGTCACCCGCTGCATCGAAGAACAGAAAGCCAAGGAAACCCCCGGCCAGAACGTCCACAACGTGGAGGATATGGTTTCCGAGGAAAAACGCCTCATCCAGCACCGCGCCCATCACGGCATCGTGCTCACCGGCAGCGAGGACCTGGATATCCCCGTCCGCTTTGCCAAATGCTGCAGCCCCGTGCCCGGGGATGAGATCGTGGGCTATATCACCCGCGGCCGCGGCGTCACCATCCATAAGGCGGAATGCGTCAACGCCGCCTCCGGCGAGGAAGAGCGCCGCATTCCCGTGGAATGGGCCTCCGACGGCGAGGATACCTTCTACGCCACCATCACCATCCTGGCCTATGACCGGGTCAATATGCTCGGCGAGATCGCGACCATCATCGGGGAGAACGGCGTGTCCATTCGGGCCGCCTCCATCCAGGCCGATGACAAGACCCGCATCTCCACCCTGCGCCTGACCCTCGACGTCCATTCCCGCGAGGAGATGAACAAGGTCATCCAGGCCCTCCGCAACAAGTCGGATATTCTGGATGTTTACAGGGCGACAAAATAATGAGCAACGAATTGAACGCTTACCTGGAAACCATCGAGCCGGAGTTAAGAGTCTTAACCCGGCTTTTTGGCTATCCGGAAAGCGTCTGGGATGAGCCGAAGAAGTTCGTTCCCGTCACGGATGAGCAGGACGGTCTCTTCCGCATTGCCTTCGAAGCCGACGGTCACCGCACGGAGCGTACCGTTCCCGCCCCGGACGATCCGGACGGGCGGATCCGCGTCCTGCACCGCCGCCGGGCCGCCCGGCGCCTCTGCAAACAGACGCTCTACGATCTCCTGCGCAATATGACCGGAATCCGGCCGCCCTGGGGCAGCCTCACAGGCGTCCGGCCGACCCACCTGATGCTGGAAGCCCTGAAGGACGGCCTGACCCCGGAGGAAGCCGTCAGCCGGCTTGTTTCGGATTTCGACGTAGCCCCGGACCGGGCCGCGCTCCTGGCGGAGATTGCGGACGTGCAGGGAAAACTGCCGCTGCCCGGGGATGAATGGATGGACGTCTATATCGGCATTCCCTTCTGTACGACCCGCTGCGCCTACTGTTCCTTCTCCTCCGGGGAGATCGGGGACGGCAGCCTGGTAAAGCCCTATATGGATGCCCTGACCCGGGAGATGCGCGCCTGCGCGGAGATCCTCCGGGACAGCGGCCGGAAACTCCGGGCCCTGTATGTAGGCGGCGGTACGCCCACCGCCCTGCCCCGGGATGACTTTGAGCGCCTGATGGCGGAAACCGTAGCCTGCTTCCCCGGCGCCATGGAATATACCGTGGAAGCCGGCCGGCCGGATACCCTGACCCGGGAAAAGCTCCGTGCCATCCGTTCCGCCGGCATCAGCCGGATCTCCATCAATCCCCAGACCATGAACGACCGGACGCTGGAGATCATCGGCCGGGCGCATACCGCCCAACAGGTCCGGGACGCCTACGCCCTGGCCCGGGAGGAAGCCATCCCGCATATCAACATGGACGTTATCGCCGGCCTGCCCGGGGAGAATGAAAAAGACTTCGCCCATACCATGGACGAAGCCCGGAAACTGAAACCGGAAAGCCTGACCGTGCATACCCTGGCGATCAAGCGGTC
>CACWLT010000243.1 GCA_902761695.1 uncultured Ruminococcus sp.
GCCCGGGCAAGAAAAGCCCGAGCAGAGGCGATTAGCGCATCCCGCCCGGACGGCTGAAGGGTTAATATACTGATACGGAGACAATTTGATATGGAAGAAAAGATAAAGGCGGAAGAAACGGAACGCCCCGAGGACGAAGCGGCTGCTGAAACGGCGGAAGCGGAATCCGCAGAGACTCCGGTTATAACGGAGCCTGACAACGGGGAGGAATCCGCGCCCGAGGAAGAAAAGACCGCCGAACCGGAGCCGAAGGGACGCCGGGGCGAGCTGAGAAAGCTGAAAAAAGAACTGGAAGAGACCAAAAAGAAGCTGGAAGCGGAAACGAAGCGCGCCGACGAGGCCGAGGACAGAGCCCTCAGACTGGCGGCGGAATACGACAACTTCCGCAAGCGCACCCAGAGCGAAAAGAGCGGCATCTACGCGGGCGCCGTATCCGATACCCTGAGCGGTCTGCTCCCCATCATCGACAATCTCCAGTACGCCGCCAAATATTCCGGCGGGGACGCGGAGAAGGTGGCCGAGGGGCTGACCATGATCCTCTCGAAGCTGCCGGAAACCCTGGAAAAGCTCGGCATCCGCACCTTCGGCGAGGTGGGCGAGACCTTTGATCCCGCGCTCCACAACGCCGTCATGCACGTGGAGGACGAAACCCGGGGCGAGGGCGAGATCGTGGAGGTGCTCCAGCAGGGGTACATGTACGGGGACAAGGTTCTCCGCTACGCCATGGTCAAAACGGCCAACTGACCGGTCAGGCAGCCGGTTCACTGAATTTGTTTAAAATTTATCTGCATATATACGGAGGAACAGTATTATGGCAAAAATCATCGGTATAGATCTCGGCACCACCAACTCCTGCGTCGCCGTTTACGAGGGCGGCGAACCCGTCGTCATCCCGAATCCGGAAGGATCGAGAACCACCCCGTCCGTCGTGGCCTTCTCCAAGACCGGCGAGCGTCTGGTCGGTCAGGTCGCCAAGCGGCAGGCCATCACCAACCCGGACCGCACCGTTTCGTCCATCAAGCGCCACATGGGCTCCGACTACAAGGTCACCATCGACGACAAGCGGTACACCCCCCAGGAAATCTCCGCCATGGTGCTGCAGAAGCTGAAGGCCGACGCGGAAGCTTATCTGGGCGGCACGGTCTCCCAGGCGGTCATCACCGTCCCGGCGTACTTCACCGACTCTCAGCGTCAGGCCACCAAGGACGCTGGCAAGATCGCGGGCCTGGAGGTCCTGAGAATCATCAATGAGCCCACGGCGGCCGCTCTGGCCTACGGCGTGGATAAGGACAACACCGAGCAGAAGATCATGGTCTTCGACCTGGGCGGCGGCACCTTCGACGTGTCCCTGCTGGAAATCTCCGACGGCGTGTTTGAGGTTCTGGCCACCAACGGCGACACCAAGCTGGGCGGCGATGACTTCGACCAGCGCATCATCGACTGGATCGCCGAGGAATTCAAGCGCGAAAACGGCGGCATCGACCTCCGTCAGGACAAGATGGCCTTGCAGAGACTGAAGGAAGCCGCCGAGAAGGCCAAGATCGAGCTCTCCGGCGTCACCTCCTCCAACATCAACCTGCCCTTCATCACGGCGGACGCCACCGGCCCGAAGCACTTCGACGCCACCCTGACGAGAGCCAAGTTCAACGAGCTCACCGCCGACCTGGTAGAGCGCACCATGGGTCCCACCAGAAAGGCTCTGGCGGACGCGGGCATCTCCGTTTCCCAGATCGACAAGGTCCTGCTTGTGGGCGGCTCCACGAGAATCCCCGCCGTGCAGGAGGCCGTGAAGAACTTCACCGGTAAGGAACCCTTCAAGGGCATCAACCCCGACGAGTGCGTGGCTGTGGGCGCGGCGATTCAGGCCGGCGTTCTGGGCGGCGAGAAGAAGGATCTGCTCCTTCTGGACGTGACGCCTCTGTCCCTGGGTCTGGAAACCCTGGGCGGCGTGTTCAACCGCATCATCGACCGCAACACCACCATCCCGGTGAAGAAGAGCCAGATCTACTCCACCGCCGCCGACGGACAGACCGCCGTTGAGATCCACGTCCTCCAGGGCGAGCGCGAAATGGCGTCGGGCAACACCACCCTGGGCCGCTTCATTCTGGACGGCATCACCCCCGCTCCGAGAGGCGTGCCGCAGATTGAGGTCACCTTCGATATCGACGCCAACGGCATCGTGAACGTCACCGCCGTGGATAAGGGCACCGGCAAGGAGCAGCACATCACCATCACCTCCTCCACCAACATGTCCAAGGAAGACATCGACAAGGCCGTCCGGGAAGCCGAGCGGTATGCGGAAGAGGACAAGAAGAACAAGGAAGCCGTCGAGATCAAGAACCGCGCCGAGCAGACCATCTACCAGAGCGAAAAGAGCCTGTCCGACATCGGCGACAAGGCCTCCGACAGCGATAAGGAAGCCGTCCGGGCCGCCATCGACAAGCTGAAGGAAACCATGAAGGGCACCGACACCGAGGCCATCAAGGCGGATACCGAGGCTCTGGAAAAGGCCTTCTATCCCATCGCCGAGAAGCTCTATCAGCAGCAGCAGGCGGCGGGAGGAGCGGACGCGCAGCAGACCGGCGGCACCACCGAACAGGGCTCCGACGGCACCCGATTTCCAGGACAAGAGCGACAACTGAACCTGAACCCAATAGAACAAACGGGCGGGGGGAGCATCTCTCTCCGCCCTGTATCGGTAAAGGGGGATCCTGACAACCGGCAGCGTCACAATAATGACGGTCCTTTGCATGGCAGAATCGGCAGTTTTAGCGTTTTTTTCGTTAGTTTTCTGATGAAAATGTGCGGGATAATCCCCGGATACCGCTTTGCTCAAACCGCGAGGATGACGTAAATTCCGGTTTCCCTATATCGCGTCCATGTCATGCGCGTTTCAATCGCTGTTTGCGTCGCCCCCTCGGGCAGAGCAAACCGTGAAATCCCATCTCCGATGGGATTTCACGCATGTTCCGACTAAACAAACATAGTTCGCGCGAGGACATGGATACGCAGTCGATTTTCGATACAGATACAAGCTGTTAGTTTATGCTATACGGCCAAGGGGGACCCGCACGAGGGGCACCTGCGGCCAGAGCTGGTGTCCCTCGTGCCGCCCGTCCCGCGCAGGGACATATAATTCGGAAACCCGCAGGGTTTCCTTCCATTCAAGACGATTCCCCATGAAGGGAGACTGACACAGCATGGCAGACAGCAAACGTGATTACTACGAGGTTCTGGGCGTCGACAAGAGCGCGGATGACGCGGCCATCAAGAAGGCGTACAGAGCCCTGGCGAAGAAATACCATCCCGACCTGAATCCCGGCGACAAGGAAGCGGAGCAGAAGTTCAAGGAGGTCAACGAGGCCTACGACGTGCTGTCGGATCCGGACAAGCGGGCGAAGTACGATCAGTACGGCCACGCGGCTTTCGATCCGGCATCCGGCATGGGCGGCGGAGCGGGCTTCGGCGATTTCGGCTTCGATATCAGCGACATCTTTTCCAGCTTCTTCGGCGGATCGGCGTCGGGAGCGTCGCGGCGGAACGGCCCCATGCGCGGGGAGAGCGTCAACGTGCGGCTGATCCTGACCTTCGAGGAGGCCGTATTCGGCTGCAAGAAGGACGTCACCTACTATAAGATCCAGCAGTGTCCCGACTGCGGCGGATCGGGAGCGGCTCCCGGCACCTCCCCGAAGACCTGCGCGGCCTGCGGCGGATCCGGTCAGGTGCGGGTCCAGCAGCGCACGATCTTCGGCATGATGCAGTCCGCCAAGACCTGCGACATGTGCCACGGAACCGGCAAAACCATCGAGAACAAGTGCTCCCACTGCCGCGGCACCGGATTTGAGCGGGTGCAGAAGACCCTGGAGGTCAATATCCCCGCCGGCATCGACGACGGACAGCAGATCACCCTCCGCTCCCAGGGCTCCCAGGGGCTCAACGGCGGACCTGCGGGAGATCTCAATATCATCATCAGCGTCCGCCCCCATTCCGTATTCGAGCGGGACGGCGACGACCTGTACTGCGACGTGCCCATCACCTTCGCGGAGGCGGCCCTCGGCGCGGAAATCGACATCCAGACCCTGGAGGGCTCCCAGAAGTATACCATCCCCGAGGGGACCCAGACCGGAACCGTCTTCACCCTCCGGAATATGGGCGTCCAGCGGGTGAACAATCCGAAGATCCGCGGCAACCTGTACATCACGGTGAACGTGGAGGTGCCGAAGAACCTGACCGCCGAGCAGAAGAGCATCCTCGAGAAATTCGCGGCCTCCTGCGGCGAGTCCAACTACTCCAAGCGGACGGGATTCTTCAAGAAGCACAGAAAGAACGGAAACTGAGGAGACGATATGGACGACAACAGCACCTGGGTACAGCTGAAGGTGGAATGCGCCGCCCGCGACGTGGACACGGTGTCCTCCGTTATGTCCATGGTGGACAACGGGCTCATGATCGAAGACAACTCCGACATTGACGACCTTATTAAGCACGGCATGTACGGCGAGCTCATCGACGAGAGCCTGCTGGAGGCGGACCGGACGAGGGCGGCGGTGTCCGTGTTCATCCCAGCCGTCAAGTCCCCGGCGGAGAGCGAGCTCTTCATCCGTCAGCGCCTCACGGACCTGGGGATCGACTTCACCCTGACCCATTCCGGCATCCGGGAGGAGGACTGGGCGGATTCCTGGAAGCAGTACTACAAGCCCATCCGCACCGGTAAGCGCCTGGTAATCGTGCCCGTGTGGGAGACCTACGATCCCGAGCCCGGGGAGATCACCGTGCTGATGGATCCCGGTATGGCCTTCGGCACCGGCACCCACGAAACCACGCGTCTCTGCGCCGGCTTTGTGGAGGAATACACGAAACCCGGCTGCTCTGTTCTGGACGTGGGCTGCGGATCCGGCATCCTGGCCATCGCCGCGTCGAGACTGGGGGCGGGGAAGTGCTTCGCCTGCGACATCGACCCCGTGGCCGTCCGGGTGGCAAAGGAGAATACCGAGCTGAACCATACGGACAACGTGACCTGCGCCGTTTCCGACCTGCTGAAGCAGGCGGAGAAGATCCCCGGGGGATACGCTCTCATCGTGGCCAACATCGTGGCGGATATTATCATCCGGCTGGCTCCCGACGCGGGGGACTACATGGCTCCGGACGGCGTCTTCGTGGTGTCCGGCATCATCGCGGAGCGGGCGGAGGAGGTCCTCGCGGTCCTGCGCGCAAACGGCTTCGCGGTCATCGACGAGCACTACGAAAACGGCTGGTACGCGGCCGCTCTGAAAAAGGCATAAATAAAAAGAACCGTCCCGTGACAAGCGAGGCGGTTTTGCCGTATCGGGATTTCGGAGAGGAGAGACATGAAAAAAGCGGTCCTGTATATCCACGGCCGGGGCGGGGATCCCGGCGAGGCGGCGCATTACCGTCCCCTGTTTCCCGACTGTACCGTCACAGGGGCGGACTATACGGGAGACACGCCCTGGGACGCGGCCCCGGAGCTGCTGGCCTGCTACGACGGGCTGGAGAAGAAGTACGGCTCCGTCATTCTCATCGCCAACAGCATCGGCGCGTACTTCGCCATGTACGCCCTCCGGGACAGGCGGCCGGAGACGGCGTTCTTCATCTCCCCGATCGTGGACATGGAGACCCTGATCCGGGGCATGATGGCGGCGAACGGAACCTCCGAGGAGGAGCTGCGGGAGCGTGGAACCGTCCCGACCGCCTTCGGGAAAACGCTCACCTGGGATTATCTGACCTTTGTCCGGGAGCATCCCCTCGCCTGGCGCGTCCCGACCCATATCCTGTATGGGGAGCGGGATAATCTGATCTCCTGTCCGACCGTCGCTCGTTTCGCGGAGGACTGCGGAGCGGATCTCACCGTCATGCCGGGCGGGGAGCACTGGTTCCACACGGAGGCGCAGATGGCGTTCCTGGACGACTGGGTGAGGACCTACCTCGCACGGGACGAACGGATCGGCTCCCCGGGATGAACCTTCTGCCTTGACATTCCGCCCCGCCCATGCTATACTCCCCATGTGAGTTAAAAATAAGGAGGAGCCGCCCATGGAATCCGGCGTCGTCTTCGATATCAAGGGCTTCGCACTGAACGACGGGCCGGGGATCCGCACCACCGTCTTCCTCAAGGGCTGTCCCCTGCGCTGCCTCTGGTGCCATAATCCCGAGGGGCTGTCCCCGGAGCCGGAGCTCCTGGAAAAGACGGCCCGCTGTCAGCACTGCGGAAAATGCCGGATCCCCTGCGATCATCCGGACTGTCAGCCATGGGGCCGATGCCTCCACGTGTGTCCGGCGGGTGCGCTGGCCGTCGCGGGAATCCGGATGACCGCCCCCGAGCTGGCGGAGCGTCTGATCCGGGACCGGGACGTCTTCGGCGAGGACGGCGGCGTCACCTTCTCGGGCGGGGAACCCCTCCTGCAGTGGAAATTCGTCTGCGAAACAGCGGACCTGCTCCGTGAGCGCGGGATCCGCTGTGCCGTGGAGACCTCGTCCTTCGCGCCGGAGGAGGTATTTCGGGCGGTGATCGGGCGGATGGATTTTGTTCTGGCGGACTGCAAGCTCATGGATCCCGACGCCCACCGGAGGTACTGCGGCGTGCCGAACGGGCTGGTCCTCTCCAATCTGCTTTTCCTCCTGGACAGCGGGAAGGCATTCACCCTCCGCGTCCCCCTGATCCCCGGCATCACGGATACGGACGACAATCTCACCGCCATCGCCGCCTTCGCCGGGGACGCGCACGTGGAGCTTCTGCCCTATAACGCCATGGCCGGAGCGAAATACCCCTCCGTGGGCCGTGACTTCCCCCTTCCCGCCCTGCTCCGCCAGTCCCCGGACGAGCTGGACCGGATGACGGGAGAGAGTTCTTTTTTAGGTTCAGAGTATCCCGCTTTCCAGCACGGTCCGGTGCGCCACGGGATTTCCCGCCAGAATGGAGCCGGGCCTGTCGAAGGTCACCGGGGTTCCGTCCATGCGGGTGATGACGCCTCCCGCCTCCGCCACGATCAGGGAGCCCGCCGCCACATCCCATGGGGACAGCCGGTATTCGATGAACACATCCAGCGTCCCGCAGGCCACCATGCAGAGATCCAGGGCAGCGGATCCGGAGCGGCGCACGTCCCGGGTCATGCGGAACAGGGAGGACACGGCCCGGAAGGTGGGCTCCGCCAGCTCGTCCCGGTAATACGGGGAGGTGCCGAAGCCCGCCAGACCGTCGCTGAGGGGACGGTCGGACACGTGAATGGGGCTGATCTTTCCCGTACGGGTGTCCTTCACGAACGCCCCGCCGCCGGCCTGCGCGTGGAAAAGCCTGCCGTCGTAGGGATTGTAGATCGCCCCGAAAACCATGTGCCCGTGGTCCGATACTCCAACGGAGATGGCGCTGTAGCGGTGGTTGTGGATGAAATTGGTGGTGCCGTCGATGGGATCGATGATGAAGGCCAGGGAGGAGGACAGAAGCTCCGTGTGATTTTCCGCGGCCTCCTCGCCGATGAATACCGCCCCGGGCAGACGCTTTCCCAGCTCCCGGTAGAGATAGTCCTCCACGGCCACGTCGTAGGCGGTGACGAAATTGGCGTCCCCCGGCTTGACGGTGACGGCGGCGTCGATGTCGTGGGCGGAGAGCATCAGACGGGCGGCCTCCTCCATGACGGGCAGAATGAAATCGTACATGTTTACCTCACTGTTGTTCCGGATTCCCGCTCCGGCTCCGGATGAATGAACCGGATCCCGCCCCGGTCGGTCAGGGGATGGTCCTCCGCCAGCAGATGGAAATCCGCCCCCGCGGCGTCCAGCATCCTCGACAGTGTTTCCGCGTATTCCATGGAGGACGGATCCCCGAAGAAAAAGACCTCGGCGCCCTTATCCCCGCGCAGGACTCCGGACGCCCCGCCCAGAAAGCCCTGATCGTAGCCCGGCAGAAGGATCCCGTCGGAGGGGACCCAGCAGACCGCGTCGGAATACGTCCTCAGCGCCCGCATGATCCCCCAGTCCGAGGTCAGGAGCATGGACGGAAGCGGGATGCAGGAGCAGGCGGCGTACCCCTGACGGACGTGGACGGCGCGGATGCCCTCCTCCTCCGCCTTATGCGGGATCTCCGGGAAGAGGATGTCCAGTCTCCCGACAAGCAGGGGAACCCCATCCTCCCGTTCCCACACGAAGGCGTTGCACCCGGCGTCCTCCGGATAGACGGGGGACCGGGGCGCGTCGGAGAGGACAACGGGCTTCCCGCTTTTTTCCGCGATCTCCCGGATCAGGGCGGGATAGGCCTCGGCATACCGGCGGGAGAAAAAAAGCGTTCCGGCCACCTCGCAGAGGATCATATCCGGATGGGCGGCCACGGCTTCCGGCAGATCGGGATCCGGGGGCAGGGGGATCACCTCGGCGTATCCGGCCAGCTTTCCGCGCTCCTTCTCCGGGACGGCGGAGGACACGGCGGCGAGGGGCTTCGGCTGCTGCTTTTCCATGGATTCTTCCTTGATTTTGTCACGCTGAAAATGATAAAACTCTCCGTGAGGATTCAGGGAGAGTTTTTCTCATGCTTTGGAATTACGCATCCGCTTCAACGGCTTCGACCGCGGCGGGTTCCTTCACGGCGCGCTGCACCTTGCCGGAACGCAGGCAGCGGGAGCAGACCGCGACGGTGGTATGCTTGCCGTCGACAACAGCCTTGACTTTTCTGATATTGGGCTTCCATGCTCTGTTGGTCTTGCGGTTGGAGTGGGACACGTTGTGGCCGAAGGTCACACCCTTGCCGCAGATTGCACACTTTGCCATTCTGTTACACCTCCATCTATGGGATTCTGACAAGTCAACATAGGAAATTATACCACAGGGTTTCCGAAAAAGCAATAGGGAAAAACGGATTTCATGCACAAAAAACGGAATTTCCGCAGGCTTTTTTTAGAGCGTCCCGATGAATTTCTCGATCCGGTCCAGAGCCTTCGCGATGTGCTCCACGGAATAGGCGTAGGAGATCCGGGCGAACCCTTCGCCGCACTCCCCGAACGCCGTCCCGGGCACGATCACCACCCCGGCCTCGTCCATGAGCCTCCGGCAGAACACCTCGGAGGGCATCCCGAAGCGGGTGATGTTGGGCCAGACGTAGAAGGCCCCCTCCGGATGGAAGACGTCGATCCCCATGTCCTGGAGACCGCCCGCCAGATACCGGCGCCTGCGGTTGTATTCCGCCCGCATTTCGGCCACGTCCTCGTCTCCGTTGCGCATGGCGTCCACGGCGGCGAACTGGGAGGCCGTCGGCGCGCACATGATGGCGTACTGATGGATCTTCAGCATCTGCCTCGTGATTTCCGCCGGAGCCAGGGTGTAGCCCAGCCGCCAGCCGGTCATGGCGTAGGATTTGGAGAACCCGCTCGCCACAATGGTCCGCTCCCGCATGCCGGGCAGGGAGGCGATGGACACGTGGTTCCGGCCGTAGGTCAGCTCGCAGTAGATCTCGTCGGAGAGCACCAGAATGTCCGTCTCCCGGAGAAATTCCGCGATGGGCTCAAGGTCCTCCTCCGTCATGATGGCGCCGGTGGGATTGTTGGGATAGGGGAGGATGAGCAGCTTGGTCCTCGGCGTGACGGCGGCCCGCAGATCCTCCAGGGTCAGCTTGAAGCGGTCCTTCTCCTTCGTCTCCAGGATCACCGGAACGCCGCCGGCCAGGGAGGCGATGGGGGCGTAGCAGACGTAGGAGGGCTGGGGAACAATGACCTCGTCCCCCGGATTGAGCACAGCCCGCATGGCCATGTCGATGGCTTCGCTGCCGCCCACCGTCACGATGATCTCGTTCTCCGGGGCGTAAACCAGGCCGAACCGCCGCTCCATGTAGGCCGCGATTTCCACCCGCAGCTCGTTCGTGCCGCTGTTTGACGTGTAGTAGGTCTTCCCCTGCTCCAGGGATTCGATGGCGGCCACCCGGATGTGCCAGGGCGTCACGAAGTCGGGCTGCCCCACCGTCAGCGCGATGAGATCCTTCCGGTCCCCGATCAGGTCGAAGAACTTCCGGATGCCGGAGGGCTTGATCTCCTGCGCGGTTTTCGATAGCAGTCTGTCGTAGTCCAGCATCAGAATTCCGTCCCTCTCTCGTCAACCGGGGCCGCGCCGTAGATCACGTTGTTGTCCTTGTATTTCCTGAGGACGAAGTGGGTCGCCGTGGACACAACGTCCTCCAGCGTCGCCAGCTTCTCCGCCACGAAGAAGGCCACCTCCCGCATGGTGCGCCCCTTGATGAAGACGGCCAGATCGAAGCCGCCGGACATCAGATACAGGGTCTCCACCTCGGGATAATTGTATATCTTCCGGGCAATGTGGTCGTAGCCCCGTCCCCGCTGGGGGGTGATTTTCAGCTCGATCATGGCGGTGACGTATTCGCGGTCGGTCTTGTCCCAGTCGATCATGGTGTGGTAGCCCACGATGACCCCGTCCCGCTCCGCCTCGTCGATCATGGTCTTGATGTCGCCCACTTCCTTGTCCAGCATCAGGGCCAGAGCTTCGGGGGACAGGCGGGCGTCGTTTTCCAGCAGCTTCAGCAGTTCGTTCATTTCTTTTGCACCTTCTGCATGATTTTGTCGATGGAGAGGCCGTACTTGTCGGCGATGTCCCGGGCGTAGGATTTGCCGTCGGGCCGTTCTCTGAGGATCTTGAAGCTCCGGGAGCCCTTCTCGATGGCGGCCACCAGATTGTCGATGCGGACGCCGCCCTGGGGCAGGGTGGATTCGTTGATGCGGTCCACGGAGGCGGCCAGGTCGTGCAGATGGGTGGAGAAGGGACAGGGATTCGTCCAGGAGCACCAGACTGTCCTCGTCCACCTCCTCGAAGATGGCGGAGAGACGGGAGCATTCCTCGCCCAGACGCCCCTTGTCGATGGTGTCCTCGCTGCCCGTGGGGAAGTGGGTGAAGATCTCGTCGCAGGGGGAGATGACGCAGGAGTCTGCGCAGACGGGAAGGCCCAACTGCGCCATGACGAAGGCGATGCCCACCGCGCAGGTGATGACAGACTTGCCGCCCCGGTTCGGCCCGGTCAGCACGTAGATCATGCCCTGCTCGTCAAAGATGAAGTCGTTGGGCACCACCGGCGTGTCCAGCTTCATGGCCACGATGGGATTGCAGAGCCCCTTCGCGTCGAAGGCTTTTTCCGAGATGGGCCGGATCTCGGGGTGGCAGAGGGGACAGCCCCGCTCCTTCAGCTTCACCAAAAGCTCGGTGGCCTTGGTGACGAACTCGATCTCCGGCATCATCCGGATGAGGAAGTCCGTGTTCTCCAGAACATAGTGCTGAATGACCTTCTTCCAGGAGCGGATGGAGGACCGGAACACATCTCCGATGGCGCCGTTGAACGCGTTCTGCAGGGCCATCTGCTGGTTGTCGCTCTGTCCCTTTTTGAAGGGAACCAGGGGCGCTATGCAGGTCTTGTCGTCGTTCTTGAAGTCCAGCCGGAGCATCTTGTCGAGCAGCTCCCCGGACTTGAAGGGCTCGTTGTTGATGGCCAGAACCCCCGCCCGGTCCGCCCGGAGCTGGGAGTCCAGGTTCACACCGATGGTGACGGACTTGATCTCCCGCACCCGGGACGTCAGGGCCTTCAGCTCCGCGTTCAGATTGCGGTAGTATTCCGATCCGGTCAGGATGTTGATCCGCTCCGCAAACCGCATGAACGCCTGGGATTTCAGCTCCGGCGCCAGGGGCAGCAGCTCGTCCCGCAAACGATCCAGCAGCGTCGTGTAGAGCTCCACCTCCGTGATGCTGTAGAGATAGGCCTCCGTGGACTGGGCGGAGTCGGACCCCATGCGCCGCAGCTCCGTGATGTCGTTCAGAAGCGGGATCATCTTCAGAAGGATCCGCGCCAGCTCGGGGTGGTTGGTCAGGTCCTCGAAGGTCTCCTGCCGGTAGAGGATCACCTCCGGATCGCAGGTATAGAAGGAGCCGAAGTCGCAGCTCTTCAGATCCATCAGAAAATATAACTCCAGCTGCTCCGCCGTGATCTGGGAAAGCCGCCCGGCCTCCTCGCCCAGCATGTGCCGCCTGAGACTGTCCGCGTCGGGATAGAGCAGGCTGATGTCCGATACGTCAAGATTCTCGCGTTGTTCCGCCATACAGGACCCTCCTGTGTTCACTACATAATAAAATAATTATACCGCATCCCCCCGGAAAGAACAAGAGATAAATTATGAATGAAGAAAAAAAGACGCAGCTCCGAAAGACTGTGACCGAAAGATCGGATGCCCGGAATACCCTCCCGGCGGAACCGTCTACGCGCCTCGGGCAATACTTTCCGTTTCCGCATCCCGGGAGGGGCTTTTCATTGATTCAGCGCGGACACGCCGGAGGATGAAAATCCCCGTCCCGGTTCATTCCCTTGAATCGGCGGACGGGGATTTATTTAACAGAGGACGGCGCTCACACAAACAGCGTGAAGGTGCGGGGATCGTCCGAGGAGAAGTTCCCGGCGGAGGCGTAGTCGCACATATCATAAGCGATGGTTTCCCCGGCGGGATCCCGGAAAACGATCCGGCAGCGGCAGAGGAAGCCTTCTTCTTCCCGGACATCTTCCGCCGACGCGGTCATGCCCCGGCCCCACACGGTTTCCCCGGAGAACATATCCTCCCCGGACGAGCCGATCCTCTTCGACCGGGCCAGAATCAGGGGCCCCCGGCGGACGGTGCTCATGGGACGGGTCAGCATGATGTCCCGCTCCACCTCCGATTGAGTGCCCTTCGTTCCCAGCCACCGCTGCACGTGGTAGTCCGTCCCCGGCAGGTCCTCCACGGGGCCCTCGTAATCGAGAATCCGGGGTGTCATGTCGAAGCGGACGGTGAACGTGTGCCGGCCGGGGAGGAGGGGCAGGGCGAGGAAGGTTCCGCTCTCCCCCGTGATCAGATTCCCTTCTTCGTCCGTGACTGCGGTGCTCCGGCTCCACGACGGAATGCGGAAGAGAATCCGTCCTTCCCCCGCGTCGGCCTCACGCTCCGCTGAGACAAGAACCGTGCCGGAGGTGAAATACCCCTCTCCCACGGTGATTTTCGTGCGGCCCGCAGGGGAGTCGATCTCGGCCTCGAGGGGCAGGGGAAGGTTGATCCGGATCCCGTCCGCCCCCGCTGTGACCGCCGCCTGCGCGCCGTTGACGTATCCCCGGGGCAGATTGTTGAGACAGCAGTTCTGATAACGGGACTTGCACTGCATGACGGCGTCGTAGGGGCGTCCGTGGCTGCGGATGAAGAAGGCGCAGAAGTCCCCCGTGTCGTACATCCCGGCGAAAAACGCGTTGACGAAGGCCGATTCAAAGGCGTCCATATACCGGGCGCGCCCCGTGATGCGGTACAGCTCCCAGGACAGGCGCATCCAGTGAATCACGTCGCAGATCTCCGTGGCCCCGTCCGGATGGGAGGCCGCCTCCCAGAACCGCTCGCAGTAGCTGACCGAGCCCATGACGTTGCGCTCATACCGGTCCAGCCCCTCCCAGTACCGTTCGGCGGCGCGAAGGTATTTCTCCTCCCCCGTCACCCGGTACAGCTCGCAGATGCCGTCGAAGCAGGACATCATCTCGTAGGCCTTGGCGATCCACTCGTCCCCGTCCGTGCCCTCCCCGCCGGAGAAGACCTCACGGGCAGCGGGGGAGCGGTCCCGGTCGAACCAGCGGATGGGGGAGACGGCGTCCAGGGCCTTTTTCAGGAGATTCGGGCATTCGCCGTCCTCTCTTTCCCATTCATCCGCAGCGGAACGGGCGAAGTCCAGATACCTCCCCTTTCCTGTCAGCCGGTACAGGATCAGCATGGGCTTCAGAATCGAGCAGGACGGCATCCCGCTCATGACGCCGGTGTCCTTCAGCCGCACGCTGAGGGCCTCCAGATCGTCGAGCAGCTGCTCCGCCATGCGGTCCGCGCAGTCCAGAATATGGCGGTCGTCCAGCAGGTCCGCGGCCTCAAGCAGTCCCCAGAGGGTGTACTTGCGGCACCAGACGTTCCAGTTGTAGTTGCAGGCCCAGCCCACGTCTTCCATGCCCGCTTTCAGGGAGCAGCGAATCATGTTCCGGCTGTCCCGGTAGGTGCCGAGGTAACCGTCCGGCCGCTGGCAGTCCAGAAGGGCATAGGTCTCCCGGCGCAGAAAGTCCCGGAATTCCTCGTTTCCGGTCATCCGGCAGACCCGGGCTGCGCTGAGCATGAGCTTGCCCCAGAACTCGCCCCGCCAGTAGCCCACCCGGAGCGCGTCGTCCTGCTGATCCCGGAAATACGACTGGGCCTCCGCGAAAACCTCCTCCCGGGCATGAGCGCTCATGACGCCCCGCTCGTTATAGAACGCGATCCTGCGGCCGATCTCCCCGTGCAGGGCAAAACGGCCCCATTCCGGCGCGTCGGTGCGGTTTTCTGTTTTGTAAGGGATTTTGTATTCCACGACTCGGCACCCTCCTCTTTTGCGTATGGTACGCCTGCGTATAGTACGCCGACAGTATTATATCACCGCCCGACGTATCCTGTCAATGAAAAAGAGGACCCCGGAGGATCCTCTTTGAATAGGCGAGCTTGAATCAGGGGATAAGTGCCATTCGGACACTCTCTCAGTCAGCACGGCTGACAGTTCCCTCTGAGAGGGAGCCGGTGAGAGCTGCCCCCCTGCCCTTTCCTGTTCAGCCTTCCTTCTGAATATATGCCAGAAACCGCTGGATGTGGTCGTCCCAGTATTCCCAGGTGTGAGCGCCGGGGTCTTCCTCGTAGACGTAGTCGAAGGGGTTGCCCTCAAAGCCGGTGAAGAAACCCTCTGCACCGTCTATGACAGCATCTATTCAAAGAAAGCCAACGGCGAGAATTTCTATGAAAACGCCAGGTTCCACAAATTCAGCTGCACATTCTCCAACCTCAAGCCCAATACCGAGTACTGCTACTGGATTGTCTCCAACTACAAGGACGAGTACGGTATCCAGCACACCACACAGTCCGGCATAAGCAGTTTCAAGACAGCCGGCAGCGACAGATGGAGCGCCTGTGTCATATCTGACTACCACAGTTATCCACCTCTTCCAAAGAGGCTTTCCTCTGCGATGGCTATGGTCGGCACCGTAGACGATTATGCCAAATCCAGGAACAAGCATGGCTTTGACTGGGTACTTCACCTTGGAGATGTCTGCGCCTGGGGCGGAAGCTGGAGTTTCTGGAAAGAAATGTACCAGCAGCAGCCGTTCAGAGGTTACATGTGGGCTGGACTCAACGGCAATCACGACAACATGTCAAGGAAATACCAGCTCACCAACAACTACTTCCGCTATGCCACCGCCAACCCGCTCAACGGATATGAGGGAGAGGAAGGAGTCTGCTACCATTTCACTTACGGGAACACCCTCTTTGTGATGCTCAACAGCGAGAGCATGAGAGACAGCACCGGACTGGAGAAGGCCCGTGAATGGGTCCGCAACGTGCTCAACTCCAGCAACGCCAAGTT
>CACWLT010000244.1 GCA_902761695.1 uncultured Ruminococcus sp.
GGTATTCCGGCGTGTGGGGCATGACGTTCACCGTCACGTAGACCTTCACGCCCCGGTCATGGCAGTACCGTACCGCCGCGATGAGCTCGTCCCCGTCGAAATTGGAGGACGCCGCCCGCATGCCGAACTGCCGCCCTGCCAGATACACCGCGTCCGCCCCGTAGAGCACCGCGGATTTCAGCTTGCTCCAGTCCCCTGCCGGAGAGAGGAGCTCCGCCCGCCTGCTTTCCATATCAGAAGTCCAGGCAGAGACGGGACTCCACCACGGAACGGACGTATCCCGCCGCTTCCAGATGCTTCGGATTGACCTGATACCCCGCCAGCGCCTCCGCGTCGGTGAAGGAGGAATCCAGCATCATGTCGGCGTTGGAGGAGGGCAGCCGGTCCGTGATCACCGTCAGGGTGATGAGCCCTTCGATCTGCCCGTTCAGCGCTTCCAGCCTGCGCTTGGCCTCGGCCCGTGCGGCGGACTTCTCCTCGTCCGTCATGCTCTCCTTCAGCTTCCAGAGAATGATGTGTCTGACCATTTTTGTATCTCCTTTGTATCGGCCGGTGTTCGCTTATACGTTCATGATCACCGGCAGGATCATGGGCTTGCGCTTCGTCTTCTGATAGAGGTATTTGGACAGCGCGTCCTTCACGTTGGTCTTCATCTGCGTCCATTCGGTGACGCCCGCGTCCAGCATATCCGCCAGCACGCCCCGCACCAGCTCCCGTACGTCGTCCATGAGCTCCTCGCTCTCCCGGACATAGACGAAGCCCCGGGAGATGAGGTCCGGACCGGAGACGATGGTCGCCTCGTCCAGATCCACCGTGGCCACCACCACGATCAGGCCGTCCTGGGCCAGATGCTTCCGGTCCCGGAGCACCACGCTGCCCACGTCGCCCACACCGTAGCCGTCCACCAGCATCCGTCCGGAGGGAACCGTCCCGGCCCGTCTGGCGGAATCCCGGTCAAGCTCCAGCACCTGCCCGATGTCCATCACAAAGATGGCGCGGGGATCCATCCCCATGTATTCCGCCAGCTCCTTGTGCTGCATCAGATGGTGGTATTCGCCGTGGATCGGCATGAAGAACTTCGGCTTCGTCAGGGCGTGAATCAGCTTCAGCTCCTCCTGGCAGGCGTGACCCGAAACATGGACCACCGCCTCGTCGTGGTAGACGCTGACGCCCTTCTTGTAGAGCTCGTTGATGATGCGGCTCACCAGCTTCTCGTTTCCGGGAATGGCGTGGGAGGACAGCACCACTAGATCCTTCGGCGTCAGCTCCACCTGGGAGTGATCGGAGAAGGCCATCCGGTACAGCGCGGACATGGGCTCGCCCTGGGAACCGGTGGTCACAATGGTGATCTTCTCCTGGGGATACCGGCCGATTTCCGCGATGTCGATCAGCGCCCCCTCCGGCACGTCCATGTAGCCCAGCCGCACCGCCGCGCCCACCACGTTCAGCATGCTCCGCCCGGTGACGGCGATCTTCCGCCCGAACCGCACCGAGGAGTTGATGATCTGCTGTACCCGGTGCACGTTGGAGGAGAAGGTGGCGATGATGACCCGCTTGTCCGTGTTGGTCATGAAGATGTGGTCCAGCGACGCGCCCACCAGCCTCTCCGAAGGCGTGAACCCGGGCTTTTCCACGTTGGTGCTCTCACACATGAGGAGCAGGATCCCCTCACGCCCGTATTCGCCGATGCGGGTCAGATCCATCATCTCGCCGCCGATGGGGGATACGTCCAGCTTGAAGTCGCCGGTGTGGAAGATGACCCCTTCCGGAGTCCGCAGCGCGATCATGCAGGCGTCGGCGATGGAGTGGTTGGCCCGGATGAACTCCGCCCGGAAGCATCCCAGCTTCACGGTGTCTCCGGCCGCCACGGTCACCAGCTTCGCCGTCCCCAGCAGCTTGTGCTCCGCCAGCTTGGATTCCAGGATCCCCAGCGTCAGGCGGGTGGCGTAGACCGGCACGTTGACGATCTTCAGAAGGTACGGGATGGAGCCGATGTGGTCCTCGTGGCCGTGGGTGACCAGAATGCCCCGCACCTTGTCCGCGTTCTTTTCCAGATAAGTAAAGTCGGGGATCACCAGATCGACCCCCAGCATATCCTCGTCCGGGAACGCAATTCCGCAGTCGATGATGACGATATCATCCTCATATTCAATGACGGCCAGATTCTTTCCGATCTCGTTCAGGCCGCCCAGCATCATGACGCGGACTTTGCTGTGTTGTTTCTTTGACATATTCTTTCCTTTCATCACACAGGAACGCCTCCCCAGTCTCCGGAAGCGTCCTTCACTCAGTTTTCAATCAGCATCGATATCCCGTTCCCCGCGGACAGCAAAACACAAACCGCGCTCCGATTTGCGCGAAATCCGTCGGACAGCACCGTCCCGCAGCCTTTTCATGCGATAAAGAAGGGGAAAAACATCCCCGCAGGATATTTGGTCCATCCGTGCTCCGCGTTCCTCCGAGGGCGGCGGACTGAGCGCGGCGGATAAACCCGTGGATGCGTCCTTATTCAGTTCAGCCGGGGAGATTCCGGCCTTCCGTTTGTCTCTGCTCAGGCATTCATCCTGACAGAGCGAAGCGCGGCGTCCAGTCGGCGGATCCCGCGTCCCGCTCCGGTCACGAACAGAATATCAACTGTCATTATACATCAAAATTCCACTCCTGTCAAGTCGCTTGGTCTCTCCAAGTCTCACAGTTCTGCACCGTGCGGAGAAGGTCTTTTCGTCGCTTTCGCCATGCCGTTATAAAAGCCCCCCGATGAGTACCGCCGCGCCGATGAGCAGGGAAGACGTGCCCGCCCCCAGCGCGAAGGCCAGTGGAGGGGAGAGCCGGTGAATAGGCGGACGTTTCCGTTCCCGCAGATACCGCCGCGAGGACTCCCGGATGATCCGCTCCGCCTCCTCCGCCATGGTGCGGGATTCCTCCGCCCGTCCCCCGCATTCCGCCGTGACAGCCCGTTCAGCCTCTCTGAGGGGATCCCCGGTCCGCTTCTCCCGCCGCCGCAGGATCAGATACGCCTCCTCAAAGCAGGGGCTGTCCGCGCTCCGGACGTGGTAGATTCTTCTTTCGCAGCCGCGCATGGTTATCCTTCCTCTTCGTTTCCGCCGTTTGCTTCATTGTAGCCGCAGACGCCGCCGGATATGCGTCCCAACCGGTTTTTTCCATCCCGACGGTTCGCCCCGTTTTTCCAATCCCTGCCATCTTTTCTGAAGGATTGTCCAATTGCTGCCAATTTCGACACTTTTCCCCTTGACAGGACAGGCATAGGGCGCTATAATATGGCAGAAGCCGGAGACCTCCGTCGGATCCCGGCGAATCGGCGGAACCTCTCCGCACTGCCTGACCATCGGAAGGAGATCGAAAATGAAGGTATTGGGAAGCATCAAGACCATTGACGAGGTGGGACGCGTCGTCATCCCCAAGGAACTGCGCCTGAAGGCGGGACTGGTGGCCAGAACCGACGTGGAGGTCTACGCGGAGAAGGACAGGATCATCCTGCGGCGCTACAGACCCGGCTGCGCGTTCTGCGGCTCCCCCGAGAACCTCGTCCAGTGGCGGGATAACTATATCTGCAGATCCTGCGTGGAAGAGCTGAAATCCGAAAATCCCGGCACCCCCGCCCAATCCGTGGACTGATACGGATCACAACCAAAGAAGGCAATCTGAGTAAGGTGTGTGAAATACAGACCCTGAAGAGATGCGCTGTACGTTACCCCGTGCTGCACTTTGAGAGGAAAGCTGCACCAGTGGCTTTTAAAGTTCTTGCCAGGCTTCTTTCAAGAAGCCGCGTAACCCCTTAGAAAGTATTTAGTATAAAAAAGAACCGGAAATCCCGCCTAAGGATCCCGGTTCTTTTGTTGTCAGGCTGTCTTATCTTTTCTTCGTCCTGATTTCCTCAAGAGCGTCCGCAATGAACTGCTCCGTGGGAACCGCGCCCTTGTCCTCGCCGGTTCTCGTGCGTACGGAAACCGTGCCGTTCTGACGGTCCCGGTCGCCTACCACCAGCATGTAGGGCGTCTTCTGCATCTGCGCCTCGCGGATCTTGTAGCGCATGGTCTCCGTCCGCAGATCCACGTGGACCCGCAGGCCGGCGTCGGCGAGCTTCTTCCCGACCTCTTCCGCGTAGCCGTTGAAGTCGTTGCCCACGGGGATGACCTCCGCCTGAACGGGGGACAGCCACAGCGGGAAGTTGCCCATGGTCTCCTCGATGATATAGGCCATGAAGCGGTCCAGGGAGCCCAGGATGGCCCGGTGCAGCACCACGGGGGTCTTTTCGGAGCCGTCCCGGTCCACATAGGTGAGCTCGAACTTGGCGGGCAGGCAGAAGTCCAGCTGACAGGTGGACAGGGTGATCTCGTTGCCCACGGAGGGCTTCACGTTCACATCCAGCTTCGGTCCGTAGAAGGCCGCCTCGCCGATCTCCTCGGTGAACTGGATGCCCAGATCCACCAGCACCTCGCGCAGCGCCGTCTCCGCGCTGTTCCACATCTCGTCGTCGTCATGGTATTTCTTCTTGTCCGCGGGATCTCTCAGGGACAGCACGCAGCGGTAGTCCGTGATGCCGAAATCCTTGTAGACGTCGAAAATCAGATCTACCACCTTCGACACCTCGTCCTTGATCTGCTCGGGCGTCACGAAGAGGTGGGCGTCGTTCTGGCAGAAGTGGCGCACGCGCTCGATGCCCTTCAGCGTGCCGGAGGCCTCGTAGCGGAAGTCGTGGGCGATTTCGCCGATGCGGATGGGCAGGTTCCGGTAGGAGTGGGGCTCGTTCCGGTAGATCATCATGTGGTGCGGGCAGTTCATGGGACGGAGCACGTAGGTCTCCTCGTCCACCTGCATGGCCGGGAACATGTTCTCCTTGTAGTGATCCCAGTGGCCGGAGGTTTTATAAAGCTGCACCGTGCCCACGCAGGGCGTCAGAACGTGCTGATAGCCCAGCTTCTCTTCCTTGTCCCGGATATACTTTTCCAGCTCGTGCCAGATGATGGTGCCCTTCGGCAGGAACATGGGCATGCCGCGCCCCACCAGATCGTCGGACATGAAGAGCTGTAAATCCTTGCCGATCTTGCGGTGGTCGCGCTTCTTCGCCTCTTCCAGCTTCTGCAGGTAAACGTCCAGCGCGTCCTTCTTCGGATAAGCCGTGCCGTAGATCCGCTGCAGGGTCTGCCGGCTGGAGTCGCCCCGCCAGTAAGCCGCGTTGCAGGCCGTCAGCTTGAACGCCTTGACCGCTCCGGTGGAGAAGAGGTGCGGACCGGCGCAGAGGTCGGTGAACTCACCCATCTTGTAGAAGGAAATTTCCTCGTCCTCGGGCAGATCGTTGATGAGCTCCACCTTGTAGGGCTCGTCCTTCATCAGTTCCAGCGCTTCAGCCCGGGGCAGAACGAACTTCTCCAGCTTCTGGTTCTCCTTGACGATCTTCTTCATCTCTGCCTCGAGCTTTTCCAGAATGTCGGGCGTGAAGTTCACCGGAGAATCAAAGTCGTAGTAGAACCCCTCGTCGATGGCGGGACCGATGGTCAGCTTCGTCTCGGGATAGAGCCGCTTCACCGCCTCGGCCAGAATGTGGGAGGCCGTGTGCCGGAAGGTCTTCGCGCCGTCCGGATCCTCAAAGGTCAGAAGCTCCACCTCAGCGTCGGCCGAGAGGGAAGAGGTCAGGTCGCGCACCTTGCCGTCCACTCTGGCGCAGAGCACGTCCCGGGAGATCAGCTCCGCCTCCTTCGCCGCGTCGTAAACGGTGACGGGGGAGTCAAAAGAGAGAACCTTGTCGCCGAATTTTACGTTGAACATAGCCGTAGTCCTCCTTGCGGGAGATTTTTCCGGACCGCGTCCTCCATAACAAAAACGGGGGACCGATCCGATCGGCCCGCCCGGACAAAAGAAAAACGCCGGGGTACGGACCGCCATACAATTCGGTTTGTATGAGACCGTTCGGGGTGCGGATGACCGCACGGTTCCACCCGAGCTTTTCACTCAATTTGTATAGAATTATAAAGCCGTTTTATTCGGCAGGGCGGTACCCGTTCACCCCGCGGAAACAATCCCAGCGCCTGTTTCTCTCTGTGCGCGGTTCCCTGGACGGACATATCCCATACCGCTATTATAGCACAAATTCCCCTCCTGTCAAGCGGTGATTCTGCACAAAGATAGCAGATTTGCCCAACCGGATAAAGGAAAAGAGACCCGAAGGCCCCTTTTCCGGAAGAGTATTGTCTGTTTTACCCGATCTGTTCCGCGATCTTTTCGTTGTACTTTTTCAGTACCTTCGTGGCCACTTTCTCGCTCTTCTTGATCATGGAGGAAACGTCGGAGGAGTAGGCCCGGAGCAGGTTCATGATGCCCTCGTTGTAGCCGCCCACCTCAAAGTACCAGCCGAAGTCATAGGTCCGGGTGGCGAAGATCAGGTCCAGCATCCGGGCGGAGTTCTCGTCCCGGGAGACCTTGTTCTGCAGGGTCTGCTCGTAGTAGGCCGGCGTCAGGCTGTAGAGGGACTCGTAGGCCAGCGCCTCGGTGATCCAGCCCGCCCGGGCGAAGCCCTCGTCGCCGTAGGAGTTCTTCGGAATGGAGTAGAGGGAAACGGACCAGGACGCCGCGCTGTTGTAGTACCGGTCCTGATTCTCGTCGTAGAGCGGCAGGGGCAGGATGCCGAAGTCGTCCTCCATGTCGCGGAAGGAGGTGGCGGCGCCGATGTTCTGCAGGAAGAACAGCGCCCGGCCCTCACGGAAGGCGATCTGCCCGTAGTCCGCCGCGTAGCCGTTACGCTGGTAGGCGCAGGTCACGTCCTTGTTGTAGGCGTAGGCGGTGAACTTGTCGAAGGCGTCGACGAACTTCTCGGAGTACAGGGTCAGCTCCAGCTCGCCGTTCTGGTTGATGGTACAGCATTTCAGCCCGGAGGCGTTGACGATGCCCATCATGATGTCCACCATGGCGTAGAAGTCCGGTTGGTTGTAGGTGGCGGACATGTTCTTGTTGAAGAAATAGCAGAAGGTCGCCTTGTTGTCGCCGATGGAAATGTCGCCGGTCATCTGATACACCGCGTCCTTGAAGGTGCATTCCTGCGTGCAGTAGGGATCCCACCAGGGCTTGGAGAGATCGAGATTCCCCACCTGATAGAGGTTCATCAGGGAGCCGTCTACCAGCGCGTTGCAGGAGGAGTACCCGGAGAGGCAGGCCAGATCGTAGTCGTTGGTGCCGGCCTTCACCGCGGTGCCCAGAGGCGTCTGTCCGCCCCGGTTATCCGCCGAAATCACCAGGGGCACGATCTCGCAGTTGCCCTTGTCCTGTACGGCCGCCATCCGCTCGTATTCCGCGTCGTTGATGGGCTCGCCGGTGATCTCCTCGGCCTCGAAGTCGTTGGTGATGGTGTTGTGGATGAAAATGTGGAACTGATAGCCCTCGTAGTCCGCCTCGGGAAGTCCGCTGTCCAGACGGGCGTCCGGATCTTCGGTCTCGGCCGGATCAACGGCGTCCGCGGAGGGGGTGCCCGCCTGAGCCGTCGTCTCCTCGTCGACCACCGTGGTGGTGGAGCAGGAGGCCAGGAGCAGCGCCAGGAAAACCAGGGACAGTTTTTTCTTCATGAGAATCTCCTTTCAGATGGTCAATGCAGTCGTTCGTGTTTCTCAAATCGAGGATCCGCTTCGCCCTCAGTTCACCTTCCGGACGGCGTCCGCGCTGAAGGCGGCCAGGGGCAGCGTCAGCTCCTCCTTCGGCCCGATGGGGGATCCCAGCACAGGCTCGTCCCCGTCCCAGGAGATGGGCTGCGTCCAGACGGAGCGTCCGCCCCATCCGGAGCCGGAGACCAGATTGCCATGATAGACGATCCAGGTGGACCCGTCGTCCGCCGTGGTGAAGGAGCAGTGGCCGGGCCCGAAGCAGGTTCCGGTCTTCTCAAAGACGGGATCGGCGGATTTGGTCCAGCTTGCCGCGTCCAGAGGATCCCCGCCCCGCCAGGTCAGCTTGCCCAGATTGTAGAAATCCGACCAGCTTCCGGAGGCGGAGTAGATGATGTGCACCGTCCCGTCCCTGCAGAGCGCCACCGGCCCTTCGTTAATGGTGGGACGCCCGCCCAGCTTCTCCCAGCGGTATTCCGGGGAGGACAGCATGGTCCGGGCCGAATCGATCTCCGTGGGGCTCTTCATGTGGGCGATGTAGATGTTCTGCGCTACATTTTCGTCCCCCTCCCAGCCGGACCAGACGAAGTAGAGCTCGCCGCCGATCTCCGCCACCGTGCCGTCAATGGCCCATTTGTCCGTGGAATCGGTGCTCTTTCCCGCCATCTCAAACCGGTCGGTGGGC
>CACWLT010000245.1 GCA_902761695.1 uncultured Ruminococcus sp.
AGCTCGCGTCGGACATGCGCTTCTTCATCAAATCGGCGTACATGGCCAGCAGCATGACCTCGCCGATCTTCATGATCTCGGAGGGCTGTATGGTGACGGGCACGCCGGGGATCTGGATCCACCGCTGGGCCTCGCCCTCGGATACGCCGATAAAGTTCACGGCCACCAGGCATCCCGCCGCGAAGAGCCACACACCGATGGGGATCAGCCGCCGCATCACCCGGTGCTCGTAGGGCAGCTTCCAGCCAATTGCCGCCATGATCATGCCGAGCAGCAGGAACAGTCCCTGCCGCTTGGCGAAATACAGGGCTTCCCTGCCCTTGCGCACCGCCAGCGGATAGCTCGCGCTGAGAACCGTGATGGTCCCCAGGGCCAGAAGAATCACCGCCAGGATCAGTAGGGGACGGTCCGCGCTGCTCTTCACCCGGATGATCCCGCGCTGCCAGGCGTTTTCCCGTCTCTCCTGTTCCTGCCAGCGGGTCATGTTCCGGTCGCTGTACCGCTCGTAGCGCTCGATCTTCCGCTGCTCCCGGTTCGGACGAATGCCGCCCGTCCTGAGCCCTTCCGCTGCGGCGCCGCCCGTGGTGGGCACCATGTTCTGTCCCCCGCCTGTACGGGTTCCGGACGCCTGCCCTCTTGCTCTTCCGGCCGCGTACCGGTTCCGGACAGGCTGTGCGGTGCGGACCGCTCCCTCCGGTCTTTCCGTCTGCGGGTTCCGGTTCGGCGCGGATCTCATCCCTGCCGCCGGATTCCGGGTGCGTCCCGTGGGATTGCCGTTCTGATTCTGCGGGGTACGGCGCGGGCGGGGGGTGCCGTCATAGGGTTCGTTCATGCGCCGCCTCCTTTTTCCTTCGTTATTGCTCCGCCAACAAGCAAAAGCTTGCCGGAATTGGTATCCGGTGCCTGAACCCCGGGCGGAGAAAGGGCTCCGGCAGCCGCACGCCTGAAAACCAACGTTTGGTCTGCTGTCTCAGTATACAAATCGGGGATTCTGCCGTTCCCGCTTCACCGAAGGCCCCACACAAGGGACACCAGGGACAGCACGGCAGTCAGGGCGGAGGCCACCGCCACGATTTTCACCTCGGACCAGCCCAGCTGCTCGAAGTGATGGTGGATGGGGGCCATCTTGAAGAGCCGCTTGCCGTGGGTCAGCTTGAAGTATCCCACCTGCAGCATGACGGACGCGGTCTCGAGGATGTACCAGAAGCCGAACACGATCACCAGCAGGGGATTCTCCATCATAAAGACGCCGCCCACCACCAGGCCGCCCAGGAACAGGGAGCCCGTATCGCCCATGAATACCCGGGCCGGGTAGAAATTATACACCAGAAAGCCTGCGCAGGAGCCGATCAGAATGGCGCCCAGGATCAGGGGGGACAGCTCCGGTGCCGCTCCGTCCGTGAAGTAGGCGGAGGCCGCGAAGAACACGCCGGCAATCAGGGTCACGCTGGAGCAGAGGCCGTCGATGCCGTCCGTCAGGTTCACGGAGTTCATGACGCCCACCAGCAGCAAAAGCGCGATCACATAGTAGAAGATCCCGAAATTCACGTTTATGTCGATGAAGGGGAAATAGATCTCGTGCATGGGAGAGAGTCCCGAGGCCCGGCGCACCATGGCCATGCCGAAGAGGTAGAGCCCCGCCGCCAGCACCTGCAGGAGGAACTTCTGAGGCGCGGTCAGGCCCTCGTTCTGCTTCTTGCGGAGCTTCGCGCTGTCGTCGATCATGCCGATCAGACCGCCGCAGAGACCGTAGAACAGGGTGAACACCAGGGGCAGGCTGGCCCGGATCCCGTCGGTCACGGCGATGATGACACAGCCCGCGATCCCCACGAGAACCGCCGGAATGATGAAGGCAATACCGCCCATGGTGGGGGTGCCTTCCTTGCTCTTATGCCACCGGGGGCCGATATCCAGGATCTTCTGCCCCATTTTCCGGCTTTTCAGCACCGGAATCAGCTTTTTCGAAATCAGGACGGTGGCCGCGAACACCAGGACCATGGCCGCCACGAATATCAGACTCTCCCGCATGGATGCTTTACTTCCTTACTTTATATTTTGTCCCGTGTTCTCAGGCACCCGCCCGGATCACTTTTTCTTTTTTACCTTCCGCTTTTTCATGCACTCGATGACCCTCTCAGCTGCCACGGCGCGGCTTGCCTTCACCAGAAGGATGTCGCCGGGTTCCAGCGCCCCGAGGATCATGTCCGCCATGCCCTGCGCGTCCCGGGTGTCCAGACAGACGAAGACATTCTCCGCCCGGACCCCCTTCTTGATGGCCGCCTCCGCCACGATATCCGCGGTCATGCCGAAGCAGAAGAGCTTCTGAACGCCCATCTGCGCCACATACTGGCCGATCTGGTCGTGCATGAGGCGGGAATAGTCGCCCAGCTCCAGCATATCTCCCAGAAGGGCGGCGGGGCGGGCATTCTTCTCCCCGGCCATGGCCACCAGCACGTCCACGGCGGCCCGGACGGATTCGGGAGAGGCGTTGTAGCAGTCGTCGATGACGGTGATGCCGCCCACGTCGTAGATCTTCTGCCGCATGTCCGCGCCGACGAAGTTCTTCAGCCCCCGGCGGATCATGTCGTCCGTCATGCCCAGCTGCACGCCGACGGCATAGGCGGCCAGGGAGTTGTAGACATTGTGCCGTCCCAGCGCGGGGACCTCCACGTTGGTCACGGCCTTGCTCTCGTAGATGAGGTCGTAGACGATGCCGTCCGGCTTCTGGCGGATATTCACGGCCCGGAAGTCGCCGGAATGGTTGTAGAGGCTCATGAGGCAGGGCTTTTTCGGCAGCTTCTCCGCCTCAGCGGCCAGGAGAGGTTCGTCCGCGTTGAGGATCAGGACCCCGTCCTCCGGCATGCCGAGACGGATCTCCATTTTGGCCCGGCAGATGTTTTCCCGGGTGCCCAGGGACGCCAGATGGGAGGTGCCGATGTTGGTCACCAGCGCGATATCCGGACGGGCGATACGGGACATGGTCTCGATCTCCCCGAGATTGCTCATGCCCATCTCCAGCACCACCACCTCGTCCTCCGGGCCGATGCCGAAGATGGTCAGGGGCATGCCGATGGTGCTGTTGTAGTTGCCCTGGGTCTTGTAGGTCCGGAAGGAGGCGGAGGCCACCGCGTAGATGAATTCCTTGGTGGTGGTCTTGCCCACGGATCCGGTCACCGCGACGAATCTCGCCCGGGTGTGGTTCCGGTATTCCGCCGCAAGAGCACCCATGGCCGCCACGGTGTCCTCCACGATCACCGCCGCGAAGGCCTTTCCGGACTGCTCCGCCGCCTCGGGGACGAACTGGCAGAGGAAGCAGGCGGACCCGGCCTCCAGCGCCTGGGGAATGAAGTTGTTCCCGTCGTTCCGCTCTCCCTTGATGGCGGCAAAGAGGATGCCCTCCCCGGTCTCCCGGGAATCGATGGCCACCGCCTTCACCGGCTCTTTTCCGTCCGCGCCTCCGTATAACGCAAGCCTGCCGCCGGTCACTTCGGCAATCTCCGCCGGCGTATAGGTCCTCAGCTTCAGTTCCACGCTCATCCTGCTATCCCAGCCCTTTCCCGCCGGCCGGAGGCTCCAGACCGTCCGGTTCCGCCGTTTCCTGTCCCGTCCGCTTCATCCCGATTTACCGCGATGCGGCCGGACGGCTCGTCATTTCCGTTTATTCTTTATTCATTCCGACCGCCGGCGACGGATCCCCAGATCCTGAGCGCTTCCCCGACGACCGCTTCCTCGTCGAAGGGCGTTTTCCCTCCGGCGGTGATTTCGTATTTTTCGTGCCCCTTGCCCAGCAGCAGCACCGTTCCGTCCCGGGGAGCGGATCCCACGGCGTACCGGATGGCCCTCGCTCTGTCGGGGATGACAGTGTAGGGCTTCCCGCCCCGCAGTCCCGCCAGAATGTCCCGGTAGATGGCGTCCGGATCCTCGCCGCGCGGATTGTCCGAGGTGATGACAACTTCGTCCGCCAGCCTCTCCGCAGCCCGGGCCATGAGGGGTCTTTTGCTCCGGTCCCGTTCCCCGCCGCAGCCGAACACCACGGTCAGATGCCCGGGGGAGAACTCGCGCACCGCCGTGAGAACCGCTTCCATGGCGTCGGGCGTATGAGCGTAATCGATGAACACGGCGGGCTTGTTCACTCCGTCCGGGACCCGCACCCGGAACAGCCGTCCGTCCGCGCCCCGGAATCCGCACACGGCGTCCCGCACCACAGCAGGATCCGCGCCGGTCAGCAGAGCCGCAGCCGAGGCCAGCATGGTGTTGGTCACGGAGTACACCCCCGGCATGGGCGTCCTCACCCGGAAGACCGCACGGCCGGAGAAGTAAAGATACTCCATGCCGTCCGGTCCCAGGGAGCGGATCCGCCGGGCACACACGTCGTATCTGCCGCCTCCCGTCCGCCGCCGTCCTCCTTCCCCGCTCCCGGATCCGGCGGAGCAGACGGTGAATTCCGCTCCGGGAAACATGGCGGGCAGGCGGGTGAGCCAGCGGTCGTCGCCGTTGATCACCGCCCGGGGAACACGCTCCAACAGGGACGCCTTCGCCTGGAAGTAATCCTCCATGGTGCGGTGGAAATCCAGATGCTCCGGGGTTAGGTTGGTGAATACGGCGATATCCGGGGTCAGGGCGGCGGTCCTTTTCAGGGCCAGGGACTGGGAGGAGGCTTCAT
>CACWLT010000246.1 GCA_902761695.1 uncultured Ruminococcus sp.
CTTTTCGTCATTATAGCATAAATCCCCGCCCTTGAAAAGAGCGAATTTAAAAATTTCACAAAATCTCCCGCGCCCATTCGTCAAAAAAAGATCGCAGACTGTCCGCCCGCGACCCTGTTCATAAATACTGCTTGAAGAAGCTGAATTCAGATCTCCGCGATAACCTCAATCTCCACAAGAACCCCCTTTGGCAGCGCGGCCACCTCAACGCAGCTGCGTCCGGGATTGCCCGTGAAGTGCTTCGCGTAGATCCCGTTGAATACCGCGAAATCCCCCATGTTCTTCAGGAAGCACGTGGTCTTGACCGCCTTCGTCAGATCCGTGCCCGCCTCCGCCAGCACCGCCTTCAGATTGGCGATCACCTGCTCGGTCTGGGCCGTGATGTCGTCGCCCACAACCGCCCCGGTGACCGGATCCAGCGGGATCTGCCCGGAGGTGAAGACGAGGGAGCCGGTGACCATGGCCTGGGAGTAGGGACCGATGGCGGCGGGAGCTTTGTCCGTGGAAATAACCTTCATTGTTTTTGTCCTTTCTGTAAAGCCGGGCGTATTCCGCTCAGGCGTTTTCGTAGTACGGATCGATCATGTGTTTTTTGATGACCGGGAACGCCCCGTAGACCCCCATCATCATGAGCACCGAAGGCAGGATCACGAAGGGGAAGATCACCCCCAGCGGGAAGTAGACCACCAGCAGCATGTATTCAAAGCCCGCCATGAACAGCGTCCCCAGGAACACGAGGAAATTCCGCTTCAGCCCCACCGCCGTGAACCGCAGCGCGTTCTTGACGTTCTTCCAGATGCTGATGTCAAAGGTCACCAGCTGCAGCCAGATGTAGGGCCGCATGACCCAGTACAGCACGATCATCCAGAGACTGAGGAAGAACATGGCGCTCATCATGGTGGACGCCTGGAAATTCAGGTAGAAGAAAACGATGTCGTAAACCATGAGCGCCAGCACAATGAGATCCAGCGCCCCCACGATCAGCGCCTGCCGCAGATTCCGCCGGATGGCATCGAAGAAGTCCTGCAGCATCATCACCGGCTTGGCCCGGAACATGTTCCGCAGGAGATAGGTCACGCCCGCCCGCACCGGCCCGTGGGTCAAAAGGAGCAGGAACGCCAGCCCCATGAAGATGTAGTCGCCCGCGGTGTGCACCGTCACCGGAGAGGTCCGCCCGTACATCGTCCACAGCGCGGAGACGGCGGGGGAGTTGTGAAACAGCTTCGCCCCCCACAGCGGACCGTAGACGGCGTAGTTCGGCGAGGTGGTGTGGATGGACATGTACCCGCTCATGGCGAACAGGAAGAAAAAGATCGGGAAGTTCCCCACGATGGAGATCAGGTTCACGGACAAAAGCTCGTTTATCTTCCGCCAGCAGAGCCGGAAAAAGTTGATGAAGGTGGGGTTGTCCGCGATGGCAGCCTCCTCCTTGTCCACGCCCTTCCCGTCCCGGTAGGCCCGTGAGAAGAGATTGAACTTCTTCTTCTCCGCCATCTCCGCCTGTTCCGCCGCCTCGATCTCGTCAAGGGACATCCGTTTTTCCCGCGGATCGCGATTGAAATCCGGCATCTGTATTCTCCTTCAATAAGTATATATCTGTTTCTGTATCTCCGAAATCACCCCGCCGCCAGCCGCAGCAGAGCCGAAGCCGCCAGCACGCACCCGGCAGAGGTCAGGGAAGCGGCGCACCCGGAACCCAGCGCGGCCCGGAAACCGACCTCGTCCCCCCACCCGTAGGCCAGGAGCATTCTCTCAGCCCCCGCCTGCACCGCCGCGCATAATCCGGCCCGGAGAATCAGCAGGGGAATCGTCAATCCCATGAACAGCATGGGACGCGCCGTCACGAACCGCCCCTCCGCCATAAGCGCGCAGACCAGCCCGAAGGCCGCCCCGTCCAGCATGCATCCCGCCTCCAGAAGCAGGGCCCCGAAAACCGACGTCCCCGCCGCCATGGCCAGAAGACAGAACAGCGCGGACGGATGAAGCCAGGAGAGCAGGGAAGGACCAGCCCCCACGGTGTAGACCGCCTCTCCCCCCCACCGTCCCGCGATCACGGCGGCGGCAAGACAGGACAGAGCGGCGGACAGCAAACGGCGGAGCCAGAGCACAACGGCCCGGCGATGGGAAAACTCAACCATGGAGAGCGCCTCCCGGAATTGCGGTTTGTCCGATCCTATGCGCCCGCCCCCGTTTTCATGCCAAGTGTACCACACCCCGCCGCCCATTACAACCCGCGAATTGTTAAATTTGTTGCGCCGGAGCCTTGCAAACCGGCCACCGATGGTTTATAATGGTGCAGATAATCCCGGTCCCAGGGGGAAGCCTATGAACCATGACGAACTGACGCGGATTTTCCGGGATCCGCCCGAGATCCGTACCCCGCGCCTGACCCTGCGCAGAATGCTGAAATCCGACAGCGCGGATATGTTCGAATACTCCCGGGATCCCGCCGTATCGGAATATCTCCTCTGGAAGCCCCACGAGTCCGAAACCTTTACCCGCCGCTACCTCAGCTATCTCCAGTCCCGCTACCGGGCCGGGGATTTCCACGACTGGGCCGTTGTCTGGCGGGACGCGGACAAGATGATCGGCACCTGCGGCTTTACCCGGTTCGACCTGGAATCCAACGCCGCGGAGATCGGCTATGTCCTCAACCGCAATTACTGGGGCATGGGCGTCGCGCCGGAAGCGGTCCGGGCCATCCTCCGCTTCGGATTCCTCAATCTGCGCCTCCACCGCATCGAGGCCCATTATATGATCGGCAACGACCGCAGCCGCCGCGTCATGGAAAAGGTCGGCATGACCTATGAGGGCCTCCACCGGGACAGCCTCTTCGTCAAAGGCAGATACGTCTCCGTCGGCATCTGCGCCATTCTCGAAAACGAGTACCGCACCATGTACGGCATCCCCGCCCCCCTCCAATAAAACACCGCGCCCCTCCCGCTCACCAAGAGCAGGGAAGAGCGCGCTTTTTTCGGTCGGACTTCGTACTCCTCTCACCCCCAAGAGGCAATCTGAGTAAGGTGTGTGAAAAACAAAACCTGAAGAGATGCGCTGTACGTTACCCCGTGCTGCACTTTGAGAAGGAAGCTGCACCAGTGTATTATAAAGTTCTTGCCGAGCAGCCTGCTGCTCTGGGCTTCCCTTTCAAGAAGTCGCGTTCCCTTTTTAGCCTGGGATCAGTATCAGACATTAAACCTGAACAGCACCACGTCCCCGTCCTCGATGACGTAGTCCTTGCCCTCGCTCCGGAGCAGACCCTTTTCCTTCACCGCGTTCATGGACCCGCAGGCGATCAGATCGTCGTAGGAAACGATTTCCGCCCGGATGAACCCCCGCTCGAAGTCGGAGTGGATCTTGCCCGCCGCCTGGGGAGCCTTCGTGCCCTTCACGATGGTCCAGGCCCGGACCTCCTTCGGCCCCGCCGTCAGATAGCTGATGTAGCCCAGCAGCGTGTAGGACGCTTTGATGAGCCGGTCCAGCCCGCTTTCCGCAATGCCCAGATCCTCTAAGAATACCTTCTTCTCCTCCGGATCCAGCTCCGCGATCTCCGCCTCGATCCCCGCGCAGACCGGGATGACCTCCGCCCCCTCCGCGTCCGCCGCGGCCTTCAGGGCATTGAACTTCTCGTTGTCCGGAGAGACCCCCGCCGCCTCGTCCTCGCTGACGTTGGCCACGTAGATGATGGGCTTCAGTGTCAGCAGATTCAGGTCCTCCAGCAGCGCCCGCTCATCCTCGGTGAGCTCCGTCTGCCGGGCCGTCTTCCCCTCGTTCAGGGATTCTTCGAGCTTCGCGTAGACCGCCAGATTGTCCGCCAGGGACTTGTCGCCCTTGAGCAGCTTCTGGGTCTTTTCGATCCGCTTCTCCAGCACCTCCAGATCCGCGTAGATCAGCTCCATGTTGATGGTCTCCAGATCCCGCACCGGATCCACGGAGCCGTCCACATGGATGATGTCCCCGTCCTCGAAGCAGCGCAGCACATGCACCACCGCGTCCACGTCCCGGATGTGGGAGAGGAACTTGTTGCCCAGCCCCTCGCCCTTGGACGCCCCGCGCACCAGCCCCGCGATGTCCACGAACTCCACCGTGGCCGGGGTGTATTTCTCCGGGTGATACATCTCCGCCAGCACGTCCAGCCGATGGTCCGGCACGGGCACCACGCCGGTGTTGGGATCGATGGTGCAGAAGGGATAGTTGGCGGAGGGCGCTCCCTGTCCCGTCAGAGCGTTGAAGAGCGTGCTTTTTCCCACGTTGGGGAGACCGATGATGCCAAGTTTCATATCGTATTCTGTTTACCGCCGTCGATGGGGGCGGCAGTCCTTTCTTCAGATTGAGTCCATTCCCCGTTATTATACTCCCTTTTCCCGGAGAACGCAAGAGCGGCGGACGGATTCGTCCCGTTTTTTCCTGCAGCGTTTCTTCATCCGGATTTAATCCTCCCGTCACCCCGCCTTCAAATTCCCGTCACATGCAGAGGGTATACTTTTCCATGCGGAGAGAAGTTCGCAAGCTCATGGGAAAATGCTGGGAATCCATTGACTTTTTCTGCGGATTGTGGTAATATGATGGATGATAACGATAAGGAGGGTTCTATGGTATCTGAAGCAAAATACAGGCATGAGTTCAAGTACTATATCAATGCCTGGGACCGCGAGCTGCTTT
>CACWLT010000247.1 GCA_902761695.1 uncultured Ruminococcus sp.
CACCCTGCTGGACATCTTCCGCGCCGTGGAAAAGGAGGAAGCGCTGTTCCACTTCCATGAAAACCCCAATCCCCTCTGCCCCGTCGGCCGGACTATCCACGCCATCATGGACGGCAGACTGGAGAGCGCGCGGCAGGCCATGGAAGCCGAGCTGTCCCGGACCACGCTGAGCCGGCTGGTCACTGAGCTGAAGGAACGGACCGGAATCGAATGAACCGGCCGCTTTCACCGCGTGAAAAAGACCCGACAGCCGGAATATCCCGGTTCGGGTCTCAATGCTTCGGCAGGGCATGTCGGTCCCGCAAAGGGCATCACTGAATATGCTTCCCGTCTCCCGCCAGCTCCAGAACGGGCAATCGGAGGGATCCCGGGTGCCTGTCCAGCCGGATGACGGTGATGCCGGTGAAGGGCAGATGGAGCACGGCGCACATGTAGGGGAACGGCAGATTCAGAATCCGTCCCATGGCCGCCGAGGAGGATCCGCCGTGACTGAACAGGGCGACGGTGTGCTGCTCCTCGTCCTCCCGGACACAGCGATAGTACGCCCCCTCCCGTTCGTAGCCCAGCGAGGCAAGCCAGCCGTCGATCCCCCGCTCCACCTTCTCCACCTCTTCCACGGCCCGGTTGTGGACGAAGAACGGATGGGACTTCCACCCCCGGTCGGTGAGATCCCATCCCTGACTTGCCATCTCGTCTGCGATGTGCCAGGGGTGTCCGTCCGCGAAAACGGGCGTCCCATCGGCGGATCCCCAGTGGATCTCGTGCATGAAGTCCAGAACGATCGGCTCAAGCCCCAGGATCTTTGCCGTCTCCTCCGCCGTCTGCCGGGCTCTTCCCATGGGCGAGGTGTAGATCGCCTCGATCCCCTCATCCCTGAGCCGCGCCGCCGCCGCCCCGGCCTGTTCTTCGCCGAGGGGCGTCAGGCAGTCGCGGGCATAGTCCGGTTCTCCGTGTCTGACAAAAAGGATTCTCATGCGCATGCCTCCCGCATCCTGATTCCTATTCTTCCGCGCAGTTCTCCGGTTCAGCCGGCCGACCCAGCGCCTTGCTTAATTCATCCGCCGAAAGGAGAGTATCCCGTGGAAATCCGCTCGTCCCCCGATGGAAAACGCTTCGAATACGACACCGTGCTTTGTGAGAATCCCGACGACGGCGGGGCCTATGTTCCCTTTCCCCTGGATATCCGGGCGGAATTCGGACGGGGACGGGTGAAAGTCCGGGCCGCGTTCGACGGCATCCCCTACGAAGGCAGCATCGTCAATATGGGGCTGAAAAACCCGGACGGCTCGGTATGCTATATCATCGGCGTGCTGAAATCCATCCGGAAAAAGCTGAACAAGCACGACGGCGACAGGATCCATGTAGTGATCGAGCCCCTGCTCTGAGCTTTCTTGACTCCCTGTCTTTCTATCATCCGGGCAATCCGTCCTCGTCAGGCAGATTGCCCCTTTTTGCCGTCAAACGGGAAGCTCAGCCCTTCCTGTGGAACACCGGCATAATGTCAAGCGGTGCGGAGGTCGTCACGAAGCCGCCCTCGCTGTCGATGGTCTTCCCCTCGGTATCCGTCCATTGTCCCGCGGGCAGGTAGACCTTCCTCTCCCGCGCGCCGTATTCCGTGACGGGAGCCACCAGATACCCGGAGCCGAACATGTACTGATCCCAAAGCGTCCAGCAGACGGGATCCTCCGGATATTCCAGATACATGGCCCGCATGACGGGAAGCCCGCTCGCCACGGCCTCGTCCGCCGTCTTTTTGAGATAGTCCTTCATCTCCCGGCGGATGCCTGCGTATTTCAGCAGGATCTCATAGGCCTCCTCGCCGTAGCTCCATAGCTCGTTTGGCGCGCCGGAGCGGGAGAATCCTCCGCCGTGGTCCGGACCGTGAACCAGAGGCCCCGCGTCGGGCATGCGGTCACCGTGCATCCGCAGCACCGGCATGAAGGCGGCCCACTGGAACCACCGCACCATCAGCTCCCGGAAAACCGGATCCTCGATGTTGCCGCCGTAGAAGCCGCCGGTGTCGGAAATCCACCAGGGGATCCCGGCCGCGCCCATGTTCAGGCCGTTCTGCAGCTGAACCTTCATCTCCCGGAAGGAGGACTCGATGTCCCCGCTCCACACCAGGGCCCCGTACCGGGGAGACCCCACCCAGGCGCAGCGGACCAGATTGAGGATATCCTTCACCCCGTCCTCCGCCTGTCCGTCGTAAACCATTTTCGAGTGCATCCGGGGATAGATGTTCCCCACCTCGAGATAGGGCCCGAGATAAGTCCGGTAGTGGTCGTAGTCGTTGACGGTGAACTCCGGCTCCGCCTCGTCCAGCCAGAACATGTCGATGCCGTACTGTCCGTAGTTCTTCCGGAGAATGTCGTAGGCAAACTTCCGCGCACCGGGATTGGTGGCATCGTAGAAGACCGTCTCGCCCTGGAAGTTCATGGTGTAGGGCAGGCCCCTCTCCGTCCGGAGCAGATAACCGTTCGCCGCGAAGCCGTGGTAATTCTTCGACCGGGGATCGACGGTGGGCCAGACGGACACCATCAGCCGGATGCCCATCTCCCTGAGCTCCTTCACCATGCCTGCGGGATCGGGCCAGTATTCCGGATCGAAGCACCAGTCCCCCTGATAGTCCCAGTGGAAGAAGTCGATGACGATGGAATCCAGCGGGATCCCCCGGCGGTGATATTCCCGCGCCACGGCCATCAGCTCGTCCTGGGTCCGGTACCGCAGCTTGCACTGCCACAGGCCCATGAGGCTCTCCGGCAGGGGCGACGCGTGCCCGGTCACGTCCGTGTAGTTGGCGATGGTCTCAGCGGGCGTCGGCGCGGCGGTGACCCAGTAGTCCACACATTCCGTGGCCTCGGCGCGCCATTCGGTAACGTTCTCGGCAAATACGGCGCGGCCCACGGCGGGGTTGTTCCAGAGGAAGCCGTATCCCTTGCTGGACAGCAGGAAAGGCACGGAGATCTGGGAGTTCCGGTGGGCCATTTCCAGCGTGCAGCCCTTCAGATTATACCGTGCGTTGCGGTACTGCCCCATGCCGTGAAGCACCTCCCCGTCCTGCGCCTCAAACCGCACGGAGGCCGCGAAGGAGGGAGAGCCCGCGTGCATGGTATAGGTCCGCGCTCTCTCGTGGAGGGACCAGGGATAACTCTGCTCCTCGAACAGCAGCCGGTCCCCGGAGAAGAAGACCAGCCTGTCGCCGTGAAGCTCACAGCGGATGTCCCCGACCTCAACGGAGCGCTCCGTCACAACGGCGGGTGAGGCGGGCGGCGTCAGATCCAGCGCCCAGTCCCGGTCGAGAGGGAGAGTTCCCATGGGCACGGCGCGGACCCGGATGCCCCTGCCCCAGGCCTCGACGCGGAGGGTCTCGTGGCCGAAATTCACCTGCAGGGATGCGGAGGTTTTCTCAGTCATAGTGCAAATCCTTTCCTGTATCCGGTCCGGTGTGTTCCGGACTCCGTGTCAATTCTCCGAAGGGAGATCGTCACACCCTTCGTTCTCTGCGTTGTTCATTATACGCGGCTTCTTCCATCGGCCGGAGAGGAGGTAGGTTGTGCCGATCAAAAAGGGGACCAGACCGGCCAGAGCGTTGCCGTACCAGAAGCCCCGGATGCCCATCTCCAGCTCCACACCCAGCAGCAGCGCCAGTCCGATCCGGGCCGCTATGCCGTCAAGCAAAGCCACCGCCAGATTGAGCCGGGCGTTCCCGGAGCCGTTGATCAGCGCGAAGCTGGCCGGACGCAGGGTCGCCCCCAGATACTGGATCAGCGCCACGGGAATACAAGTCAACGCCATGGTCAGCACCGCCCCGTCATCCGAGAACAGCCCGAAGAGCCATTCCGGGTGAAAGAGCGTAATGACGGCAAAGACCGCGGACGGGATCGCCACCACCCAGAGCGCCGTCCCCCATACCGCGGGTACGCGCTTTATCTTCCTTGCTCCCAATGCCTGGGAGATCATGGCGCCGCCGGCGGAGGAAATGGCCTGAGAGACCACCCCGATCATGCCCTCCAGCTTCCGTGCGATGCCCGTTACCGCCACAGCCACCGTCCCGTAGGCGTTGATGTAGGAGTTGACGAAGAGCATGGAGAAGGTCACCGCCGCAGACTGAATGACCATGGGGATCCCCAGCGCGATCAGCTCACCCGTGGTCCCCGGGTAGAGACGGAAATGGGCGGGGTGAAAGTCAAACTGAATCTGCTCCCGGTTCCGGTACAGCAGACGGAGGGCGAAGAGGAAGCTCACCGCCTGACCGATGACCGTAGCCAGCGCCGCGCCGAAGGGTCCCATCCCCATGGGTCCCACGAAAAGAAGGTCCAGCACGATGTTGATGACCGACGCCCCGGCGATGAAGATGAAGGGATGCTTCGAGTCGCCCATGCCCCGCAGAATGGCGGAGACCAGATTGTAGCCGTAAATAAACACGATCCCCCAGACGCAGGTGATGCTGTACTGCCGGGTGAATTCCCAGATGTCCTCCGGGGTGTTCAGCCACCGCATGATCCCCTGATAGGAGAAGAGGAAAACCGCCGTGATCACCAGCGCCAGGCAGGTGAGCAGGGTGAAGAGCGTTCCCACCATCTTCCCCACCTTGTCCCGGCGTCTTTCTCCCACATACCGTGAG
>CACWLT010000248.1 GCA_902761695.1 uncultured Ruminococcus sp.
TCAGCTCCCGCCCGCGCAGGGTCTCCAGATCCGCGTCGCTCTCGGCGAAGCCCAGATGGGAATCCTCGGCGGTGTTTCCGTGTCCGGGGAAATGCTTGTAGGAGGCCAGCACGCCGTGGGCCTCCAGCCCCTGCGTAAACGCGGCGGTCATGGCGGCGACGGTTTCCGGATCGGAGCTGAAGGCGCGGTATTTGACGACCCCGTTTTCCGGGTTGCTCAGTACGTCCGCCACGGGAGCAAAGTCCACGTTGAAGCCCAGATCGGAGAGGTATTTACCCATCTCGTCCCCGATCTGCCTTGCCTCTTCGGGGTCGCCGGTCTCGCCCACGTCGGACATGTCCGGGTATTCCCGGGTGTCAAACCGGCCGGATCCGCTGATCCGGGCCACGGTGCCGCCCTCTTCGTCCACGCAGAGGAAGGGGACAAGTCCGATGCGGTCAAGACTGATCTCCCGCATATCCGAAAGCATCTCCCGGGTCTGGGCAGCGTTTTCCAGATTGTCGCCCATGTAGACGAGGCCGCCCACCGGGATCTCCGCAAAGGATTCCCGGGTCAGATCGCCGGAAGCGGTCACCGTGCCGTCGAATCCGGTCAGCGCCTCCGGCGTCACCACGAAGAGCTGCGCCACCTTCTCCTCCAACGTCATGCCGGAGAGCAGCGCGTCGATCTCCGCCTCGTCCGGGGTCTCCTGCGGGGCGGCGGACGGCTCCTCCGGTTCCGCCGCGGAACCGGGGACAGGCTCCGATTCGATCGCAGATTCCGGGACGGGCTCCGGCTCAGGTTCCGGAGCGGGAGCGGGCGCGGAAGTTTCAGACGGTTCCGGGGACGCAGGCAGCGCCGCGGCGCCCCAGGTCTCCGCGGGAGTGGTTTCCTCCGCCGGCGGAGCGGCTTCCGATACTTCCGGCAGGAAGGGGAGTCCGCATCCCGAGCACAGGAGGCCGATGATCAGAATCAGTGAAATTAAGAAAGGTGTTTTCGTACGCATCCGGTCAGTCCTCGTATTCGCAGATATAGCCGGTGTTGCCCAGGAAGTAGCTCAGACCGGTGTCGTTGATCACGTCGTCCCGCTGGTCGTTCCAGGACCAGTAGTCCTGCACATACCAGAGCATCAGGTAGAACTCCGGGGTGCCGTCCTTGTCGTTGCGGGAGGGCTCTCCCGGGAACCAGGCGGTGTAGTCGAAGGGTTCGCCGGTGGTCCAGTGTCCGACATTTCCGTCAGCAGGTCCATCTCCTCCTGCGAGGTGATGGTGGCCAGATGTCCGCCATTGGCGATACAGATGTTGTTCGCCTCCGACCAGCTGATGTCAGCGGCGATGATCTCATACCGGGAGGAGTGGGGCTTGACCGTCAGGGGAACGGCGGGCTGGAAGTCCGTGTGTTCCGCGCAGGCGCCGGTATCGGCGTCCTCCAGCACGCAGGAGATGGTCCGGAGGGCATAGGGGTCGGCGCCCTCGTCGGAGACATATTCGATGCAGTACATGTTTTTCTGATCCTTGTAGATCTCCTGCAGCACCTCGTCCATGCCGCCGATGCTCTGGATATCCCAGTAGTGGCCGCCTGTCTCCTCTGCCATCTGGGAGAGGATGGAGGAATCCGCGCCGCCGGTGCCGATCAGATACAGGGGGATCCCCTTTTCCAGGGCGAGCTGGATGACCTCCGGATAGGTGTGGGTGCTCTCGTTGTCGTTACCGTCGGTGAAGGCAATGACGCAGTTGGGGCCGATCCGGCTCGCGGCGTTGTTGATGCCGGTGACCAGGGCGTCATAGAGGGCCGTCATTCCGTAGGGCGTCATGTTGGCGATGCCGTTGAGCAGATTGTCCATGTCGGAGGTGTCCGAGCACATATACATGATGTAGCTGTCAAAGGAGATGATCTCCGCGTGGTCGCCGGAGCCGTAGTCCATGCTGCGGATAAAGGTCTGGAGGATCTGCTGCATCTGGGCCATGTCGCCGCTCATGCTGTCGGACTTGTCCACGAGGATGTCAAAGCCGATCCCCTCGTTGCCCTCCAGCCGTTCCACGCTGCGGATCGTCCGTTCGATCTCCTCGCCGCCCGCGATGGCTTCGGTGATGCCGGCGGTGGGCGAGGTCAGAAGGATGGGTTCTCCCGCCGTGTCCGTATAGTTCACATAGAGCTTGACGTTGGGGTAATCCGACATGTCAGAGGCCACAATGGACAGGGAGCCCTGCCTTGTGAGATTGTTGTTGAGATGGCTCAGCAGGGACTGGAAATCCGTCCCCAGAGGCTCAGGCGAAGGGGAGGGAGACGGAACAGGGGAGGGCTGCGCCTCCGCAGCCGCAGGAGAAGCCACGGCAGAAGGCGCTAAAACAGGAGCAGAGGAATCCCCCGCAGCCTCCTCAGCGGAACCTTCATCCGTCCGGGGACGGCTGTGGGTCTGGGCCGTATCCTCCTCCCGGTCCTCCAGAACGGCGGAAGTGCTGGTATCGGAATCCAGACGAGCAGAGAACAGGAAAATGGAGAGCGCTGCGATCAGGAGCACCGCTGCAACAGCACCCAGGATGATAAACGGGGCCTTGCTGCGTTTCGGCTTTTGCGCCGGAACCGGGGCAGGGCGCTCCGGCTGCCGGACCGAAGGCGCGGCTTCGGTCTTTGGATTCCGGGCGGCCTGCTGCGCCGCTTTCTCCACCAGCGCGTCCGGAAGCTTTTTCCCGCAGGTCGTGCAGAATTTTACGTGGTCAGGCAATTTGCTGCCGCAGCTTGGACAAAACATAACCTCTTCCTCCTGAAGTGTGATTGTTGCTTTTATTATAAAATAGTTGGCAGAAAAGTCAACAAATCTCAGCGAAACCTGCCCTCTGCGGACAAAAACGCCGCCGGAGGCTCCCGACGGCGTACAGGTCTGGGTTATGGGCGGATCCCCTCCGTCAGATCCCGGATCACCTCTCCGGCGATCATCAGTCCGGCGCACCCGGGGACGAAAGCGTTGGAGCTGGGCGTCTGCCGTCGGCCGGTGGGTTCCTCCGGGTCCTCCTCCAGCGGGACAAGGGCCTCCTCCGTGGAGTACAGGCACTTGAGACTGCGGATCCCCCGCTTCCGGCACTCCTTCCGCATAATCCGGGCCAGGGGGCAGACGGAGGTCTGATAGATATCCGCGATCCGGAAAGCGAAGGGGTCGAGCTTGTTGCCGGTTCCCATGGCGCTGATGATCGGAACACCGGCAAGGCCGGCGTTCTGAGCCAGCGCGAGCTTGGCGGTGACGGTATCTACCGCGTCCACAATGTAGTCGTATTCCGTCAGATCGAAATCATTCGCATTTTCCGGCAGGTAGAACACGGGGTGCGTCCTGAGGATCAGATCCGGGTTGATGTCCATCAGACGCTGCCGGGCGGCATCCACCTTCTGCATGCCCAGCGTGCTGTGAAGCGCGAAGATCTGCCGGTTCAGGTTTGTGAGACTGACGGTGTCGTGGTCGATGAGGTCGATGGCGCCGATCCCGGACCGGACCAGCGCTTCGGCGGCATAGCCGCCAACGCCGCCGATCCCGAACACGGCGACTCTGCAAGATCCAAGACGCTCCATGGCCTCGGGGCCGAGCATCCGCTGTGTTCTGGAAAACTGATTAGGCATGATCCTGCACCTTCCTGTTGAAATGAGCTCTCTGTCAGAGTATCGGAAGTTTTGTGTTTTGTCAATGAAAAAAAACGGCGGTACGCTTGACGGAGCGTCCGCAGGATGCTACCATCATGACAGCGGAAAAGGAGAGAAGAACATGGCGAACATTGTGGAAATCTCAGATCTCAGCCGGCCGGAGCTGGATGTATACACCCGGCTGACGGAGGCGCAGCTCCGATCCCGCCGGGATCCATCCCGGGCGATGCTGATCGCGGAGAGCACGAAGGTGATCGGGCATGCCCTCGATGCAGGACTCCAGCCCGTGTCCCTGCTCATGGAGCGGCGGCACATCCACGGGGATGCGGAGGAACTGATCCGCCGCTGCGGGGATGTGCCGGTGTACACGGGAGACCGGGAACTGCTGGCGTCCCTGACGGGGTACGCGCTGACCAGAGGAATCCTGTGCGCCATGAAGCGCCCTGCGATTCCGTCTCCGGAGGAGGTGTGCCGGAATGCCCGCCGGGTGGCGGTGCTGGAGGGCATCGTGGATCCCACCAACGTGGGGGCCATCTTCCGGAGTGCCGCCGCCCTGGGGATGGATGCGGTCCTCGTCACGCCCACCTGCTGCGATCCCTTTCACCGCCGGGCGGTGCGGGTCAGCATGGGCACCGTGTTTCAGGTGCCCTGGGCCTGGATCGGGACAGAAAATGAAGACTGGCCGGAAAAGGGGCTCCGGACTCTGCGGGGATTGGGCTTCGCCGCTGCGGCTATGGCATTGAACGACCGGGCGGTTTCCGTGGAGGATCCGGTCCTGAGACAGGAGGAGCGTCTGGCGCTGATCCTGGGGACCGAAGGGGACGGACTGGATCCGCGGACCGTGGCGGCCTGCGACTATACCGTGCGGATCCCCATGTCCCATGGGGTGGATTCGCTGAATGTGGCGGCGGCAGGCGCCGTGGCCTTCTGGGAGCTCCGGGTCAGAGACCGGTGAGCAAACGGAGCAGCTCCGCCGGGGAGGAGACGATGGGCGCACCTCCGGCCTGCATCAGTAGGGATCGCTCCCGGAAGCCCCAGTCCACGCTGACGCAGGGGATCCCTGCGTTCCGGGCGGTTTCGATGTCCACTTCGGAGTCGCCGATATAGACGGCGTCCCCGGGGCTGCAGCAAAGATCCTTCAGAACCCGGAAGACCGGATCCGGCGCCGGCTTTTTCGGAATATCCGGCCGCTCTCCAAGGATCATGTCGAACTGGCCGGGGTAGAAATGCTCGCAGAGCGTCCGGACGGCATAATCCGCCTTGTTGGAAACCACGGCGGTCCGGAATCCCGCCCGGCGCAGCGCCGGAAGCAGCTCCGGGATCCCCGGATACGGCTTCGTGAGGTCCGCACAGTGGCCGGCATAGTGAGCGGTGAAATCCCGGTAGACCCGTTCGGCTGCGGAATCGGGCGTCCCCGCCGGGACGCTCCGCTCGATGAGCTTCCGGATCCCGTTTCCCACATCTTGACGGACCTGGTTCAGCGTCCGGAGCGGAAAACCGCTGCACGAAAGCGCGTGGTTGACGCTCTGATGAAGATCCGCCAGCGTATCTAGGATCGTCCCGTCCAGATCAAAGATCGCAAGTTGTTTCGGCATGGAAGTCCCTCCTGTCATGGAACTTATTATAGTACGTTCCGGGAAATCTGCAACGGAAAACTTGTTTTTGCTAAGGAACCACTGAATAAGTCGAGTATCCGTCGCGACAGCTCCATAGAATTCTGTAATTGATCAGAATTCGCCGGAAATATCGTTGGTTTTCGGTGGAAAACTATTCGATTTTCGCTGAAATGGGCGCAATAAGCCCCTATCATGCTTCCCGAAGTTTTCGCCCGGCTAACGCCAGGGCATAGAGATTCGCACAGGCGAACATTGCGTACAGCCTGTTCTCGTTCTTCTTGAGTCCACGATAGACCACTTTGCGATAGCCAAATTGGCACTTGATAATACGAAATGCGAGCTCTACCTTGCAACGAACCGAAGATTTGCGGTTTTCAATATATCGCTCCCAGTCTATCGCGTTGTCGGATACCTTGGGCAACGATTTCGG
>CACWLT010000249.1:0-6200 GCA_902761695.1 uncultured Ruminococcus sp.
CCGAACTTCTACTGGAGCCGCAGCTTCCCAGATACCGCCTCCATGCAGCCCGGCGAAGCGGTGACGATCACCTGTTACGTGACGGACGACGCAGTGCTTCAATCCGTGAAATGGAACGGAGCCGAGCCGGCGTCTCTCAAAAAGATCAGCGATACGCTCTGGAGCTTCGATGTAACCTTTACCGCCAACACCGGCGGCGTCCCCTTCGAGGGAAGCGCTTCCGACAAGGTCGGAAACACGCGCGTCTGCACGGTCGGCGTCGACTGGTTCAACAACTTCGTCTCCTCCGACGCGATCGCTTCCGCTCCCGAAGCGCCCGTTCTCCACTTTGAGACGGAGGACGGAACGCCCGTGGAAAGCGGCAAGATCCATTACTATCCGTATCTTGTCAACACCGTCTCCGTTCCCGACGGAGGCAGCATCGCGGCTTACTTCAGCGAGGCAGCGTTCTTCACGATGAGCGGAGAATTGAATCAGGCTTCCGACGGACGCTGGCCCGTCACCGAGAACGGCATGTTCCTCGTCCGGATCACGGCGAAGGACGGCACCTGGAGCCAGGCGCTGATCCCGATGGATCAGATCGAATTTAAGGCGCCGCGCATCAGTCTGTCCGCCGCGGAATCCGCGATTCAAATCACAGTTCATGCGGACAGCAAAATCGCTTCCCTCACGGTGAACGGGTATCCCGTAACCGGCGTGAACGGGACCGAATGCAGCGTCAGCTTCCCCGTCACTTACGGAGGAGAATACACGGTGGTCGCGACGGACGAACAGAACCTTGTTTCGACGCAGACCGTCACGATTTCCGTCCCGCTGGTGATCGACCCGGATGCCCTGACGATCACTCCGAAAGTCGATCCGGAAAACGGCGGCATCAAGGTAACGGTCGTTCTCGATCCGGAGGGACTCAGCGGAGGAGACTACGGCACGGGCAGTGATCCGGCGAAGAACAACTACGTCCCGGATTATGAGGCTGAGCTGACGAACGATCCGGAAGAGCCCGGAGAAGAAGGGAACGGAATGCGCGCAGCCGCCAATGCCCAGAGTGCTGCGGACACCTCAACCTCCGACCCGACGGACGACTTCACCTTCGTCATCACCGATGAAGGAAGCTACGCCGTTGCCGTGAGAAGCGGCGCCAGCATTGCGTACACGGACACCCTTACGGTTTCTGTCGATGACAAAACCACCTCGGAAGCGACCTGTCTCGACGCCGCCGTATTCCTGCGCACCCTGACCGTGGTCTATGGGGAGAATACCTACACGGATTCCGCGGAGCTGGTTTCCGTTTCCGGACCCCTCGGCCACGACTGGGGCACGCCGACCTATGAATGGGCGGATGACTGCAGCACGGTCAAGGCGACGAGAACCTGCAAGCGGGTCGAAAGCCATGTGGAAACGGAAACCGTGAAGACATCCAAGGAAGTCACGAAGCCCGCTTCCTGCGAGGAAATAGGCGAGACCACCTATACGGCGGTCTTTGAGAATACCGCCTTCACGACGCAGACGAAGACCGTGGCGGACATCAATCCCACCGGCCACGACTACGCTTTCACCGAATGGACATGGGACGGCTTCAAGTCGGCGACGGCGACCTTCACATGCTCCAAAGACGCAAGTCATGCGGTGACGGTGAATACGGTGCCTGTCGAAACAAGCAGAACCGAACCGACGGACACCGCGACCGGAAAGATCGTCTATACCGCGACGGTGATCTTTGAAGGGAATACCTATACCGCCCAGAAAGAAGACATCATCCCCGCGAAGGGACACCGCTACGGCGATCCGACGTGGACGTGGACCGGCGTTGAATCCGCAAAAGCTGTCTTTGTCTGCGACGAGGGCGATGACAGGCAGGAGATCGATGCGGCGATCAGCTCCAAGACGACGCCTGCGTCCTGCGAGGAGGACGGCCGGATACTCTGCACGGCAGAGGTCTTCTTTGGCGGGAAGGAGTATTCCGATACGAAGATCGTGACCCTCGATAAGACGGGTCATGACTGGAGCGAGCCGGAGTTCCGGTGGTCCGACGACGGAAGGACTGCGACAGCTGTCAAGATCTGCCGCAGAGACGCGTCCCACATGCGGACGTTCACGTCGGCCGTAAGGACGGAGACCATGCCTTCCTTCGGCTTCGGGTCTCAGACCACCGTCTGCACGGCGACTGTCGTGATCGACGGAAAGCTGTACCGGGATACGATCACGGTGACGAGTCCCCGTCTGATCGCGCCTCTGTTCCCGACGGAGCCGCATCCGACGGCGCCGGAGGACAAGCGTCCCGAAAACGAACCTGTGCTGAACATCCCCGGAACGGCGCATCCCGCATCGGAAGGACTTCCGTTCACCGATGTCATGCCCGGCGACTGGTTCTGGGAGGATGTGAAGTACGTCTACGAGAACGGTATCATGAACGGCGTCTCCGCGACAAAGTTCGATCCCCTGTCCGTGCTGACCCGCAGCATGATCGTCACGGTGCTGTACCGGATGGAGGGAGAACCCGAAGTTCCGGAACAGGGCGTCTTCACGGACGTTCCCGCGGACGAATGGTACTCCGACGGCGTGAGCTGGGCTGCATCGAAGGAAATCGTCAACGGCTACGGAAACGGCAAGTACGGACCGACCGACAACGTGACCCGCGAACAGCTCGCCGCGATCCTCTTCCGGTACGCCAACTGGAAGGGTTACGACACGAGCATCGGCGAAGATACGAACATTCTGAGCTATGACGACGCGTTCGATATCTCCGGCTGGGCCGTGTCCGCGATGCAGTGGGCCTGCGGTACGGGCGTTCTGGACAGCGGGAATACCGCCGCGATCCGTCCGACCGAACCTGCGGCCAGAAGCGAAATCGCCCGCGCGATCCGCGTCTTCTTCGAAGAGGCAGTGAGATAACATCAAATCAGCCGCAAAATAACCAAAGAATCCTATGATGAAATTCCGCCCTGCTGCAGAGCAGGGTGGAGTTTTTTTGCGGCCGCGAGGCGGATTTCCGTCTGCGTCATGCGCTTGACACTATTGTGAATTAAAATTCACAAGGAACGAGTTGATTTCGGGCAGCAGTTCCGTTATACTGAAAAAACCTGCTGTGTGGGGCCGGAGTCCTTGCGAACGCGGCGCGGCGGTGAACCGCATAAAATGGAGCTCCCGAAAAAAACCTGGAGTGCGGACAAAGGAGAAGAAAATGAAACTGTTGGATTTGCTTAAGGGGAAGAATATGAAGCTGTCGAAGATTTTTGAAGAAAAACCGGAAAGCTGGGGCTTCAGGGGAGATCCGTATTTTTGGAGTTACCTGAAAGACCGCGCGGAGAACATGGATCTGATTTCTCCGGAAGAGCTGGAAAAGTGGATCAAGAAGGAGTATTTATCGGTTGCCGGAAAGGCTCTGACTGACAAATACGGCGATTTTGCCGTGATCGATCAGTTTGCTCACGGAGGAATGAGCTCCGGCGGCGTTGACAACCTGTGGTGGATCGAGACCGGGATCCCGCTCTTGAAAAAGAGACTGAAAATGAAAAAGTTATATTCCTGAACGAGAAAGACAGCTGTCCGGAAAATCAGGCTGAAAGGCAGGATTCCGAACGCTGCGGCAGACGAGACGGCTATCCATGATCCGGCGACACAGCGGTCCGGTTCCGTGGCGCCGCAGGTTAAACCGGAATCCGCACGATCAAAAAGAGAAGCAGTCTGATCCGATACCCCGATCCAATGAATTCAAGACAGAGAGGAGAAACTCCACAATGAAGAAAACACTCGCTATCCTTATCGCGGCACTTTTGCTTTTGACGGCGTGCAGTGAAAGCACTGTTTCACCGTCGGATACGCCTTCGGAAAACAATTCTTCCGACAGCCCTTCCGTCTCCGATGAGACAATTCCCCCCGAGGAAACGGAGGAAACCGTCCTGCAGGATCATGTCCCCGCGCTTGATTTCGGTGGGGCGACCGTCACGATGGCGGGACAGGGAACCGGAGACGAGGGAAACAACAATCTTGACATGACGGTTGAGGAGCTCACCGGCGATGTGGTTCGCGACGCGATTTACCAGCGCACGCTCACCATGGAGGAGCGCTTCAATGTCACGATCGCCGAACCGCTCATGGCAGACTATACGACCATCTCGAACGCGGTCAAGTCCATGGTGCGGGCAGGGGACTCCACTTACGACTTTGTCGTCAATCAGCTTGCGCAGACCTCAGCCGACGTCGTGGGCGGTCAGTCGATGAACCTGAACGAGATCCCCTACCTCGACTTCGATATGCGCTGGTACCCGGCGGACGTGAAGGAATCGGCGTCCCTCAACGGCAAGCTTTACCTGACCGTGAGCGACATGTGCCTGAGCTATGTGGGGCAGACGTGGTCCATGTGCTTCAACAAGGATCTGACCACGGATATGGGGATTACGGGTCTGTACGATCTTGCCAGAGAAGGAGAATGGACGCTGGACGCGCTGAAATCCCTGACGGCGGACATCTATATCGACGTCAACGGAGACGGTGCCCGTGACGAGGGAGACCGCTACGGCTTCTCCATGGGAGCCAACGGAGTCAGCGGATGCCTCGGCGCGGCGGTTCTGTACGGAGCGGGTCAGCGGTATATCGATGTGGCGGATGACGGCACCGTAACGGTACTGCTGGATTCCGAGCACGCGCAGACCCTCTGTGAAAAGCTCTATGACCTGAACAACCAGCCGGGAAGCACCGTCTACGATACGACCGGAAGGCGGACGATCATGGCGATGATGGAGCAGACGGCGGTCTTCACACCGGCCCAGCTCGGCTATTACTACGTCTTTGCCCGCGATTTCGACGGCACGTTCGGCGTTCTTCCCATGCCGAAATACGATGCGGAGCAGGAGAGATACGCAACGCTCTGCGACGCCGGGTGCAACTGCATTTCCGTTCCGATCACATGCAGGGATCCCGAGCTGACCGGCGCGATGATCGAAGCCATGAGCGCGTATTCCTCGAACTACGTCAACCCCGCCTACGTCGATATCTCTCTCCAGACCAAGGTGGCCCGGGACGAGGAATCCGCGGAAATGATGGAGATCGTGCTGGACAGCCGCGTGATGGACTTCGGGTACCTCTACTGCGGCTGGAACGGCTGGACCTGGCAGCTGGCGAATCTGTTCAAGGATCCCGGCACATATACCTCGAATCTCCAGAAAAACCTGAAGGTTCTGAACAAGACCTACGAGAAGATCATCAAGCTGTTCGTAGAGTGAACACAGCTTCCGCCGCACGCGATGTATGGCGGGAAGAAAAGGGAGGAAACATCCGGAAGGATCAGAACGCTGCCGACACGCACAGCGCCGCGGGGCACTTCAAGCGCGTCCTTCCGATTCTCGGCGGTACGTGCGCAAAGGCGCCGGATATTGAGCTGTTTGACGAAGCAGAATAATGAGCTCCCAGCCCTGCATGGTAAGGAAATTGCCGCACAGGGCCGGGAGTTTTTATTGCCGCAAGATTTAGGTCTGAACAGATAACCGAAGGTTTTTCTCAATCATAGACTGTCAGAGATCAAGGATCATGACTATTGCCACGGGCCTCTTCGGGAGAAGGAAAGCGTGTTTCAGAATCCTGTCTGCAGCAGAAAGGAAAGAGAGGACGGAGCCGGGGAGAGCAAAACGGGGGGACGGGGGGAAGCCTGCCCGTCGTCGGTAAGCGGACTCCTTTTTCCGCAGCTCTTGTTTTTCCTGTTGGTTTATGTTATAATCAAATCAGAAGTTTTTACTCCGAATTGCTTTCCGCAGAAAGGATACTGCCATGAGAACAAAAGCCATACGCACGCTCTCTCTGCTCCTGTCCCTTCTTCTTTCGGCACCGCTTCTGGGGGCATGCGGCGAATCGTCAAACAGTAGTGAAGAGCCGAAAACAGCGAACGCGGCAACGGATACAGCCGGCAATAATCCCACGGCGGAGGAAACACTGCCCGAGGAGGAACCGGCTTACGATCCCGGAATCGAGCAGAAGGACTTCGGCGGCCGGAACTTCGTCATCATGGATCGCTCCCCGGATTCCAGCGGATGGTGGGTCAGCATGGACGTCTACGCCGAAGAGCTGACCGGCGAACCCCTCAACGACGCGGTCTATAACCGGAACGAAACCGTAAACCAGTATTTCAACATAAGGGTCTCTCCCTATACGATCCCGGACGGCAGTTTTGTGACGACGCTGCGCAGCTCGGCCGCGGCGAATGACCA
>CACWLT010000249.1:6225-10792 GCA_902761695.1 uncultured Ruminococcus sp.
GCTCGCCACCTCCGTCACGTCCGCCAAGAATTCGCTTCTCTTCGATCTCAACACCTTCGACGCCTTCCATCCGGACGCGCCCTATTACACGCACAGCATCCTGCACAGCACGTCCATACTGCACCGCAACTACCTGGCGGTAGGCGACATGACGCTGGTTTCAAACGAGGGGACATGGTCGCTGATGTACAACAAGCAGGTGGCGGAAAACTACGGCGTGGAGGGCCTTTACGACCTTGTCCGCGAAGGGAACTGGACCGTCGACCGCTTCTACGGCCTGGTGAAGGACATCGGCACGGATACCGACGGCAACGGAAAGGCGGATCTGAACGACTTCTTCGGCATGCTCACGACGGGGGACGCCTATCCCGCCTTCGTCTACGCGCTGGACTACAAGGTCCTCGACAAGGATGAAAACGACGCGGTTGTCTTCTGCGGCTTCACCGAGCGGCTGTCCGCGGCGGCCGAGAAGATTCTCATGATTCTCGACAACGACCGGATCGCCTGTCACGGACAGCTCGGCGGAGACTGGTCCGTCTTCCAGAAGATGTTCGAGGCCAATCAGTCCCTGTTCTATTCTGAGGTGCTGCAGTGCGTGACGCGGCTGCGCAACATGGAAGTGGACTTTGGCCTCCTGCCCCTTCCGAAGCTGGACGAAATTCAGGAGACCTATCACACGAACATCCACTCCTGGGCCTCCGACGCGCTGACGATCCCGACGATTGTGGAGGATCCCGCCATGTCCGCCGCCGTGTTCGAATACCTGTCCTTCGTCTCCATGAGCACCCTCAAGCCCGAATACTATGAGAAGGTGCTCACCTACAAGGCCATGCGCGACGAGGACTCGGTGGAAATGCTGGACTATCTGCTGGACGGGCGGATCGTGGACATCGGCTATCTGGACGACACCGGAGGCATTTACAGCGGTCTTGTCTCGCAGCTGAGCGGCGGCAGGGCGGACCTGGCCTCCTTCTTCGAGAAGAGGGAAAAATCCGCCCAGAAGCAGCTCGACAAATTCATGTCCTCCTTCGGGGAGTGACGGAAAAAGAGTCGGTCCGCCGCATCCTGCGACAACGATCTGAACAGCGGCCGCCGGGAAGCATGAAACGCCGGGGCAGAGCCCGAAGATAAGCCGTACCGGAGCGCTGCCGGATGGAGCGGACATGCGGGGCAGGATGAAACGGCGGATGAAAACACCTGTTATTACACAACGGAACAGAAAGAGGGTCTGTCGCATTTTCTACGTTTTCAGGAGTTCATGCGACAGACCACTCGCACATATGCATGAAAAACGGCACAAAGCGGTTGCCATAGAGTATCGATCATTCGGAGAATACTCCGGACAACACTCCATGGGAACCGTTTAATTATAAAGTTCCGCCGCACACGGTCCGCCTTCCCCCCTGGGAGTGGAAGGTGGCCCAAAGGGTCGGATGAGGGGGAACACACGATATGCAGTCGCTTTATTGAATCTTGATACAGCGCTCGAACCTTTTGAATCACAACATGGCTGTCGCATTTCTTTTTTTTAAGTATTTCAGGAGAAAGTGCGGCAGACTCGTTTTTCAGCGTCTGTCTGTGTCCGGAGGTTCGTTTCCCGCAGCGGGGGAGGGACCAGTCCCTTCTGTCCGGGAAGAGCTGCGGTCTGCGGCGCTTTGCCCACAGGATGACGCCGGAGGACGGTGCGATCTCAAGCTCTCCGCCGCGCCAGTCCGCCCGCTCCTGCAGGCCTTCCACCCGGGGCAGGAACACCTCTCCTCGGGCGGGATCGTCGAAGGGAGCGCCCGTTGGGGTGAAGCGGACCGTCGTGCCGGCAAAGCTGGCGAAGCAGATCAGAAGCTCCCCGTTTTTATTCTCGTATACCGTGGCCTTTACGTCGTCCCGGCCGGAGGAGACGGGGAGCTCTTCGTCCCAGAAGCCGATCATTCTGACATCGTCAAACCCGAATTCGTCCCGCAGGGCCCAGATCGCAGCCGGATCCTTTCCCGCCCACGGATAGCGGCCCGTCATGCCGTAAAGCATCCCGCGCCACGGGTTCCCGCCGTTCTGGAGCATCTCTCCCATGAGGCCGAAGGGAAGGCCGGAGACCTCGATGAGGAGATATTCGGCGCCGGTTTTGTCATAATCGAAGCCCTCGCCGATCCAGAGGCTGTCGAGATAGGGCATGAGCGGGGCGTAGAGCAGGGCGTTGTGGCCCCATCCTCCGCCGAGGCCGTCCTCAAAGCAGTTCCAGCTGTGCAGATCGATCAGCGCGCCGGGGCGTCTTTCGTCGAGAACCTTCCGCACGCGCCGCATGACGGTCCTGTCATAGCCCACGTCGTCGATGTAGATCCCATCGATCCCCCAGCGGCGGCACATATAGTCCAGCCCCTCCACGTAGAAGTTGGCGAGGCGGGACATGGGATTGGTGATGAGCGCGGGATCCGTCGTGCCGGCATAGGGGCCGCTCCCGAAGACGTGCTTCCACGCCGGAATCACCTCGCCGCGCATGTTGTCCCGGATATACGGATCGAGGCCGCCCTGGAAGGGAAGACCGTCAAAGGCAAACTTCGGCTTCGGATAGATCTCGTCTCCGAGGGAGCGGAAGGCCCAGAACTCCGGCAGGCGACTCGTCAGCTCCCGGACGGTGTAGTAGGGCTTCACGCGGATCCCTTCCGCATGGGCCTCGGCGATCAGGGCATGGAAGGTCCGCTCGTCGTACATGGGATAGTTGATGAAGGGATAGCCGTCGTTGCCGTGGTGGCAGTTGATCACGTTGCAGCCGTGTTCCCGGGCTTCTCCGACCCATTCCGCCTCCTTATGGCCGCTCGAGTGGTAGTATCGCGTCCCGAAGGCCTTTTTCTGATCGACCGTGCGGAAGGGGGAGATCATGAGCTCGGCCCCGAAGAGCTTTTCGGCTCGGTCGAGACGGATCGGACCGCTGAAATACCGGCAGACCCCGCCCTCCAGACGGAATCCGCCCCGGCCCTCGTTGACCCAGTTGACGGGGAGGTTGCGCGGGCCCTGATGGTAGTAGATGTTGACGAGGGGCTGCTCCATATCGGGATCCCGGGGACGGATCAACAGTCCGCCGTTGACGGAGCCGAACCAGCAGGCGTCCTGCCGTTTTTCCGGGTCCCATTTCCAGTCGTGCTCCGGGGGCGTCTTTCCGCCGTTCACGCCGAGGCCGATGAAAAGACCGTCGAAATCTGCGGCGGGCCGGTGGACAAGGGCGACGTCAAAGATCCCCGGGATCTCCGACGACAGCCGGGCGTTCAGGGTGAGGGTTCCGTCGAATTCGAGCCTGCCCTCCACGCGCATCCGGACGCCGTCCGCCGACGCAGAAGACACGGCCTCCCACGTCGTTTCGCATCCGTTCTCGCTCAGGAAGGCGAGCTTCTCCGGCGTGAAATCGAGCGTCCGGCCGTCCTTCGTCACCTCGAGAGCCAGCGGGGAGGCGAGGATCGGGCGGCCGTTTTCCGTCAGGCGGGAATTGTTTCCGGTGAAATGGGTGAGGATCTGGGCGGGCATTCCGTTCGGGGCGAGGGTGACGTCGCGGCCGAGGATGGAGAGGGTCGTCCCGGCGCGGGTAACGGGGGTAAACGGCACGGGGATCCCGTCGGAGATGCCGCGTGTGCTGTTGAGCCATGAGAGCCGGGCGAGGGAATCCCGGTCCGCACATCCCGCCTCGGCATCGGTATTTCCGTACGCGGCGGCGGTCATCGAAAGCGGGATCACCTCGCCGTCTACCGTCACCTCAAGGGTGAGGCAGCGCCGGTCGGGGGTGCACAGACGAACGAGGCACCACAGCGGCCACGGCTTTCCCTCTTCAAGGCTCCTGGTTTTCGTGAAGGGATGTCCCGCGGAATCAATGCCCTCCAGCGCAAGACAGGTGAACTCCTCCCCGGCCTCCAGTCCGGAGCAGCGGACGCTCTCCACCCTGCACGCCTGCCGCGCCTCGGCGACGATCTGGAACGCCTGCCAGACGCCGGGGGCGGACGAAACGGAAAAGTCCCCTTCCTCCGCTTCCTTCAGAAAGTCGTCTTCCGCGGGGAACGGTCTGAACGGGCGGTCCTTTTCGGCAAAATACAGACTGATATTTGCGTCCTTCCATGCGATTGTCGGTTTCATCGGGATTTGTCTCCTCTCCGTAATGGGAAGCGCGCGGAGCGTTTCCGGCGGTTGATCGTCTCCGTAGGGTATTGTAGCGCACACCGGGCGGGTTGTCAAGGTGCCGGGCGGGGGATGCGCAATGTTTATGCCCACTAACCGGCCGTGCCGTTCCCGGTGCGGAAATCGTTCCGAGGGCGGGCCATGGGGAGACAGGGGGATCATACTGTTCCGCTCCCGCCGACGGACAAACGGGTGCCGGAAATTGTTGATTTTGCATTGACATTGTACAGAAGACCTGCTATAATAGGTTGGATTCAGGTTTATCCGGGTTTTTCCGCCCGGGGAACACATACCTTTCCAGAAAACGAGGGAGAAACGACATGAAAAAGATTCTTTCCGTCGCGTCGGCAATCCTGATCGGCGCGCTCTGCACCGTGGGAGCAGCCGCTAACGACGATCCCGTTGTGTATGTTAC
>CACWLT010000250.1 GCA_902761695.1 uncultured Ruminococcus sp.
ATTCGGCGTTTTCCATGTCAAATGCCGGCAATCCTCTTGCGCTTTTGTTTATTTTTTGGTATACTGGTGATGGAATCCAATTGCCGCCGGTATTTCGGCACGGCATACGCGAAGGAAGGTCTGAACCTCATGAATCGTCTTTTGAAAACAGCGCTTCTGACTGCGCTGGCACTGCCCCTTGCTCTTTCCCCGGCGGATATGACCGGCGCGGCGGGAGCTGTCCCGAAGCTCTCCACCGACAAGGCCGTCTATGAGGAGGGCGAGGACATTCTCGTCACCGCGTACGGTTCGGGAAAGGACTGGGTCGGCATTTACGCCCGAGGAGAGGTTCCCGGCGGTCCGGCATCCATTTTCTGGTATTACGTGGACGGCGACGCGGATCCCGGAGATGCGGTGAACATCCGGAAGCAGCGGAGCAACAGCCGTCCGGAATACAATTCCCTGCCCGGAGGCGCGTACACCGTTTTCCTGCTGCTGGACGACGGCTACACCGTTTCGGAGTCCGTGGACATTCTGATTCTGCCCAGGGCGGACAAGCGGCTGGTTCCGGAAACGGAGAACCTGTACGAAGGGGATTATCCCGAGGTGACGGCCTTCGGCGCGGGTTCGGAATGGGTCGGTCTCTGGCGGTCCGGCGAAGATTTCCGGAATGCGGCGCCCATGGCCTCCTTCGCGGTCCTGCCAGATCACAACGGAAAAAAGACGGCCCTGAAGCCGGAGGACGGTGTCCTGACCGTCGGAGCCTACACCGCACGACTGTTCCCGTCGGAGGGGACGGCGGAGGATCCCACAGCGGAGGCAGAGTTCACCGTGGCGGAGGCGAAAGTCCCCGAAAAGCCGGAGACGGGCGAGTACACGGCTCCCCGGTGCGCGGAAGGACTGGCGGGCGGGACCGTGACCATCGCGCTTTCCCCGGACAGTGCGGCGGATGAGGTCATCCTGTGGTGGGGCAGGAACGGAGCGCCCCTTGACGGCATGACGCGGCTGCTGCGGGTCCACGCGGAGGGAAAACGGGAGGTTATCGCCACATTGCCGGATTATCTGACCATCCCCGAGGGGACGGAGGAGATTCTGGCGTGCGCGCGGAACCGCTTCGGCGACTCGCCCTTCCTGTCCGTTGCCCTGCCCGCCGACTCCGTTCCCTTCCGGCAGGGAGAGGTCCTCTTCCGCTTCCAGGTGACCAGCGACTGGCACATCACCGACGACCCGTCCCACGACCACAACCGCCATCTGGGCATGATGCTGGACGACGTGGCGAAAATCTGCCCGGACAGCGCGGGAATCGTGGCGGTGGGCGACATCGCGGACCACGGACGGCAGTCGGAATACAAACGGGCAAAGGAGATCATCGGGAGCCGGGATAACGTCCCCCCGCTCCACTTTGTCATCGGCAACCACGACGTATCCTTCGGGGACGGGTACAAGCGCCAGATGGAGATCTTCAACGAATTCTCCGGCAACGATAATCCCTGGTTCGACCGCTGGATCGGGGGATACCACTTTATCTTCATCGCGGGAGAGACCACGGGCGCGCCCCTGCCCATCCCGAAGAAGGAGATGAACTGGCTGGCGGACGCGCTGGCCGAGGATGCATCCCCCGAGAAGCCGATCTTCGTCTTCTGCCACGAATCCATTCTGGACACCGTGGCCGGGAGCACGGCGGAGGAAGGCTGGTGGGGCGTTTCCAACGGAGCCGAGCTGGCAGAGTTGTTCTCGAAATATCCGCAGACGATCTTCTTCAACGGGCACAGCCACTGGGAACTGGCCTCGTACAACGAAATGTTCGCCGGGGACGGAAAGAGGACCTTCAGCGCCTTCAACACCTCGGCGGTGGGCTACCTCTGGACGGGGTACAACGTCGTCCCCGGAGAATACCTCTACGGCTCCGAAGGGCTTTTCGTGGAGATCGCGGAGCACAGCGTCATGGTGCGCGGCCGGGACTTTGTAAACGGCGAATGGACAGCCTCCGCCCAATACATGGTCCCGGGGAACTGGAATGCTTTCAGCGCGGCAGAGCCGGAGACGGAGGCGGAAACCGCAGAACCGGAGACCGAGGCGTCCGGGGAGAATGCCGCCCCTGAGACAAGCCCGGTCACGGCGGGATCCGGTGACGCGCAGAAGGAGTCAAAAACCGAAACGGGCTGCGCCTCGACGCTTCATGCCGCCGTGCTCCCGGCCGTTCTGGGAAGCGCGCTGGCGGTCCGCAGAAAAAGAAAGGAAAGCCCGGGGAACCGTTCGGCGTTCCTCTGAAGCATATACATCCGAAAAAGAAAGGAAGGCAAATCCCATGAAAAAGCTCATCACCGTTCTGTTCCTTGTGACCGCGCTGCTCACCCTCGCCGTCGCCGCGTCCGCCGCGGAGAAATACCTGACCCTGCCCAAAACCGAATACGGCCAGAATGAGGACATCCTCATCACGGCGTCCGGCGAGGGCAAGGACTGGGTCGGCATTTACGCCAAGGGTGAGACCCCCGGCGGTCCCGCTTCGATCTACTGGTACTACGTGGCGGAGGACGCGGAGCCCGGGGAAGCCGTGGACATCCGGGAGCAGCGGTCCAACAACCGCGCGGAATACGATATGCTCCCGCCCGGTGAATACACCGTCTGGCTCCTGCTCAACGACGGCTACGATCCCTTTGATTCCGTCGACATCACCATACTGGCAACTCTGGAGCTGGACAAGTACGCCTACACGGAGGGCGACGACATCCTGGTGACGGCCAACGGCGAGGGCAAGGACTGGGTCGGCCTGTATCCCGCGGGAGAGATCCCGGGCGGCGGTACGCAGTCCATCTACTGGTACTATGTGGCGGACGGTCACACGCCCATGGAGCAGGTGAACATCAAGAGCGGAACCCACAACACGGACCGCAGCGACTACGCGGATCTGCCGGCCGGCGACTACACCATGTTCCTGCTGGCCAACGACGGCTATGACGTGATTGACTCCATCGACTTCACCATCCGGGAGGGCAAGAAGGCAGAGCCCGTTCCCGCCGCCGAGGAACCTGCTCCCGCACCGGAGGAACCTGCCCCGGAAGCCCCGGCTGCCGAACCCGCAGAGGAGAATGCCGCGGACAACGCGCAGGACGCCCCCGCCGCGAGCACGGACACCGCAGCCACCGGAACGGAGAAATCCGGATGCGGATCCTTCCTTGCCTGCGGCCCCGTCGTACTCCTGTCCGTTCTCGGATGCGGGCTGATGGCGAGAAGAAAAGAGCGCTGACGTCAGCATTGGGAGCGCGACGCTGAACGACGCCGGCTCCGGGCAGAGTGCGAGCCGTCCGGATCCGGCGATGAGGCTTGAAAGGAGATAACCATGCGAACGTCTGACCGATTCAAAGGCTGTCTGATCGGCGGAGCGGCCGGAGACGCCCTTGGCTATACCATCGAGTTTATGTCGGAGGAGTCCATCTTCACCATTCACGGGCCGAAGGGGATCACCCGGTACGACTACGGCAGGGGACTCATCTCGGACGACACCCAGATGACCCTCTTCACGGCGGCGGGACTGCTCCTGGGGACCCCCGAATATTCCTGCGGCATTTTTGAGGGATACCCCTATTTTCTGGCGCAGGCTTACCGGGACTGGTACGGAACCCAGTCAGGCAGCTATCCGCTGAAGCATCCCGCCGTCAGGCTGGCCGAGCTTCCCGAGCTGTTCTCACGCCGGGCACCGGGAAACACCTGTCTCGGCTCCCTCGCGCACTATGCGGCCGGCAACGAATTCGGCTCCATCCGGGACAGGATCAATCACAGCAAGGGCTGCGGCGGCGTCATGCGGGTAGCTCCCATCGGCCTGTATTTCTGCGATTCGCCCTTTTCCATCGAGGAATCGGACCGGCTGGGCGCGGAGGCTGCCGCCATCACCCACGGCCATTCCCTGGGGTTTCTGCCCGGTGCGCTGCAGGCCCACATCATCCGGCGGATCGTGGAGGACGACGCCTCCATCCGGGACGCCGTGAAGGACGCTATGGAGGCGCTGAAGGAGGAATACCCGACCATCTTCCACCTGCCCCACATGCTCCGGCGGATGGAGAAGACCCTGAGCCTGGCGGAGGATCCCGGTGTGGACGATCTCTCCGGCATTCATCAGCTGGGCGCGGGCTGGGTGGGGGACGAGGCGCTGGCCATCGCGGTTTTCTGTGCCCTCCGTCACCCCGACGACTTTGAGGCCGCCGTCACAGCCGCCGTCAATCACAACGGGGACAGCGACTCCACCGGGGCCATCTGCGGGAACATCGTAGGGGCCAGGCTGGGATACGACGCCATTCCCGCCTGCTGGAAGGGGGAGAATCTGGAGCTGCACGACCTGATCTGCTCCCTCGCCGACACCCTCTGCGCGGACGAGCACACCGCCTACTGGACCCATCACGCCGAGATCGATCCGTCCGTGGGGCTCTTCCAGATTTACCGGAAGGACTTCGTGGAGGGGCAGACCTACGCGGACTACCACCGGGACGTGAAAAAGCTGCTCCGGCTCAACGCGGCGGATACCGCGCCGGAGAAAATCCAGGATCTGCTGGAAAGACAGGCCGGGCTGATCCGGGAAGCCTTT
>CACWLT010000251.1 GCA_902761695.1 uncultured Ruminococcus sp.
CCGGATCCCCTCCGCGGCGATGTAGTATCCGCTCCCCTCGTCCCCGGTCAGCCGTCCCCAGCCCCCGGCGGTGCGGATCACGCCATTTTCGTTCACCGCGATGCCCATGGCTCCTGTCCCGGCAATCATCAGAACCCCGGCTCCCTCCCCGCCCGTCAGGCCGAAAAGGGTGATATAAGCGTCGCTGCGGCTGAAGACCGGACAGGAAAGCTTTTCCCGGAGCAGTCCGTAAAACCGCGCCGCCGCCTCGTCCCCCGCCTCAGCCTCGTCGTCCAGGGATGGATCCGCGATGCCCACGGCAGCAATTTTCTCCGGATCAAGTCCCAGGGCGGCCATCCCCTCCGTGAAATGGCGGACGGCCTCCTCCGGCGGGATAAAGCGGTAGTTCAGCGGCCCCGCCTCCGCAGACGCGATCCGAACCCCGTTCTCATAGGCGGCAAGGGTGGTTCCGGTGCCCCCGCCGTCCGCTCCGATAAAAATCATGCGGCCCTCCTGTTTTCCGGATTCTTGACTTTCTCCCCGCCGGATGGTATACTGTCGCTGACAAAAACAGGCATCACCTCTGGAAGGAGACGATCATCATGAAAGAATTGCCCGTTGGATTCGCCGACGGTCTCATCACGCCGGTCCTGAACGGCACCTTTCTCGACGGCTACGGCTTTCGGGAAACGCCCGCCGATTCCATCCGGGACGAGCTCCACGCCAAGGTCATGGCGGCGGGAGACGGGGAGAATACATTCCTGCTCTTCTCCCTGGACCTGCTGGCCCTGATCCCCCGGCTCTACAAGCTGGTATCCCGGCAGATCACGGCCATTACCGGCGTCCCGGCGGAGCGCATCGCCCTGAACTTCATCCACACCCATTCCGCTCCCTGCGCCGGAGGACTGGCCGAAATGCCCATCAACACGGACTACTTCGCCCATGTGGGAGACGTCTGCGGTTCACTGGCCCTGAAAGCCATGGAGCGGCGGGTCCCCTGCACCGTCCGGGCGGAGATTCTCCCCGACATTCTTCACCACATCCACAACCGTCGCGAGCGGGACGTCATGGATCCCTCCATCCGGGCGGCGGCCTTCCGGGACCGGGACGGAGCGCTCAGAGGCGTGCTCTGCAATGCCAGCTGTCATGCCGTGGTCAACCGGCGCATGTCCGTGTCCGCAGACTGGCTCTCCGTGCTCAACCGCGCCTCCACCGACGAGGTCCCTATGCTCTATCTCCAGGGACGGGCCGGGGACATCGATCCGGCGGGAGACGACGGCATGGGTCCGGACGAGCTCATCGAGGCGCTGGGCCGGGAGCTGACGGATCCGGTGCTCCGGTTTGCAGCGGAGGAGACGCCCGGAGAGCCTCTTTGCGGAGAACCGCGCTCCCGCTACGGTTGGATCCGGGTGCCCATGAAGGCCATGCGGGACGTGGACGCCCTGAAGGCCTCCGTCCGGGAAGCCGAGGACGCCTACTTCGCCGCGCCGGAGGGTGAGCGTCACTTCCCGCTCCGGGAGCTGCAGTGGCGGCGGAAGATGCTGGACATGGCCGAGGCCGGAATCTCGAACGATCTCACCGTTCCCATGCAGGCCATGGCGCTGGGGGACGCGCTGGTCTTTGCCTTCGTGCCCTTCGAGCTGCTGACTCTGGCCGGGAACGCCGTGGAGAGGATTTTCGCCGAGGCGGGATGGCCCCGGGAGAGGATCTTCGTCTGCGGCTACACCAATTCGGTGAACGGCTATCTGGCTCCCCGTGAGGAGTTCCCCTACGGCGGGTACGAGGTGGCCGGAGCCTCCCACTGGTTCAACGTCTCCGAAACCACGGAGGACAGCGCGGACGCCGTCTTTGCCTGGTTCCGTGAGAACGTCATCCCGCCGGTGTAAGAGACTACGGCTTTATCCCCTGTCCGGCACGGAGAACAGGAAGAAGGGCCTCTCCCGGCAGTCGGAGGCCACCACGGAGAAATCCGCCTCCGCGAGATTCCCGTCCATGATGACCTTACCGGCGCGCCCCGGCTTGTCGAAGCGTCCCGGGCGGTACATGGGATCCAGCACCCGCACCCGGCCGTTCTCCGCGCCCGTCAGAAGGATATAGTGGCCGCCGTCGGAGAAGACGCCGATATAGCTCTCCTCCGGCCGGTCCCCGTAGGTGTTGGCGATGACCATGCCCTCCCCACGCGCGAGAAAGGCGTAGGCTTCCCCGGCGTCCTCGGTGTCACTCACCCTCAGGCCGAACCGGCGGGCCAGGGCTTTGGATGCGATGTAAAGGTTCGTCCCCACCTCCGCCCGGGCGCCGCATTCCAGAAAGAACGCCGCGGCATCCTCCGGGGGAAAGGGGATATGGAGCATATTCTCAATCAGCATGGAGCAGGAGAGGGGACCGCAGCCGTTGTTGGCCAGATTGCCGTATCCCGATCCCGGCGCGGGAAAGGGGACGTTCTCATAGTCCAGCTGGCAGTAGAAGGAAGGCTGTGTGTTCATCCGGACCTCACTTCCTCCGGCCGCGGTCCATGTAGTCCAGCACAAACTGAACGAAGACCTTCACGCCGGTTTCCAGTCCGTCCTCGTCGATGTCCCAGTCTTTGGTGTGGGCGGGATGACAGGCCCCCTTCGCCTCGTTCCGCATGCCCAGACCGAAGAGCAGGCCGGGCTTCTTCTGCTCGTAGTAGGCGAAGTCCTCCCCGCCCGGAGACGGAGGCAGCAGAATGACGCGCTCCTCTCCCACGACCTTCCGCGCGGACGCGGCGAAAGCCTCATACAGGACGGGATCGTTGTGGGCGCTGGGCAGGGGATCGCCGGACCAGGACAGGGACCAGGTGACGCCGCATTCCTCCGCAGTGAGCCGCACCAGCTTCTCCAGCCTTGCCCTGGCCCAGACCATGGTCTCGTCCCTGATGCAGCGGATGGAGCCCCGCATGACGCATTCGTCGGCGTTGGCCGCCACGGTGGTGCCCGCGTTCATACAGCAGACCGCCATGACGCAGGTGTCGAAGGGATCCACCTCCCGGCCCAGGATCGTCTGGATGCCGTTATAGATCTTCACCCCGGCCGCCAGCGCGTCGATGCCCATGTGGGGGGAGGCCACGTGGACGGACCGCCCGCCCAGCTTCACCGTCCAGGCGACGGAGGTGGCGTTGGTGACGGAGGGGTTGGAGGAGATGACGTGGGTGGGATCCACGCAGTTCACGTGGCACATGACGATTTCGTCGATGTCGTCCATGACCCCGTGCTCGCACATGATCCGCGCGCCGCTGGGCCTTCCCTCCTCGCAGGGCTGAAAGAGCAGGCGCACCCGGCAGGTGATCTGATCCCGGATGGCCCAGAGCGCCTTCGCCGTCCCCAGCATCATGGCGGTGTGGGCGTCGTGTCCGCAGGCGTGCATGATGCCCTCGTGCCGCGAACGATACGGCTTGTCCTGATTGTTCTCGGTGATGGGCAGGGCGTCCATGTCGGCGCGGAGCCCCAGGGTGAACCCGGTCTTTTCCGGGGTTTCGGAGGAAACCGGGTTGACGGTGGCGACGACGGTGTTCTCCCCGTACTTGTCCGCCTCGTAGGGGATGCCGATCTTGTCGAGCTCCCTGCGAACCAGGGCGGAGGTCATGGGGAGATCCCATCCCAGCTCGGGATACATATGCAGTTCGCGGCGGATGCGCACCAGCTCCGCCTGATCGATGGGGGGAATACGGCTGTCCATGGCAGCGACCTCCTCTGAAAATGCGGGATTTATCCCCTTAATCATAGCACAATCCGGCGGGGATGGCAAGAATCACCGGGCGGATTTATCACGGAAATTGCAAAGCGTAGGCTTTTTTCTGCGGAAAAGGAGCGGTATGGACAGCATGCTTGGCATATGGATGTGGCCGGAGAGCATCCGGCTGAGAAAAACGGAAGCGGTATTCGACGCGTGCCGGCGGGCCGGTGTGACGGATGTCTTCTTCCTCACGAAGGGGCTGAACGGCACCACGGCGTTCCGCTCCCCTCTGACGCCCCCCATGGATCCGGAGCGGGCTCTTCTCCGGGACGCGCTGGAGGCGGCGCATGAGCGGGGGATGCGGCTCCACGCCTGGTTTACCTCGGCCTCCGACCGGCATTATCTGAAGGAGCACCCCGAGGCCGGTCTGGTCCACTACACCAAGGGGCCGCGCGAGGATATCGTCTCCATCACGGATCCGGCTTACGCGGACTATCTCTCCGCCGTGCTGGCCGATATGCTGGACCGGTACGATCCCGACGGGGTGCACCTGGACTACATCCGCTACAACCACCTGATCTGCGGGTGGAGCGAGGACGACCGGCAGCGGTACCGGGAGGCGGGGGCGGATCTCGGCCGTCTGGACGCCCTCATGGCCAAAACCTTTCTGGACGATAACGGGGACAAGGAGGCCATTTTCAACGCGTACCGCGCCGGGGACCGCGACGCCGTCTGCCTGGCCGGGGTCCGCAGCGCCAACGTGTGCCGGTTCGCCGGGATCCTCTCCGACGTGGTCCGGGGATGCGGCCGGGAGCTGATCCTGTCCATGGCCCTGATGCCGGAGGGTTCATACGACGACACCGCCTTCGCCGATCTGCATTACGG
>CACWLT010000252.1:0-1132 GCA_902761695.1 uncultured Ruminococcus sp.
CGACGGCAAGCTCATGGAGGCGGACATCACCGTCTTCGAGCGCACCCCGGACGTAAAGACTGCGGCCGCCTCCTCCGACAAGGACAAGAAGCCGGAGAAGAATGAGAAGAAGACCGTGACCACAAAGCCCGTGATCGGCGTGTCACTTCAGGAGATGCCCGAGAGCGGCGTCACCAAGGCGGGCGTGTATATCGCGGCTCTCGAGGAAGGCATGAACGACAAGGTCTTCGAGGTGGGCGACCGCATTGAAGCCGTCGACGGCAAGGAAATCACCTCCATCGACGACGTGAAAGCCGTCGTGGCGGAATCGAAGCCCGGCGACAAGCTGAACTTCCGCGTCTCCCGTGACGGCAAGTTGGTCTCCCTTGAAGTGACGGTGTTTGAAAAGACCGTAGACGAAGAAGAGGCTGTGAACGAAGCCCCGAAGGCGGATCAGGCCCCCAAGGATGAAGAGGACGCGCAGGAATACGATTACAACGACCTCTTCGACCTCTTCCGCGAATTCATGGGCGGCAGATAATCGGGTCCCGATCCGCAGTCGGAAACAGATTGTCCGAAAACACGGACCCGGCGCATCCGGAATAAGGGATCTCCCCTGATACAAAAAGGCCCCTCAGTGTGAAAACGGCACTGAGCGGGCCTTTTTTCGTTCCTTGAGGGGCGTTCAGGATATCTTCCGGGTGTATGCGTCCTCGCCTCAGAGCAGCGCTTCGTAATCCCCGTTCTCACCGTCATCGGGGCGGAACCGGGGGATGAGGGTGATGTTGCCCTCCTGCCGTGCGCGCAGCCTTGCTCCCAGAGTAAAGCGGCCGTTTGTCAGAAGAACGCCCCGGTCCGCGCCGTAGAAGTTCATCAGGGAGATCAGCTCCTCCACATCCAGCTCCCCTGCCCTGCTCCATCCGGTATGAACGCATCGGAAACAGACCCGGCACCCCTCCGCGTCCTCCGCCAGGATCGTCTCGCCGGTCTTCACCTCCGCGTTCCGATATCCCTCCCGGGCCAAATGACGGGAACAGGCTGCGGTGTATTCGTCCTGCTTCATTTTCCGTTTGTCCTCCTTTCCGGTTCCGTTATCCGTGCAAAACGACCGTCCCACAAAGCACGGCCATGGCGGCGGCCTCCGTCAGAAGGG
>CACWLT010000252.1:1138-5690 GCA_902761695.1 uncultured Ruminococcus sp.
TGGCCGCGTAAAACGCCTTCATGACCTCCATACGGTAGTAGGCCACATACAGGACCATGCTGAGGACAAAGGCCGCGCCGATCACCGCGCACAGAAAAGCAAATCCCCTGCCGGACAGCGCTTCGGCGGCGTACAGGCGGCTGAGGACGGAGGTCTCCAGCGTCGTCCAGCCCACGATCAGCAAAAGCTCCGTCGTGACGATCCGCCCAAAGGCATACCGGGTCAGAAGCAGCAGGGCAAAATAAGCCGCGATCCCGGCAGCCGCGATGAGGCCGGGGGACAGGACGAAAGCCCTTTTCGCCTCGATCCGCCAAAGACTCAGGACCAGCCCGGCGATCCCCAGACCGACCGTGATCCGGAGCAGAACCCCGTTCAGGCCGCCGAGACGGTTCACGGACATGCCCGGCCTGTATCCCCGGTACCACCAGACGAGGTACACGGCGCAGCACAAAATCAATATTGCCTGCCCCGCCAGTATTTTCTTCATGATGCAGGTCCTCCTCCGGACTGTGCCGCGCGGGCTCATACCCGCATTGTAGCACATGTGCCCGGGAGAATCAAGCGCCTCGGCCGCCGCGAACCGAAAAACTATTGACGAGTACCTTCCGTCCATGCTATAATACCGACGGAATTCACTGACTGCGGGGACAAAACGAGACATGAACCACAAACCTTTCCGATGGGTCGACTTTCTGCGGCGGGTAGCCATTATCGCCGTGCCGGTGGCGCTGCAGAATCTTCTGACGACGACGGGTTCCATGGTGGATACCATGATGATCGCGTCCCTCGGTCAGACGGAGGTCGGCGCCGTCGGGCTCTGCGCGCAGTTTTCCTCCCTGATGTTCAGCGGCTACTGGGGCTTCGTGGGCGGCGGCATGCTGTTCTTCTCCCAGTACTGGGGAGCGAAGGATGACGACGGGATCAACCGCTCCTACGGACTCACCCTGACCTGCATGCTGACAGTGGGCGTCCTCTTCGGCTCCTTCGCCGTGTTCTTCCCGGAACAGGTGATGCGGCTCTACACGGATAAGACGGCGATTCAGGCGGTGGGAACGGAGTATCTCCGAATCGTGGGCTTTGCCTATCCGCTCATGGTGTTCTCCATGGCCATGGCCTGCCTGCTCCGCTGTACGGACAAGGTGCGGATCCCGCTCTACGGGTCCGTCGTCTCCGTGGCGGCGAACATCTTTCTCAACTGGGTCCTGATCTTCGGCCATCTGGGACTGCCGGCCATGGGCGTCCGGGGAGCGGCTCTGGCCACGGTGATAGCCCAGTGTGCCGGCATCGTCACGGTGCTATTTCTGGCCCGGCTCAGCGGACATCCCTATCTGACGGCCGTCAGCCGCCATTTCCGGTGGAGCAGGACGTTCACGGCGGCCTATCTGAAGAAGTGCTTCCCCATCATCATGAACGAGGTGCTGATCGGCATCGGCAATATGGTGATCAACATCGTGCTGGGACGGCAGCCGGAAGAGGCCATCGCGGCCCTGGCGGTGTTCCGGACCCTGGAGGGGCTGATCATCGGCTTCTTCGCGGGCTTCTCCAACGCGTCCTCGGTCCTGGTGGGGACGGAGGTGGGTGCCGGACATCCCGACACGGCCTACGCCCGGGCCTGGCGTCTGGTTTATCTCTGCCAGGGCTTCATCGGCGGCATCAGCCTCGTGCTCCTGGCGCTGCATACCCCGATCCTCTCTCTGATGGGCATGGAGGGGGAGAGCTTCCGCATCGCCTTCGGATTCATGGCGGTCTATGCGGCGGCGGCGTTCATCCGCATGGGCAACTGGACCCACAACGACACCTTCCGGGCCGCGGGTGACGCCACCTTCGGGACGGTTTTGGAGATCGTCTTCATGTGGGCGGCGGTGATCCCGGCGGTCTGGCTCACGGGCATGGTGTGGGGAGTGCCCACGCTGGTCGTCTTCACCTGCTGCTATATCGACGAGCCGGTGCGTTATGTTCTCATGCAGATCCATCTGTACCGGGGAACCTGGATCCGTCCGGTCACCCCCGAGGGCAAGGCGGCCATGGTCGGCTGGAGCCCGAAAAAGGCCCGGGCGGGAGAATGAACCTGCCTTCACGTCCCGGGACAGCGCTGACGAGCCCGGGAGCGGATTTCGGAAGAGGAAAGCCGGGGACATGTGCCCTGGGGAAAGGAGAATCGGCATGACGGGAAAAACCAAAAAAATCATATTCGACACGGACATCGGCGGGGACTGCGATGGCGCGGGCGCGCTTGCTCTGCTGCACGGTCTCTGCGAAAACGGGGAGGCGGAGCTTCTGGCGGTGACCGGATGCTACGCGACGCCGTATCTGGCGGGCTGCATCGACGCCGTCAACACCCATTACGGACGGCGGGTCCCGGTGGGGATCATCCACGACCGGTTTGACGCGCGGGACGTGACCGAGGGCTACAACGGCTACGATAAAAGCGTCGCCGAGCATTTTCCGCACGGGTATCCGGACTGGACCGCCGTGCCGGACTCCGTAAAGCTGATCCGGCGGATCCTTTCGGAGGCGGAGGACGGGGAGGTGACGCTGGCCGCGACCGGTCCCCTCACCACCCTCAGCCGCCTTGTGACGAGCGGCCCGGACGAGATCTCCCCGCTCACGGGAAAGGAGCTTGTCGCCCGGAAGGTCCTGCGGACGGTGGTGATGGGCGGGCGGTTCTTCGGCACCTGGCCTTTCGCGTACGGCGGCGGCATCGGGACGGCTTTTCCGGCCGCGGAATACAATATCTGCGCGGATATCCCCGCTGCGCAGACGGTCTGCCGGGAATGGCCCGGGGAGCTGATCTTCTCGAGCTTCGAGACCGGCAACTGGCTTATCACGCTGAAAGGGATCAACGACGACGAGAACCGGAAAAACGTCAACCCGGCGGCCCACGCCTACTTCGTCCATCACGGCAGGGGAGGACGGGAGAGCTGGGATCTGACGGCCATTCTGTACGCGGTCCGGCCCGACGCGGGGTACTGGAACCTCCACCCCTGGGGCAGGATCACCGTGGATGACGAGGGAGTCACGAGCTTTACGCGGGACGAGGCAGGACGGCACACCTATCTCCTGCCCCGGTACGACGCCGACGAGCTGGTACGGATCATGGACGGCATCGTGGAGGGCTCCCCCTATTACGACAGGGCGGCGGACTGCGGATGCATAAACGACAAGGAATAAGGAGAGGAGCACATTATGAGAACGAGAAGACTGGGCAGAACGGGACTGGAGGTCAGCGAAATCGGCTTCGGCGGCGAGTGGCTGGAACGCCATCCCGAGGAGGACGGGATCGCCCTGATCCGCCATGCCGGGGACTGCGGCATCAACATCATCGACTGCTGGATGGCCGATCCCAAATCCCGGGACATCATCGGCAAGGCGATCGCGCCCCGGCGGGACAAGTGGTACGTACAGGGGCATATCGGCTCCACCTGGCAGAACGGGCAGTATGTGCGGACCCGGGACATGCGGTATGTCGTCCCAGCCTTTGAGGATCTTCTGGCGCGGATCGGAGGCGGGTACATCGATCTCGGCATGATCCACTATGTCGACGCCCAGGCGGACTGGGACCTCTGCATGAACTCCGCCTATATCGACTATGTGCGGGAGCTGCATGAAAAGGGCGTGATCCGGCATATCGGCCTGAGCACCCACAATCCCCGCATCGCAAAGCTGGCCGTGGAATCCGGATTCATCGAGATGATCCTGTTCAGCATCAATCCAGCTTTTGACATGAAGCCCGCCAGCGAGGATCTGGACACCATGTTCGCCCCCTACGAGCAGTCCCTCTCCGGCATCGATCCCGAGCGGGCTGCGCTTTACCGGCTGTGCGAGGAGCGGGACGTGGGCATCACCGTCATGAAGGGCTTCTTCGGCGGCGCGCTGTTCGATCCCGCCAGGTCCCCCTTCGGCGTCGCGTTCACCCCCGCCCAGTGCATTCACTACGCGCTGACAAGGCCCGGTGTGTGCTCCATCCTCTGCGGGTACGACACGATCGGGCAGGTGGATGAAGCGGTGGCTTACGAGACGGCCTCCGAAGAGGAGCGGGACTACGCCTCCGTGATCGCCTCCGCTCCCCTGCACAGAAGCGCCGGACAGTGTACCTACTGCGGTCACTGCAGCCCCTGTCCCATGGAGATCGACATCGCCATGGTCAACAAGTTCTACGATCTGGCCTCCGCGCAGCCCGAGGTGCCCGAAAGCGTCCGCTCCCACTACGCTCTCCTTTCCCACACTGCGTCGGAATGCATCGGCTGCCGGGGATGCGAGGACCGCTGTCCCTTCGGTGTTCCGGTGGCGGAGCGGATGGAGAAGACGGCGGCGCTGTTCGGGCTCTGATCCGGCGGCGAAAAACACCTCCCCGGAGCGCTCGAAATCCCTTGACAAGCGGACCGGGGCGTGGTATCATACCCTTGCCGGTTTGCGGGGATTAACCCGGAGGACGGCGGAAAAAGGAAACAGGAGCTGCGGGAAATGACGGGGGGAAACGCATGACCCACGCAGGACATGGGCGGCGTGCGTTCCGAACTCCGGCGGCGGACATTTTGGGGGGAACATGACA
>CACWLT010000253.1 GCA_902761695.1 uncultured Ruminococcus sp.
AATGTCGTTCACCAGGCATCCGTTGGCCGCGCCGATGGCCTCCGCGTAGGTCACCATCTTTCCTTTTTTCGTTGCGTACATAACTCTCATCTTCATGAGGCAGATCCTCCGTCCGTTATGGTGTATTCAATCGTTACAGATTATTATAACATAGGTTCCGGAATTTGAAAAGCGAAAAAACTTTTTTTACGAAACTTTGGCATTTCAAACAAAATCATCCCCATCAGATTGGTGAATTTGTCGAATGCCCGAGACCTCGCGGCAAAAAGGCGCGGATTCCGCTTGACTTCCGGCGGCCGATATGGTAAACTGCCATCAGCGGCACACGCATTCTGTTATCTGCGAGGTTGGATCATGCTGATTACCATCATCGGACGGGGGCATTCCGGTACCCGGTCCATTTCCCATACGCTGTCGGCCAGCGGCGTCTTCATGGGCGAACCGCTGAACGGCTCCGGAGACCTTCTGCCGCCGGAGAAGATGTACGAGGCCTGTCGGGTCTTCGCCAAATACGTGACCTACGAGGGGAACAACCGCTGGGACTTCACGAAGGTCAACACCTGCGAGATCCCGGGAGAATTCAAGACGCTGATCGAGGAATACCTGCACAGCGTTCTGTCCTCGGACGCGGTAAACAAGGGCTGGAAGATCCCGGAGACCACGCTGGTCTATCCCTGGATCGCCCGGATGTTCCCGGACATCAAATATATCTTCTGGGTGCGGGATCCCCGGGACTGCATCCTCGGCTCCCATCTGACGGACGACCTGGGGGATTTCGGCGTTCCGTACGACAAGACCGGCGACGTGCGCCACGACCGGGCGGTCAGCTGGCTGTACCAGCGTGAGATCGTCCGATCCGTCCCGGAGCCGAAGAACGCCCTCTATGTCCGGTTCGAGGACATGGTCTTCGATCAGGACAACACGATCCGCCGGATCTCCGATTATCTGGGTATTCCGATCGCCAAAATCGAGATGCGCCCGGATTCCGTGGGCCGGTACAAGACCGACAGCGGCGTTCACATGTTCGATTTCTTCGAGAGCGACATGAAGGACCTGGGGTACGAGCTGGAATAGACAAATGTAAATCAAAAAAGGAACATCCCCTGAAAAAAACGGATGCAGGCAGGTCGGAACCGTCTGCATCCGCTGTTATTTGGGCTTAAAACCGTTTATTTCTTCTTGAACATCGACACGAGGCGGACAAGAACCGGGGAAAGCACCATCGTTACGATGATCTCAATCAGGAAGTTGGTGGTGATGAAGCTGGCGATCACAAACTGTATCATGGACATTTCCTGTTCCGCAGCCACGCCTTCAAACATTCCTTTGAAAATGGTCAGTACGCCGGCGATAAAGATTCCGGTATTGACAATCGGCGCGGAAAAGGCCGCTGTGGTCACGCCCACGGTTTCATCGAACTTGCGCAGGCCCTTGTAAATGTAACCGGCCGCAAGACCCGCCAGTCCGGTTTTCAGCAGGCACATAAGAACGGTGCACACCGGATTGAAGCTCAGAAACGCGCCGGTGCCGGGCAGCAGCAGAATGACGATACCGTCGACCGCTCCAAGGAAAAAGCCGATGAACGGACCGTAGAGCAGCGCGCCCAGTACGATCGGAATCAGCGCGAGATTGATCTCAACGACGCCGATTTTGAACGGAAGCAGCTGAAGAACGATCACGACCGCGATCAGTATTCCGACACGAGTGAGCTTGTGTACATCCGGTTTGGTAGTTTTCATTTTTTCCTCCATTATGCGAGAACCGAGGCAGACTTGTCCGAAAACGCCTTCCCTGAATTATACAAAATTTGCATTTTGTATAATCGTGTGTATGGGTCCCCCGGCGGACAAATCTCTGCGGATCCGTCTCAACCGGGCCGGTCTTCAGCGCCTCTCCCCCGTTTGTCCACATTATAGCAAAATCCCGGAGAGCTTGTCAATGTTGAAGAGTGACAAACCCTCCGGAACCGGTTCAGCCGATTTCGTCAAAACACAGACGTTCCTTCGTCCGCTGAAGTATCGGGATATCCGACCTTCTCAATATGGAAGCCTTTCCGTGAGCCTGCCCGGATGCTGGTAAGACGGCGTCACCGGATCGTGTGCATGGCGCATTCGTAAAGACCGGTGACGGACGGATCCAGCTTCACGGCATATTCGGCATAAAACCGGATCGGCACGGCGGACCACCCATGGCAGAGGCTCCCGGCGTTTCCGAAGTCCTGCGCACCATCGATGGTTTCCCAGAAGCTGGTGGCGCCGTGCTCCAGCATGTACCCCCACTGCCGGGCGATGTCCGCGAACACGAACCGCGCATAGTCCCCCGGCTTCCGCATAAGGGCATCGTATTTGAAAATACTGTGGCTCAGGGTCACCGGAAGCAGGCCGGACTTCCCTGTCAGAGATACAAGTGTCGAGTCAAGTCGCTCTCCCTCCGCCGCATCCGCGTAGACGATGAGAGCGTTGGTCAGCTCGGCAAAATGGAACCGCTCCCCGGTCTTCCGCTTGATATAGGAAGCGTACGCCCCGCGCTCTTCGTTCCAGAAATATCGGTTGACAGCCGCGTTCAGACTGAGGTGCTCTCCCCGGTAGTACGCCGCCCCCGCCGGATCGCCCAGCATGTCCAGGGTGTCCGCCAGAGAGCGGAGGCCGAAGGACACAAAGGCACAGAGCGGCGCGTCATAAGTCACGTCGTCCTCGGCCACGGACCCGGAGATGGACCCGTCCAGTCCCTTCTGCCATTCGTAGAAATTCCAGTATTTCTGCTCGGTGAAACACGGGATCAGCCCGGTATCGGGATCCCGCCGCCGGATGAACATGTCCGCGATACGCCGCATGACCGGCAGCATCTCCCGCACAAAGACCTCGTCCGCCGCCCCGCCGATCCGCTCCGAATACACCAGATATTCATACACCTGGGTCAGGAAAATGGCCGAGAAGGACGGGATGGTGATGGACACACGGGCGGGAGAACAGAGCTCCAGCAGATCGTCCTCCCGGATGGACTGGGCCATGAGCCGGATGGACGCTTTCGGAAAATCCAGCTCCCGGAAGGCCAGATACCCGCAGAGCATCTGGTTGCGGGAATCCATGGAATATAAAGCCTGCTCCCGCCATGGGCAGTCCTCGTAGTGCTCATGCATGCAGAGGAGGAGCGTGCGCTTCGAGACCTCGAAAACCCGGCTGTGGAGGCTGTCCGCGCAGGTGAACGCATCCTCGTGCTCCAGGGGATAATCCGTGGTCCGGATGCCCGCGTAATGGATCCGGGCTTCCTTTGCGCGGATGTGGAGCTGCAGATACCGCATGCCCAGACGCCGGAAGGGATGGATAAACCGGTTCCGTCCGGCTTGAGCGTAATAGGATGCGGCGAAATTGCGTCCGCCCACATAGGTCCTCACCCGCAGGTCCTCCAGCTGTTCGCCCCAGCCTACAAGGATCTCCGCGTCCTCCGAAACCTCGATATCCAGGGACAGCAGCCCGGCGTTCTCCCGACCCGTGTCGATCAGGGCAAAGATCCCGTCCTCCCCTGCCCTGCTCTCCAGCCGGATCCCGTCAGCGGAGGGCAGATGTCGCTTCCCGTTCTGCTCCCCGAAGGACAGAGCGGCAAATTGCATCCGCTTGCCCACGGTGTCGCCGCCCCGGTCGGAGAAGGATCCGCTGACGGTGAGCAGGGCCGGCTCGTCTTCGCCCAGTTCCAGCTTGCGGATGGGTCTCACCCGGGCAGGCAGAGGCTTGTCGGCGGTCAGTGTCCGGACAGGAGCGGACGGTTTAACCCGGGCGTCGTAATGAAAGCTGCGGCCCAGCTGTCCGGAAACGTGCTCCACTCCCGGTCCCATGTCGTAGGCCGTGACGGGGCGGGTGACGGTATGGGGACCGCTGTACGCCGTGCATTCGCCGTCCGAGAAGATCTCGAAAATAAGCCCGGCCTGCTCGCCCCGCACCGTGGAGCTGTCGTCGCCCTGATGCCAGCAGCGGATCGTGATCCGGTTCTCCCCGTCCTCCGCCGCGCCGGTCAGGTCCAGCAGGTCATAGACCTTGTCGAAGGGGTAGTCCGCGTACTGACCGAAGAAGAGCTTCCCGCCCAGTTCAAAAGCGTAGTTGCTGTCCACGGACAGGGCCATGGTGATCTTCTGTCCCGCCTCCTTCCGGAAGGAGACCTCCGCGTCCATATAGGTGTTGACTCCGTTGAATCCCTCCGTAGAGATCCAGGAGCCGTGCTTCCAGAGTTTCATACATTGCCTCCGCGTTTTTTTCTTCCATTTTATCACGGACAGAGACCGAATGCAAGGGGGATGGGGAAAGCGGAGGCATTCGGCGCGGGAATCAGTCGGTGAGATCGCTTCTCTCCCGGATCTGGTGGAGGAGCAGGTATTTCTGCCGTGTGGCTTCCCCGCCTCTGAGATGGCGCTCCGCCTTGTTGTGCTCCAGCACCTGCTTGACGGACAGAAAGAGGGACGGATTGCTGTGCCTGAGGTGCTCCGTCACGTCCTTGTGCACGGTGGATTTGCTGACGCCGAACCGGGCTGCCGTCTCCCTTACAGTGGCGCGGTTTTCGA
>CACWLT010000254.1 GCA_902761695.1 uncultured Ruminococcus sp.
CAACCGGGTCTTCGCTCAGGCCATTCTTGAGAAGATCCCCGCGTCCCTCACCGTTGTGGCCGGGAACGCCCACGCCACGGAGGTCTGGTGTGCGAAGGTGGGCGCCTTCGTCGACGAGGAGAAGCCTGACGTGCTGATCGCCTGCGGATCGGGCTCGGTCCACGACATCACCCGGTACGTGGCCTGCGAGAAGAAGCTCCCCTTCCTCTCGTATCCCACCGCCGCGTCCGTGGACGGCTTCGTATCCGGTGTGGCTGCCATGACCTGGCACGGGCAGAAGCTGACCTTCCCGTCGGTGCCGCCCCTGGCCGCTTTCGCCGATCCGGAGGTCTTCTCCTCCGCGCCTGCCCGCCTGACCGCCTCCGGTGTGGGGGATGTGCTGGGCAAATACACCTCCCTCTTCGATTGGCGGGTGGGGCAGATCCTCACGGGAGAATACCTCTGTGAAGAGCTCTGCGCCCTTGAGACCGAGGCCATCGACGAGCTGAAGGAGGCTCTGGAGCGCCGCGCGGAGATCGGGGAGACGGCCTACTGCGAAAAGGTCATGAACGCCCTGCTCATCTCCGGCCTGGCCATCCAGCTCTCCGGCAACTCCCGCCCCGCGTCCGGTGCCGAGCACCACATGTCCCATCTCTGGGAGATGCACCGGCTCAACGAGACCAACGACGGCCTCCACGGGGAGCAGGTGGCCGTGGGTCTGCTCTGCGTGACCCGCCGGTACGAGGAGGCGCTGCGGTGCGGACTGGACTATGAAAAAATCGCCGCCATCGATCCCGAGCGGGTCATGGACCGGGCATACCTCGAACCGGTTTTCCGGGATCTGACGGACGGCATTCTGAAAGAGAACATGCCCGAGGGAGCGCCCGCCTCCTCCAGCCTCGCGAAAATCGTCCTGACCGACGACACGGACCGCCGGATCCGGGAAGCGGCAGCAAAGATCCTCCCCGCCTCGGAGGAGACGGAGCGCCTTCTGAAGCTGGCCGGTACCCCCGTCACCACGGCGGAGATCGGTCTGGATCCCTCCCCGGCCTTCATCGCCCGCTCCCTCCGCTTCGCCCCCTACGTCCGCGACAGGCTTACCTTATTGAAAGTTCTCGACGCCGCGGAGCTGGTATAAGATTTGATCGCCGATACGGAAACCGTTTACAGAAAGGCAGGTTCATCATGAAACCGAAGAAATCCCTCTCTTTGTTCGTCTCCCTGGTCCTGCTCCTCTCCGCCTGTGCACAGACTCCCGCCGATTCCGGGGAGAACGCCTCCGACAACAGCGCCGCCGCCGTGATCCCCTCCGCCGCGGAGTCTCCCGCCGAGGAGGAAACGGAGGCCGCCCCCGAGGAGGACCGCACGCAGTTTGATCCCAAGCTGGAGTCCGTCGATTTCGGCGGCGCGGACTTCACGGCCCTCTACAACTCCGGTAGCGAGGTGGAACCCAATAAGGACTTCACCGCCGAGGAGCTGAACGGCGAGATCGTCAACGACGCCAAATACAACCGGGGCGTCGCGCTTTCGGAAAAGTACAACGTGAGCTTCCATTATCAGAACGGCGGTGGGGACGGTACCGTGGCCTCCTCCGTCACCAATTCCGTGTCCGCCGGGGACAACGCCTATCAGACGGTGGACCTCAACGCCCAGTATTGTGTCCAGCTGGGATCCAAGGGCGCCCTGCTCCAGATCCGGGACATGCCGGTCATCGATATGGAGGCTCCCTACTGGAACTCCCTGATGCTGGAGGGTTCCTCCATCTCCGGCAAGAACTTCTTCGTCTTCTCGGACATCAACATCCACGCCTACGGAGCCACCCCCTGCATGATCTTCAATAAGGTGGTCCACGAGAACTTCGGCCTGCCGGACCTTTATGAGATCGTCCTCAACGGCGGCTGGACCTTTGACCGTGCCTGCGAAATGATTTCCGCCGTGACCGGGGATCTGGACGGGGACGGCGCCATCACCAAGGACGACCGGCTGGGACTCATTGCCAACAACTTCTGCGTGGACTGCTTCATCAGCGGCACGGGCTATCCCCTCATCACCAAGGACGAAGCCGACCTGCCCGTCATCAATGTCTACACCGAGGAAATGGCGGACATCATGAACGGCATCAAGCGGGTCTGCTCCGAACAGACGGGCACCTTCCTTGTGGACCGCACCTCCACCGCCACCGAGGCCCGGGAATACTGGACCGAGCGGGCCATCACCGAGGACAGAGCCCTGTTCTGGGTGGGCAATATCAAGTGTGTGGAGAGAATGAGGACCTCCGAGTCCGACTTCGGCGTGGTGCCCATGCCCAAGGCCTCCGACGCACAGGCAAACTACGCCATCCACGTCCAGGCCAACGTGGGCTCCATGCTTTGCTTCCCCCTGACCGTCTCGGCGAACGGGGACATGGTGGGCCGCATCATGGAGGATATGGCGTACCTGTCCTTCCGGGACGTGATGCCCGCTTATATGGACGTCTGCATCAACGGCAAGGTGATCCGGGACGAGGAATCCCTGGCCTGCCTGGAGCTGATCCGGTCCTCCTACTACTGCGACCTGGGCTTCATGTGCCAGCAGATGGGCATCAACATCCTCAACACCATGCGGGACTACGTCACCAACAACAAGGAGGACTACATGTCCTCCCTGAAAGGTCAGCAGAAGGTGTGGAACAAGTCTGTGGAGAAGATCGCGAAGAATTTCGTGGACAATCCGTAATTACGGTTCCCCGCATAAACACCGCCCCGTGCCTCCTTCTTCGGAGTGCGCGGGGCGTTTCTGTTTATGCGGTTCTGATGATGGGGGGAGGATTTCATCCCTTCTTCGTCATCGTATAGGTTTTCCCGTTCATCGTCAGCTTTACATGGTCCCCCTCGAAGGCCAGGCCGCATTCCGCCTCGCCGGGGATGTAGGCGTAGAGCTCCAGCTCGTAGATGGAATGCCCCCAGTCCGTGGCGCGGGAGAGGCCGTTGAAGCGGACATACCGGCACTTCGCGGGATTCTGGAACAGCACCGTCACCGGATTGTCGATCCCCGCCGCCTTGTTGCCCTTTACGGACGCGGCCTCTTTAAAGGACTTCCCGTCGGAGGAGGTCTCGAGGGTGAAATCCGCGCTGGCGGCCGTCTCAAAATAGAGCACCGCCGCACCGACCTCTTTTTCGCTCCCCAGATCCAGCAGCAGCCAGCTGGGATCCTTGTATTCCGAGGACCAGCGTGTCTCGAGGCTTCCGTCAGCGGCGAGAGGTCCCGGAAAATCTGCGGTTTCCTGGGAGCTTGCCGTGACCTTCGCGCCCAGCGCCAGATTGACCCCGGGATCGCCCTTCGCGTCGTCGTGAATGAGCAGACTGCGGCCTGCGGAGAGCTCCCATGTGCCCACCCAGGTGCCGGCCCCGTCGATGGTGAGGGAAGCGGTCTTTCCGCTGAAGGACAGGGAAGCGCCGTCCCCCTCCCACACTTCGGTGAGCAGCTCGTAGGGCCCTCTTGCCGCTTCCGGGCTGTCGGCCTTCCTGAAGGAGTAGCCCACGCCGTCCACGGTCAGCCTGCAGAAGGTGGCCACCACCGCCCAGCCGATCTTCTCCCCGTCCACGGTCAAGGTCTTCTCCGCGACCTCGGCGGGACCGGAGAGGGTCTTCGTCACACCGCCGGCTATCAGATTCAGACAGGCGTTCCCCCCCTCGAAGGTCAGGGAGCCGACCGCGTCCGCATTCGCCATGGTCCAGCTGAAGTCCGTCAGCTTCGGATAAGGGGAGGTCGGGGCGGCTTCTGCGGGCGGGACCGTCTCAGGGGCGGTTTCGGTCACTTCCGCCGGTTCGGCCGCTTCCGTTTCCGCCGGAACCGTTTCAGGCGCGCCTCCGCCCTTTTGGCAGGCAGTCATCCCTCCGGCGGCCAGGATCAGGGCGAGCAGCAGGGACAGGGTCTTCGTTGTGAGATGGTCATTCATGGAGCATTCCCCTTTCCGCAGATAAGGTGCTGTCGGATCCGGCGCGGCGGTTCAGTTGACGGCGGTGGTCCGGTCGTCCTCGCCCTTCTCCAGATCGAGGATGTCCAGCCAGTAGGAATTTGACGGATTGACCTGTACCGTGACCCGCTCGCCTACCTTCTTCCCGATCAGCGCGGAGCCGAGGGGGGAGTCCTTCGAGATCTTTCCCTTGAGAATGTCGGCCCGCAGCGCAGTGACCAGGGTGACGGTGCTTTCCTCCCCGAATTCGTCCCGGAAGGTGACGGTGTCGAACAGGCCGATCTCGTCCTCCTTCGATTCGTATTCCACCAGAACGCCCGAGGACAGAAGGCCCTTCAGATAGCGGATGCGGGAATAGTTGCGGTTCAGCTCTCTCTTGGCGGTGCGGTATTCGTCGTTCTCGGAGAGATCCCCGAAGGCCCGGGTCCTCTGCACCTCGGCGATGCACTGGGGGGTGACGACGGTCTGGCGGTGCTTGATCTCCTCTTCGATGCTGGCGATCTCCGCCGCGGTCAGTTCATGCGGCATGGCAGTGACGCCTCCTTGACGGTTTTTGATTTACTGTATTATACCGCATTCCCTCCGGAAAATCAAGAGCGGGGAATGGGGAGACAT
>CACWLT010000255.1 GCA_902761695.1 uncultured Ruminococcus sp.
TCCCGACCGCCTGTGGGCCGGAAAATACCTCGACGCCGAGGTGCACAACCTCTATCCCGTCCTCTACGCCCGGCAGATGGCGGAGGGCTTCGAGGAGTACACCGGCCGCCGTTCCATGATCTACACCGCGGCCATGTACGCCGGGACCCCCGGTTACGCCGCGACCTGGGCGGGCGACACCGGCGGCGGACCGAAGTCCATGACCTCCCTGCTCAACTTCTCCATGACCGGCCACTCCAACTCCACCTGCGACATGATGGTGACCTCCGTCGAGGGGATCCACTGCGGCTTCCTGATGCCCTGGGCGCAGTACAACGACTGGGCCTACTGGCGCTACCCCTGGTTCCTGCGCCCGTCGCTGGAGGAGGCGATCCGCTTCTACTCCAACCTCCGCTCTTCCCTGTTCCCGACCCTCTACGCTGCCGCCTACACTGCCTGGGAGGAGGGACTTCCCATGGCGCGGCCCCTGTCGCTGATCTACGAGGACACGGACCGGTATGACAACGCCATGACGCTCTACTTCCTCGGCGATTCCCTCCTTGTCGGAGCCTTCGAGATGCGCTTCCCGCTGCCGGAGGGCCTGTGGATCGACTTCTGGACCGGGGAAGAATACGAAGGCGGCGGTGTGCTGGACTATACGCCTCCGGAAGGACGGGGCGGCGCGCTGCTTGTGAAGGCCGGGGCGATCCTCGGGCGCATGGAGCCTCAGCCCGCCGTCATGGAGCGCATCCCCGAAACGATCTATCTCGACTGGTATCCCTGCGAGGGCACGTCCGGGGAGTTCACCCTGTACGAGGACGACGGCGAGTCCCTGGCCTACCGGGAAGGAACGACGGCGCGGACCCATATCACCGGCGCGACGAAGGCCGGCGTCAGCACATTGACGGTCTGCCCGCGGGATCCCGGCGGCGTCGCGGAGGAGTATCTCTCGAAAAAGCTCACCCTGCGCGTCCACACAAGGGAAAAGATGACCGTCGTCGATGCTTCGACCGGCTCTTCCCTGCCCGGATCCTTCTCCGACGGCGTTATCACCGTGGACCTGCCCTTCGGCTTCGGGGGAGGGTGCGTGCTGGCAGAATAACCGGGGACGACTCTCTGCGTCATATGCGTGAGCATAACGGTTCATCCTCCTGGATTGCAAAAGTATCTCAAAAGGAAAAAGGACGAGCACTCGTCCTTTTTTCACTATGAAGATTGCTCCATACACCCCTTTCCGAAAGGTCAGGAGGAGGCTTCCAGCCGATGTCCGGCACGGGGCTGTGATGGGTGATGGAGTTACCGAAAATCAACAGCTTCACAGAAAACACTCTTTTTCACTATAGGAATTCCGTGCAGGCAGTTTTTCCCATTTCGGCGCCCCCTATCTCTGTTGATGTCGGATGCAGCGGATCTGTTTCCGGAAATTCGCTTCCACAGCCAGTCCGCTTCTTGACAAAACGTCATAAATATGATATGATACCAAAAAAGAGAGCCGGAGGGTTTGGGCTATGAAATTCCACTTGATGCAGCAAATCTGCGCAGCGCTTCTTGCGTCACTGATTCTTGCAGGATGCTCCGCAAGCAATCCGGAGACACCGGACAAGAAAAGCGATGATCCGACAGCTTCTCCGTCACAGACGCAGGTTCAGGACGCGGAAACCGAAGCGGAAACGGAATACGACCCGTTCGCGGAGCTGCCATCCGATACGTATGGCGGGCGGTCGTTCCATCTGCTTGCGCGCGAACTGTATCTGTACGAGCTCTGGACGGAAGAGATGACGGGCGACGTATTCAACGATGCCGTGTTTGAACGCAATGCGGCCGTCGAACAGCGGTTTGACACGAAGATCGAAGCAATTCCGATTGCCGGCGAATGGGGGGACCGCACGCAGTTCCTCGCCACGGTCCGCAGCTCCGTTCAGGCCGGGGACGGCGCATATGACCTCATCGACGGATACGCCGCTACCATCGGTGACGGATTCAGCGACGGGCTGTATCTGAACCTACGGGAAGTCCCCAATCTCCGGCTGGAGCAGGGATGGTGGTCCGAACTGCTCCGCGATGAACTGACAGTACACGGCAAGCTCTTCGCCATCACGGGAGACATCGCGGTCAATGTGTGGGAACAAATGCAGGTCTTTTTCTTCAACAAGGGACTGGCCAAGGATTACGCCATCGATTCCCCCTACGCAGCCGTCGATGAAGGAAAATGGGTCTATGACCTTTATCTTTCGATGATCTCCGGCCATTCCGTTGACCTCGACGGCGACGGCAGCATGACGGACGCGGACTCTTACGGGGCGATCTATTACGACGCGCTGACCTTCGACAATCTCCACAACGCGTTCGGTGTGCGTCTGACCAGCCGGGATGCGGACGGGAATGTGGTTCTGGACAACTACAGCGAACAGATTGTCAACATTTCCGCTTTGGCGATGGATCTCGCGTATAACAATCCGGATGTGTTCTACAAGAACCAGGGTGTCGGTGAAAGCCGCGTTCCTGCCCGGAATATGTTTGTCGAGGGCCGCGGACTGTTCTTCGCAAGTACGCTCGAGGAAGCCTCCCTGATGCGGGACATGGACGCGGATTTCGGGATCCTCCCCTATCCGAAGTGGAATGAAGCGCAGAGCGGCTACTATACGACCTCGCGCGACGGCCGCTCCATGTTCGCGATCCCGATCGATGTTCCGGATGCTTCGTTCGCGGGACTGATCGCGGAAGCTCTCTGCGTGGAAGGAAACAGAAAGGTGATCCCGGTCTTCTACGACAAGGTCCTGAAGGGCAAGAATGCCCGGGACGAGGAGAGCAGCAGGATGCTGGATGTGATCCGGGCCGGACTGACGCTGGATTTCGCGGCAGAATACGCCGTCCAGACCGAACGCGCCGGCTTCATCGTCCGCGACACGATCGAACAGAAGAAGGATATCGCATCCCTTTATAAATCCAAGGAAAAAGTATACGCCAAGGCCTTTGAAAAGTTCCTCGGCGCATACGAATAAGCCTTCCCCGACAGGTCGGAAAGGAGCGTCACATATGGATATCAGGAAGCTGTACCGGGAGTTTGAGGAAAAGAAACAGATCCGTGACTCCGCGCTCCTCACCTTTGCGGGCGTGGACGGATACGACGTTTACAACTGTTCCATACCCTTTGCCTGGAACGGAAAGCGGTACATGTACGGCCGGGTGGAAAGGCGGAACGAATGGGCGCGGTCTACGGTACACCTCTTCACGGAAACGGGAAGCGACCATTGGACTGCTGTCGACGGTTCCCCCGTCTATCAGCTCGAGGATCCCTTTGTCGCGAAGATCGGCGGGATACTCGTTCTGGGCGGCACGCATGTACGGATGAAGAGCAGTCAGATCGATACATATTACGGGTATTTCTACCGCGGCTCCGATCTGAACGATCTGGTTTACTTCACGACGGGGCCGGACCGTATGAAGGACATTCGGCTGGTCGAAATGGGTGACGGAAGGATCGGCGTGTTTTCACGGCCGCGGGGCGGAACCTTTGAGGACGGAGCGGCATCTGCCATCGGGTTCTCCGTGATACGCTCCCTGGACGAGCTGACGGCGGAGGTGATCGACAACGCTCCCCGCCTTCGGGGATTGTTCGGCCCGGGCGAATGGGGCGGACCGAATCAGGCGTATTTCCTCTCAAGCGGGAAAATCGGCGTGATCGGTCATATGTCCTGGGAGGATACGGCTCCGGATGACGGAGAAACCTTGCAGGTGTATGTCAATTCCTCTTTCGTCCTCGATCCCGATACCCGCGAAATACTGGATTTCCGGATCATCGGATGCCGTTCGTGTTATCCTGTTTCCACGCCGAAGCTCAGCCGTCTGCGCAACTGCACCTTTACCTCGGGGATTGAGATGAGATCCGACGGATCGGCGGATCTGTATTCCGGGGTCTGCGACGCAGCCGAGGGAAGAATCACAATCGATGATCCCTTCAGCGGATATGGCACCGTGATTGGCGCTCTGTCGCAACGATAACGGAAGACTGTCTCGTTAAAGCGCAAAAGGATTATACAGACGTATGTGACCAGGTCCCATGTACAAGGATCGACCACGCCCGGTCGATCCTTTGTTTTTTGTCCGGAGGTCCCAGAACCGGCGGGAAGTCCGCGGTGTCAGCCTGCCGCAACCCTTTGTACGCCGAAGCCTTTCCATGCCGGTCGTGCGCTTAAGTTTACAGCGTCTGGCCGTTTGCCGCGGCAATGATATCCCCCACACCGTTGAGGACGACACTCGGCCGGTAAGCATACTGATCCAGCGTTTCCCGCGTGGAAATACCGGACAGCACCAAAACCGTGGATATTCCGCTCTCAAGTCCGGAGATAACATCCGTATCCATCCGGTCGCCAATCATCACCGACTCGGCGCTGTGGCATCCGTCCGTTTGTCGTTCCATCGACTTGAATCACAAAGGGCTCCGTTAAGCTGCGGAGCCCTTTTTCAATTTCGCAGATGATCGCATGATGCGCCGGGAAATTGACAGTATGGTTTTTTCCGTATCGTACTGACTTTCACATCGCGGGGAGGATGGTGCG
>CACWLT010000256.1 GCA_902761695.1 uncultured Ruminococcus sp.
TTGAAGTGGGAATCCAGCCGCACCAGCTCCTCGTCGATGGCCGCCTTGTCCGCGAAGATGGCCGCCTCGGTGAGGATCCGCTGCTCGGAAGCCTCGGCGTCGAAGTCCGCCAGGAATTTCCGGATCCGCTGCTCCAGCTTCTGGGGGTATCCGGCGATATCCGCTTCGGACAGGGTCTTGACCTCCCCCGCCATGGCCCGGATCTTATCGGCCTTGGCCAGAAGGTCCGCGCAGAGGTTCCGCCCCTCCGCCGCCCGCATGTCGTTCCAGCCGGAGACGGCCTCGGCCAGCACGGCGCGGATCTCGTTCCAGTCCCGGTCGTCGTCCTCCTCGGGCTTCTTCACCACGAAGAGGTCGTGGTTGGCGGCCACCCGCATGACGGAGATGTCGTCCTTCAGGGAGAACTCGTCCCTGAGCTGCTCGAGGGCCTTGATATAGGAGCGCGCGGCCTCCCGGTCCAGCATGACCTCCATGCCCCGCTGCTCCAGCACGTCCACGCCGATATAGACCTCCACCTTGCCCCTTGAGACGCCGGCTTCGGAGAGGTAGGCCTTGACCTTATCCTCCAGATGGGCATACATGCGGGAGAGGCGGACGGTACAGTCGAGGTAGCGGGAATTGACGGAGCGGATCTCCGCCGTGATGTCAAGGGCGCCGTCGGAGGACATGCGGCGTGCGCGTCCGAATGCGGTCATGGATTTCAGCATAGAAAAACTCCTGATAAGGCAGGAAACCCTGCGGGTTTCCGGATCTTATGTCCTCTGCGCCGCATGACGCAGTCATGCAACGGGCGGCACGAGGGACACCATCTCTTGGCCGACTGATTTGTAAGCAAATCGGTGCCCCTCGTGCGGGTCCACCTTGGCCGGGGAGCATAATATCGTTTTCCCCCTGCCTGCTCACTTTGCGGCGTCCTGCCACTTCGTGAAGGTGAGGCCGGGGAGGAGGATTTCGTGGGCGGAGACGGCGGTCTTTGCGAAGGGGAAGAAGAGGGCGGAGGTTCCGTTGTCCTCACCGGATTTTTCGGCGGCGATGGAGGAGGCGGGAGAGAAGCCCGTACCGAAGAAATCGGCCTCGGCGGTGGATTTTTTCTCACCCAGGGCCACATCCGTGCCGAACACGGCGGTGGGATAGGCGGCGGCGTACTGCAGGAAGGAGGCGACGTTTCTCATGCGGGAGGAGGCATATCCATCCACGGGCAGGTCGGCTGCTGCGAAGATCCGCTTCTTCCCGGTCTCCCGGCATCGCAGTACGGCGTAGGCCAGGGCGCCCTTTTCGCTCTCCGACAGGTTCGGGTAGGACAGAAGCCGCGCCGACTCCCCGGCGGAGAAGGTATAGGCGGACTCCAGATAGTAGATTTCCGTGACGGTCTCCCCGGCTGCTCCGGCGAATCCCACGGCGTATCCCGCGGGCACCCGGTCCGAAAGAAGATCCTCCGCGACGGTCTTCGCCCACTGTCCCGCCGTCGAGGAAATGTTCACCGGCTTCGTTCTCACCCGGATGGCGGAGAGGATATCGTCCTCCCCCAGTCCGTTCAGGCCGTCCTCAAAGGCTGTCAGCACGGAGTAGAACCGGCCCTCGCCCACCGCGATGTCGCCGTAAACATACCGGTCCGCCTCCGAGAAGGACAGGGGCCTGCGCTTCACGATATTCTGCACGAAAGCGTTCACGGCCTCGGCGGTGGTCTCGTCGCTGTGACCGGCGATGACGATCTTCGTCCCGACGAGGGCGTATCCCCACTGCCACGGCGTCAGGGAATCCAGGAACCGCGCGGTCTCCTCCCGGTTGGTCTTCCCCACCAGGATCTCGGTCGGCAGGATCTCCAGTCCCTTGATGCCCTCGCGGTAGAAGTCCGTGGAGAGCTTCAGGGAGTATCCCTCCGCCTCCATGGCCTCCCGGAGTGTCATGCCGTTGCGGATGCCTCCCTCGGCGGCGTTGTCGTCCCGGAGGATGGTATAGCCCAGCAGCGTCTCCTCGGTCAGACCGCCGGATGTGGCCGCAGCGGCAGGTTCGCCTCCGCTTTCCCCGCCGGAGCAGGAGGACAGAAGGGGAACGGCGCAGGCCAGCATGAAGAGCGCCAGGCACAGCGAAAGAAAACGACGCATGAAACTCCCTCCCCCCGAACGGGCACAGTGACCGACAATAATCTACCCTATAGTATATCATAAAAAGAAGCCGCTGTCAATGATGACGGCAGCTTTTCCCGCGATTTATGGAAGTGCCCCTACCCCCGGCGGCCGATCTTCAGCTTTTTGCGCAGTTTGACGATGTAGAGGGAGATGCACAGGGACAGGGTCACGTCAAACAGAATGAAGAAGAGGGTCCCCACGCCCACGGTGATCCAGCTCAGGGCGAAATAGTCCTCACCGGCCATGAAGACGTACTGCCCCAGCACCACGGACAAAAGCAGCATGGAGTCCAGGCACGAGATCTTCACGGGCCAGGCCAGAAGGGGGGGCAGGCGCTCGAAATGGAGCTTCAGGATGGGATAGACGGCGGCGAAGAGGATGTATTCTATGGCGTAGAGCTTGGAGGGCAGAAGGAGCAGGGCCAGGGTGGAGGTGGCGGCGGCGTAGACCCAGGTCATCTTCTCCCCGGTCTCCACCACCAGAAGCATGGTCATAAGGGCGCAGACCACCAGCACCGAGAGATCCAGAAGGGTCATGCCCCCCACCCACAGGATCACCATGCACAGGGCGGCGAACACCCCGCAGACGGCGATCTTTTTCGTTGCGGATTTTCGTTTGTCCATGGGAGCCTCCCTCTCAGCAGCAGCGGATCAGATCCCCGCCCATGCACTCGCAGCAGGAGTCGCAGCAGACGAGGGTGGAGCAGAGGCCGCAGATATCCCCGCTAAGGCAGTCCTCGCCGGAGGTGCCCACCGTGCGGTAGGCGCTTCCGTAGTCCGCCGCCTGGGACTGCATCCCCGCGCGGGCGTTCCGGTATTCCGCGTTGGTGGGATCCAGATAGCAGGCCACCTCGAAATGCCGGGCGGCGTCGGCGTACTGCCCGCTCTGGTACAGCAGCCAGCCCATGAGAAAATGCCATTCTGCGCCCCGGTCCGACGCGGGGGTGGATTCGATGATGAAGCGGGCCTTGTCGTAGTTTCCCTCGTTGATGAGGCGGCGCACCTCGGGGAAGGACGTGGTGCCGGAGGACGTGTAGCTGGAATAGCCGGGGGAGGACTCTGCCCCTCCCCGGTTTCCGGCCGCCCGCTCCTTCTGGATGGCGTCGTAGGCCTCGTTGATCTCCTTCATGATCTCTTCGTAGCCCGCTGCCTGAGCGCTTCCCGCGTAATTGTCCGGGTGATATTTCCGTGCCAGGTCGCGCCACGCCTTCTTCACTTCCTCGTCCGACGCGCTGCGGGGAACGCCCAGCACCTGATAGGGATCCTTCATGGAGAACCGAAGCCATCCTTTCCGTCCGCCCCCGCACCCTCTCCGGCGAGAACGCGCCGCAGCACGGCAGGCAGACCGAGATACACAATATTCCGCACAACGGGGGTCAGGGGGTGGGCGGGATCCAGTCTCCCGGCGGCCTCCCCCATGGGGGTGAGCATCAGGGGCACGGCGGCTGTCAGGGAGTCCCGCACCATGGGCGAGAGGCGTCCCCCGTCCAGCGCCAGCTCGCCCCAGCCGGCAAGGAGGGGATTGTAGCGTCCCGCCTCATTATCCCCGGGCAGATCGTCCGCCGCGTCGCAGAGATAGACGAACCGCCCCGCCGCCCCGCCGAAGATCCGGGCTTCCTTCGCCGCGTCCCCTTCCATTCCGGCGGAAAAGGCGGCGGCCATGGCGTCCCCGAATATCCCCGCCGTCTCGTCGGACGAGGGACATCCGGCCCGCTCCGCCGCAGTCAGCCTGGAAAGGTGCCCGGCGATCTCCTCCCCGAATCCGGAAGGCAGAAGACCGCTCTTCACGGCCCGCCGCTCCATATGCCCGCAGAGAGGGGCGCGCAGAACGGGTTTCAGAAGGGCAATCCCCCTCCCGTCCCGCAGATCGTCCCGGTTCTTCTCCCCGAAGAGCACGGCGCTCACGGCGGCGGTCACGGCCAGGGCGGGATTGTCCTCCGCAGTGAGCCTGCGCCGCATGGGATGGGCGGGACAGCGCACGGGTACGAAATGCGGCTCGACGCCCTCGAGGATCATCCGGACGGCGGCGAAAAAGGTCATGTCGTAGGACAGGGAGATCCGGGATGCCTGCCCGGTGAGGCGGCCCATGCTCCTGCACAGACCGCAGTACACCGCCCGGTACCGCTCGTATTCCCCCACCTTCAATTCGGGAATATGGGGCCTGACGTATCCGTACACCGTTTGCCCCTCCCCCGCTCCGGAGACGCGTCCCCGGGTGATGCTTCATTATAGCAGGAGCCGGGAGGCATTGCAACAGACGATTTGTAAACACTTGTCCCCCGCCCCGAAAAGCAAAAAAAATGACCTTCTTACGAAAGCCATTTTACGCGCCCTAAAGGATTCGAACCTTCGACCTACCGGTTCGTAGCCGGGCACTCTATCCGCTGAGCTAAGGGCGCATGCAACAATCGGAGCGGGTGCTCTTTTCGCGTGCTCATATATTATAGTCTGCCCGCCCCGTTTTGTCAAGAGGTTTTTTGAATTTCCTGAAAAATATTTCAGAGGGTCCTCAGTCCAGAGGCTCCACCTCGACCCGGAGCTGGGAGTACTGCATGTCGGCCCCGTGGAACTCCACGAGATAGTCCGCCGTGATGGATCCACCTCCCCGGTAGGTCAGGGTGGAGCGGAAGGCCCGTCCCAGCACCGCCAGTTCTAAAATCCCCCAGGGCGTCCGGTAGGCGGTCACATGGCGCACGCCCTCCTCGCAGACGATCATGCTGGTGAAGGGCCCGTGGCGGGATATGGTGAGCAGGTCCGGCTCCCGGGAGCTGACGGTGATCTCCGTCTCGGCGGGATCCTCCGGGCTCTCCTCGTCGTACCGGACGGCCAGCTCCGTATACCCGCCGGGGAGGAAGCGCTTCTCCATCCGGCCCACGGTGCGGATCACCACGCTGTCGTCCTCCTCCGGCTCGCCCAGGGAGCGGAGCATGTTCTCCAGCGCCTCCCAGATGCCGGCGGGATCCCCGTCCCAGCCGTCGCCCTCGTCCCCGTTCTCCTCCCGGTATTCGTCCTCAGGGGGGAAGCCGTAGCCGCAGCTGTCCCGGTCGATGATGTCGTCCACGGCGTAATCCAGGGCCTCCGGAGCGTTCTCGGGGGTCACCTGGCCGGATTCCTCACGGGGCGGGATAAAGCCGGGGCGCGCGCCGAACAGGGAGGGCTCCTCTCCCAGGCCGAAGGGGGCGTTCACCCCGGTCTGTCTGGCCGTCAGGGTGATCCGCACCGGACGGGAGGCTGCCGGAATATCGGCGAAAAGATCGTTGAGCGCCATATGAACTCCTTTCTATCGGGACGAATCCTCTGCGACGCCGTCGTTCACAGCCCGGAGCGCGTCCGCTTTTTTCGCGGCCTTGGGAAACATGACGGCGCAGGCGGGGACCAGCAGCACGCAGGCGGCGATCCAGGCGGCGGGATTGGCGAAGCAGACGGCCCGGAACCCGAACCGCACGGCGAACACCAGGGCCACGATCCCCCGCGCCGCCATCTCGAAGGCCCCGGCAAACATGGCGGTCACGCCGTATTCCATCCCCTGCAGGGAGAAGCGGCAGACCGTCAGCACCCCCAGCGGGATGTAGAAGAGACAGTTGACCCGGAGAAATTCCCGCACCACGGCGAGAAGCTCCAGCAGGCGCGGATCCCCTCTGTCCAGAAAGATCAGGGACAGAAAGCTCCCGCCGAAGAACATGAACACCCCCATGCCCACGGAGTACACCGCGGCGATGATCATGGCAGAGCGGAAGCCTTCCTTCACCCGGCCGAACTTCCCCGCTCCCATGTTCTGTCCCACGAAGGTGGAAATGGTGACGCCGAGGGTGGAGAACGGCAGGTGGACGAAGGACTGCACCTTGTTGGCTGCGGTGACGGCGGCGATGACCGTGGTGCTCGTCGAAGCGCACCTCCTCCCGCTCCGGCTTCAGATCCGTATAGACCCGGCGGATGTAGAGGAAGCAGACGGCGGCGGAGAGGAGCTGGGAGGCAATGGTAGCCAGCGCCGCGCCCCGCACCCCCATGCCGCAAGCGCCTACCAGGATCAGATCCAGAAGGATGTTGGTCACGGAAGAGCCGACGAGGATGAAGAGGGGTGTGCGGCTGTTGCCCATGGCCCGCATGAGGCCCGCCTGGGTGTCGTAGGCGATGGTGGCGGGGATCCCGGCGAAAATCACCCGCAGATAGGCGTGGGAGTCCCCGTAGATGTCCGGTGGAAAATCCATCAGCGTCAGCAGCCGGTCCAGCAGCACCGACGTCACCGCCGTCAGAATCAGCGCGGAGATCCCCGCCAGAAGGACGATATTCACGACGCAGCGCCGCAGCAGGGACCGGTTCCCCGCGCCGAAGGCCTGGGCCGCCGGGATGCAGAACCCCGCGCAGATGCCGTTTACGAATCCGATCACCAGAAAGGTCAGGGCTCCCGTAGCGCCCACCGCTGCCAGGGCGTTGGTGCCGACGAGCTTCCCCACCACGGCGGCGTCGGCCATGTTGTAGAACTGCTGCATCAGGTTCCCCGCCAGAATGGGCAGGCAGAACCGCAGCATGAGGGGCAGCGCGGGTCCGGAGGTGAGGTCCAGCACCGCGCGGGAATTTGATCTGTTCATCTTGAACCGTTCATTTTGAACCGTTATGGTGAACCCGCCCCGGAGGGGATGCGGCTTACCGCGTGCGCTCCGGGAAAACGGGGTCGATTCAGCTCTCCGCGTCCTTCTTTTCAGCCCGTGCCTCGGCGCGCGCCTTCAGGAGGTTGTAGACGACGACGCCCCCGATGACGATGACGGCCCCAGGGATGGCCAGGCCCTTCACCCGCTCGCCCACCGTCAGGCTGACCCAGATGGGATTGAGAACGGGCTCCAGCATGCTGATGAGCGAGCCGGTCAGCGGAGGCGTCTTCTCCAGTCCCTCCGCCATGAAGACGTAGGCCGCGCCGAACTGCACAAGACCGATGGCGAAGATCCCGCCCACCACAGCGCAGAACACGCAGCCGAAGAACACCGAGGAGAGGTTGTCCGCCCCGTCCCACTGCTTCATCATAAAGACCAGCGCCCAGGTGACGCCCGAGACGATGGCCGTGACGTTCCCCGCCAGCGATCCGTCCCCGCCGCGCAGGGAGTCGGCGAAGAACAGCACCGCCCCGCAGAGCAGGACCACGGTGGCACCCACGTCCAGCCGGGTGGGCTTCACCCTGAAGATCATCCACATGAGCAGAATGATGAAAACCGGCGCGGTGTACTGCAGCAGGATAGCGTTAGCGGCGGTGGTCAGCTTGTTGGAGATCACGTAGAGCGTGGAGGTGGCCCCCATGGCGAAGCCTCCCAAAAGCACGGCCCGGTTCACCACGATCCGGTGCCCCCGGAGCTTCATGTAGGTGAAGAGCACCAGCCCGGCGATGACCGAGCGCGCGCAGCTGATAGCCATGGGATGCCAGGGAACCAGCTTCACCAGCATCCCCCCGAAGGAGAAGAGCAGCGCCGCCGCCGCCATGCAGAGTGGACCGAGATTGCGCGCCTTCCCGGAAGATTGTCCGTCCGTCATGGCCGCCTCACAGATTGTGCACCGGCACGAGCACCGGGCAGTCCACCACATGAAGGCCGAACTTTTCCTTCATCTCCATGGCCACCGCGTAGGAGGGCCCGTCGTAGGCCTTGTCGGCGGAATGGGCGTCGCAGCCGATGCAGACCGGAGCGCCCGCCTGCCCGCAGAGCTCGAAGAAGCGGTCGTGGGGATAGGCCCGGTGGTCCCGGATGCCCAGCAGGTTGATCTCCAGCGGGATGTCCAGTTCCTTCGCCCGCTCGATGAGCCGTCCGTAATGGCGGTCGAACACGGCGGGGGCGCCCACGTAGTTCATGAGATCCGGATGGGCCACATAGGTGAAGACCCCCGTCTCCATGCCTTCGATGACCTGATCCACGTACTGGCAGAGATCCGCCTCGCTGTCCGTGGTGCGGCCGGAGTACTTCCCCTCCACCTCGTTCTCCAGAAAATGCTGGCCCATGATGATGTAGTCCACGGGATAGGACGTAATGTTTTTGAGAAAATCACGGAAGAAGCGGGGATAGTATTCCGCCTCGTAGCCGATCTTCACGTCGATTCTGCCCCGGTATTCCTCCCGCATGGCCAGAAGGGTATTCACGTAGTCCTCCGTCTGGTCCACCCGCATCCGGAAACCGGACCGGTAGCCGTCGGCGAAGGGATAGGGCGCGTGGTCGGCGAACCCGAAGACCTTCAGCCCGCCCGCGAGCGCGTTGTCAAGATATTCCCGCTCCGTCCCGGAGGCATGATTGCAGCGGACGGTATGGGCATGCAGATTGCAGATCATTCCCATGATAAACTCCCGAAAGATCCTCGATTCCGCCCCGGCAAACCCGCCCGGACAGGTGATCTTCCCCACGGTATTGTAGCACAAGACCCGGCGGGATACAATGGGGAAAGTGGAGAAGTTCGGGCCGGAATACACG
>CACWLT010000257.1 GCA_902761695.1 uncultured Ruminococcus sp.
AAGAACATTCTCACAATCCGCAAGAAATTCTGACAGGAGAAAAGGATGATCCGGAAACTGATACGGCAGATGCTGGGCGCGCAGATCGTTTCCGCGCTGACGGTATCCCTGTGCCTGCTGATTGACAGCGTGATGATCAGCCGCTTCCTGGGGAGGAGGGCCATCGCGGCATACGGGCTCGCGAATCCCCTGCTGCTGGCGATCGGCGCGATCGGGACGCTGCTGGCGGCGGGCATCCAGGTCGTATGTTCCAGGGCGCTGGGACAGGGAGACCAGGCAGAAGCGAACAGAGGCTATTCCAGCGCGCTGGCGGCGGCCGCCGCGGCGTCGTTTGTGTTTGTCGCGGCGGTACTCATCGGAAACGGGTTTCTCGCGCGGCTGATGGGCGCCGGCTCAGAAGGCGAACTGCATGAGATGACCAGCCATTACATGATCGGGTTTTCGATCGGGGCGCCCGGATCGATGGGCGCGCTGGTGCTGGTGCCTTTCCTGCAGATGGCCGGACAGAGCGGGCTGCTGGTGGCGGCGGTGCTGACGATGACCGTGGCGGACGTGGCCCTGGACCTCCTGAACGTGTTCGTGCTGCACTGGGGCATGTTCGGGATGGGACTTGCAAGCGCGCTGAGCTATTACGCTGCGATGGTGGTGGGCGGGCTGTACCTGCTGAACAAAAAATGCGTATTCCGGTTCTCCCTGAAGAAGATCCGGAAGAAAACGATCGCGGAACTGTTCCGCGGAGGCATTCCGGCCGGGGTGAACATGATGGCCTCGGTGGTGCTGGTGTTCGTGATGAACCGGATCCTGCGGGGCCTGGGCGGCAATCTGGGCATCGCGGCGGTGGCGGCATACACGGTGATCCTGTCCATCGGAAACGCAGCAAACTGCATTACGACAGGGATCGGCGGCGTATCCCTTACGCTGAGCGGGATCTTCTTTCACGAGGAGGACCGCGGCGCGCTGCGGGAGACGGTGGGGACGCTGTGCAGGACCAGCGTGGTCCTGGGCCTGGGAATGGGCGTGATCCTGCTGGTGTTCGCGCCGCAGATGATCGGGCTGTTCCTGCCGGAGACCGGAAGGACGCAGTCCGCGGCGATCCTCTTGCAGGACGGCGTCTGCTCCTATCTGCTCACGGGGCCGTTCACGGCGGACGAGGCCATGCGGACGGCACGGTCGATGACCCGGTCTATGACCCGGTCTATGACCGAGGGATGATCCGGGTCATAACCCGGGTCGTGACGGGGAAAGTTCTGATTTCTTTTGATTTCGCGTTGTTCTTTTTACGCTTTTCGAACGAATTCCGTTGACACGCACAGTCCTCGCATGGTATAATCATACAATAATACAATTCCCATATGCGGAGGCTGACCTGTGAAAAAGACTGCTCTGCTGTTCATGACTTTGTACCTCACCGTCCTCGCCCTGTTCTGTGCGGGGTGCAAAAAGAATTACGGCTGGAAGGCGCAGTCGTCTCCGAAACAAAGCACGAGAGCCGCCGCTTCGTCGAACGAACCGATCCGGGACGACCGTCCGACCAGCGTCGGCGTCGGATCTTTTCTCCACGACCTCTTCGGCACATCCCTGCCCGCGGACACCGACCGGTATCTGCTCCCCGAAACGGATGAGGAAAAGCGGCTTCAGATGAGCGGTTTTGTCCATGCCGGGGATGTTTACGGGGATACCCTGTATTTCGCGCGGTATCAGGACGCAAACGTCTACGCCTTCTCCCTGAGCACGGGGGAGGAGCGGATCTTTGCCGAAGACGCCGTAAAGAATCCGGCGCAGATCTGCACGGACGCGGACGGGGTATATGTGGCGGACGTCGGCGCGCAGGAGATTGTGTATTTCACCTTCGATGGAGCGAGAGCCGGATCCGTTGCGCTGCCCGAGGAACCGAAAGCCAATCTCGACGGACCGGAGGGATACAAGTGGATGCTCGAACGGTACTATGCCTCCCTCTGCCATTACGACGGTCTGCTCCTTCTTGCCGCGCGGGACGCTATCTGGACGATTGCCGACGGGGAGACCGAATGGCAGCGCGCGGAATACCCGTTTGTCCGGGAGGAAATGGTTCAGTCGGCCGCGCTCCTCAGCCGGGACCGGATTGCAGTCTATACCGCGCGCATCGCCCGGGGAATGCCGGTGCTGCAGCGGGTCACCCAAATGGATCGGAGCGGAGGCGGACAGACGCTGCTGTATGAGGGAAACGTCACAGCCATGTGCGCGAACAACGGCAGGCTGTATATCACGGGAGGGATCAACGGCAAACTGCGTTTATACGAGATTTCAAGCGGTACGGCTCTGTATCTCCAGACGGTCAGCGACCGGGAAGACGCGGTGGTGAATTTCTCCGTTTCAAACGGGACGCTGCTCGTCGATTGGTTGAGCAAAAAGGTTGATCTCATTCCGGTTCTCGAGGAAGCGGGTATGGTGAGTCTGCTTGCGCCCAAATCGATGAAAACGCAGGTCGAGGAGATCGTGGACGGGTCTTCAAGCTCGTCGGTCCGGTATTTTTGCTACGACGACGCCGCGTTTTTCGACAAGATCAGCGCATCCCTCATGTCCGGAAAGGCCGATTTCGACGTCGCGCTTGTGACCGGAGAAGAGGAAGAGGTTTCCATGCTTCTGCGGGCCATCGTCGAAAACGGGCAGTTTGCCGACCTCGGACAGAACGGAGAATTGTCGGCGCACCTTGACGAAGCCTATTCCGGCGTAAAGGAGTTCATTGCGGTAAACGGCAAGCTCGCGTTCCTCCCGTTGGAAATCAGCGACTACTGGTTCGGCTTCACGGAGCTTGCGCAGGACTGCGGCATCCCTCTTCCGCGCCGGGACTGGACAACGGACGAGCTTGACGCGTATGTCGGCAGTCTGCTTGCATCCGGCGATCAATATGATCTGTTCACGGAACCGCTGTGGCAGAGGGCAAATGCCGTCATGTCCGCGGCTCTCTCGACGGCGCAGGCGAATATGGATTCGTCGGATCCCGGCGGGCACAAGGCGGAAGACGCGCTGAAGGAGCTTTTCGCACGGCTCGCGGCATACAGGGAGGCGGGTGTGTTCTCCGGTCCTCACGCCATGTTCGGCGCGGCTGGGCGTGGGATGGACTTCATCGTGAAGGGCACGGAGAATTACATTCTGGCCCTGCCGCCCTCCGCCGGAAAGCATCCCGTACAGGTCAAAACCTTCCTCTTCGTCAACCCGAAAACGGAGCGGATGGAACAGGCCCTTTCCCTGCTGGCGGATCTCACGAACGAGGAGAACCGCTACAACATCCGCATTTTCCCGACGCCGCTCTTCCCGGATGCGTCGAAATACTACAAGTATGAAGTATATAATCCGGAAACGCAGGAGTATTTCTTCAATCCCATCAAGCTCCCCGCGTTTTCGGGGGATGTTCTGCCCTTCGCCGCGAAGCTCGACGCGTTTTTCCCGACATATTATTCCGCCTCGGAACCCGCGCTCCTTACGCCGACCGACCGCGCGATGGAAGCCGTCTCCGACTTCTGTACCGGTAAAATGACCGGCGAGGACTGCGCAAAGATTTTGTATCAGGAATTTGTCTACAAGCTGAAGGGGTGACGCCATGAAAAAGAAAACCGACATTCTCTTCCTGCTCCCCTCCCTTTTGGGATTCCTCACCTTCTTCATCATCCCCTTCGTCTATTCCTTCTACTACGCCTTCACTGAAAACGCCTTCACAAAGAAGTTCGTCTGGTTCGACAACTTCAAGCGGCTGTTCGAGAACGAATACTTCAAGCTGGCGATGAAGAACACGGGGAAATTCACCGTCCTCGCCGTCCCGCTGACGATGGTGATCTCCCTGATCCTCGCCCTCCTGCTGGTCCGGTTTGCGACGCGGCTGCCGTTTGTCAAGTCTGCGCTGTTTCTGCCGGTGATCCTGCCCTCGGCGACCATCGTCATGCTGTGGAACGCCTATATCTCGACCTTCACGCCGTTTCACTCCCTGCTGCTCATCTTCCTCTGGAAGTACGGCGGGCTGAACGTCATGTTAATGCTGACGGCCCTGTCCGGCATGGACAAGAGCATGATAGAAGCCGCGCGGATCGACGGGGCGAACGTCTTCCAGCAGACCGTCCGGGTGACGCTGCCGAACATCGCGCCGACCTTGTTCTTCACGTTCATTCTCTCCGTGGTGAACTCCCTCAAGGTGTTCCGGGAAAGCTATCTGCTCTACGGCAACTATCCGGACGAGACGGTCTACATGCTCCAGAACTTCCTGAACAACCACTTCGCCAAGTTGAACTACCAGTATATCTCCACGGCGGCGATCTTCTTTGCGGTGATCGTCTACACAGTCGTCGCGGTCGTCTTCGTAGCGGAGAAGAAATGGAGCGAGTCGATATGGTAAGGAACGAGGGGAGACGCGGCTTTCTTGAAAGAAAGCCTGGCAAAGAACTTTATAAAGGGAAAAGGAAATGGCTTGACCTTTGCGCGTCGGTCATGCTGATCGCTTTTGCGCTGTTTATCGTGTCGCCGGTGCTCATTGTGGCAGTCCG
>CACWLT010000258.1 GCA_902761695.1 uncultured Ruminococcus sp.
CATCGACTGGGACGAGCCCGACCGGCTGTACCGCCTCATGTACGACTGCGGCGTCACCCTCTGCGACATGACCCTGGGCTCCCCCTACTATAACCCCCACGTCAACCGCCCCTACGACAACGGCGGATACGAGCCCCCTGAGAGCCGCCTGACCGGTGTGGCCAGACTTTTCTCCGCCGCCGCCCATATGAAGAAAACCGTACCGGAAATCACCCTCATCGGCACCGGCTATTCCTGGCTGCGTCAGTTTGCCCCCATGGCCGCCGCCGCCCAGGTGGAATCCGGCTCCGTGGACGCGGCGGGCTTCGGGCGTATGGCTTTCGCTTACCCGGATTTCGCCCGGGATACCCTGGAGGGCGGCGGCATGGACGAGAAAAAGGTCTGCGTCACTTGCTCCAAGTGCACCGCCATCATGCGGAAAATGCACGCCACCGGCTGCCCCATCCGCGACCGGGAGGTCTACCTGCCCATGATGAAGGAAGCGCTGGGCTGAACCGGCTGAAACAGGGAAGGGAGGATGTATATGCTTTGCCCGTACTGTTCCGTTGAGATGGAAAAAGGCTTCATCCAAAGCCCCCATGAGCTGCTCTGGACAAAGGAACCCGTATGGTCCTTCTGGAAGAGGAGCCGCCGCAGCTTACCCAAAGGGTCCGTGGTTCTGGGAGAAGCGCGCTTTTTTGCTTCATCCTCCGTCACCGCGTGGCTCTGCCGCAAGTGCCGAAAGATCCTCATCGACCCCACGGACGGGGCCGGCCTGTAATTCATTGCCAACCAACAGGAGACCGATATGAAAAACGGAAAACGAACCGCCATCGTCACCGGCGCGGCCCGGGGCATCGGACGGGGCATCTCCCTGACCCTGGCGGAGCACGGTTATACCGTTTGCGCCGTGGGAACGAAGCCTGCGGACGCCGTGGAGGAATACACCGCCGCCCTCACCGCCCTGTCCCCGGAATCCTTCTACGTCCGGGGCGATATCTCCTCCCATGAGGACAGACTGCGCATCGCGGAGGAAGCCTTCGCCGGCCTTGACGAGGTGGACGTGCTGGTGAACAACGCCGGCGTCGCCCCTCTCGTCCGGGCGGATCTTCTGGATATGACCGAGGAGAGCTTTGATAGGGTCATGGGGATCAACCTTCGGGGTGCCTTCTTCCTGACCCAGGAGATTTCCCGCCGCATGGCCGCCCAGACGACCGACGCCTTCCGGGCCGTGGTGTTCATCACCTCCATTTCCGCCGAGGTGTCCTCCGTCAATCGCGGCGAGTACTGCATGTCCAAAGCCGGACTGTCCATGGCGGCTACCCTCTACGCGGACCGTCTCGCGGAGTACGGCATCCGGGTCTATGAGGTCCGTCCCGGCATCATCGCCACGGATATGACCGCCGGCGTCCGGGAAAAATACGACCGCCTCATCGCCGAAGGTCTTTGTCCCATCCCCCGCATCGGTCAGCCGGAGGACGTGGGCCGCACGGTCCTCGCGCTGGCGGACGGCGCCCTCGGCTATACCACCGGCCAGATCGTCGGCGTCGACGGCGGTATGATGATCCGCAAGCTGTAACCTCTGCCGCACGGCATCACAATTCAACAGGAACGCACGGCCACCGGGTCGCGCACATGCACCGCTGAAGCTTCAGCTGTATGAAGCTTCAGACAGGCATCCCCACAGTTATCGTCAGGTCCTCGAAGATAACTGTCCGGATGCTTTTTCTTTTCAGAAAGGATGTCCCCATGTCACCACTCCGCTCCCTCTTCACCCTGCCTTCCTTTACCCGGGGAGAAAAGCTCCTCTGGACCCTGTCCTCCGCCGCCGTGCTGGCAGCCGCCCTCTTCATGCGCAGCGATCTTTTGTCCCTCTCAGCCTCCCTCATCGGCCCGGCCTTTTTGATCCTCAACGCCAAGGGCCATCCCCTGGGACAACTGCTGACGGTGGTTTTCAGCGTCCTCTACGGCATCCTCGCCTTCCGACAGACCTATTACGGGGAGATGATCACTACCTCGGCATGACGGCTCCCATGGCGGTTTATGCCCTGGCGGAATGGCTCCGTCACCCGGCGGAAAAAGGAAAACCGGAGGTGAAGGTCAACCGCCTCCGCCCCCGGGAAATCCTCTTCATGTGCCTCCTCACCGCCCTGTTCTTCTTCATCCTCAAAGCCCTCGGCACCGCGAGACTGCCCTTGTCCACCCTCTCCGTCACCACCAGTTTCCTCGCCGTGTATCTGACCGCCCGCCGCAGCGCGTATTTTCCCTTGGCCTACGCCGCCAACGACGCTGTGCTCATCGCCCTGTGGATCCTCGCCTCCGTCCGCGATCCCGCTGCCCTGCCGACCGTCCTCTGCTTCGCCGTCTTCCTCGTCAATGACCTCTACGGCTTTTTCAACTGGCGGCGCATGAAGGAACGGCAGGGGACAAAGAAAGAAGCGGAAACCCCGTAAAGTTTCCGCTCCAAAAATAATAACAATCACGCGAAAATCCCCGCCAGCGTCAGCGGGATCAGCACCAGTCCCAGCGCGATCCGGTACCAGCCGAAGCACTCGAAGCTGTGGCTCCGGATGAACCCGATCAGCGCGCGGATCACCAGCATGGATACGGCGAAGGCGGTCACGGTGGCCACGATCAGACTCACCGACTGCGCCGCCGTGAAGGCCAGCTCGCCCTTCAGCACGTATTTCAGCACCTTCAGCCCGGACGCCCCCAGCATGATGGGAATCGCCACGAAGAAGGAGAACTCCGCCGCCCCCTTCCGCGAAACGCCCACCAGCGTGCCGCCCAGGATGGTGGACCCCGAGCGGGAGGTGGCGGGAATCAGGGACAGGAGCTGGAAAAGCCCGATCCGGAGCGCAGTTCCCATGGAGATGTCTTCCGCCTCCCGGTATGTGTAGGTCTCCGCCTTCCCGGCCCGCACCCGCTCGATGACGATGAACAGAATGCCGTAGAGGATCAGAGCCGCTATCCGGATCCAGGGGCTCCCCAGATGCGCTTCCCGCCAGTCGTCGATCAGAAAGCCCACCAGAGCCGCCGGAGCCGCCGCAATGACGATCTTGATCCAGAGGGCAAAGGTCCGCCGTTTCCGCAGGGCCGTCTTGTCCGTCCAGGGCCAGAGCCGCTTCCAGTAGCAGATCACCACCGCCAGAATCGCCCCCAGCTGAATCACCACCTCAAAGACCTCGAAAAAAGCCTCGTCGTACGCTGTTTTCATCAGATCGCAGGCCAGCTCCACGTGGGTGGAGGAGGAGATGGGGAGCCATTCCGTGATGCCCTCCACCAGCCCGACAATCATCGCTTTCAGTATCTCAATCAGCATAAAGCCTCCTGTCTCCGGTGAAAGAATCCGCCCCGCTCACTCCCCTGCCCGCAGAATGTCTCCCGCCCGGACAGGGAAGGGCACCTTCAGCCGGAAAAACATCCCCGGATGGGGCGTCGACGGTATGATCTCCCCCGCCCGGGAGAAGATCTCCTTCGCTTCCACGATCCGACCCGTCTTCCCGGGAGAGATCAGCTCCGCCCTGTCCCCCGTGAACATCTTGTTCCGCTGGGCGAACAGCGCGTCGTAGAGCCCGTTCTCGTCCGCCTCAGCCGCGTCTTCCACAGCGGAGGCCAGATACGCCTTGTCCCGGAGATACCCGTGCTCATGAACCGTGTTGGCGTCCTCCGAGGGCTTCGAGAAATAGAACCCCGTGCCGTATTCCCGGTGACTGACGGAATAAAGCTCCCGCATCCAGGCCGGATCGAGGCGGTATCCGGCGGGATCCGCACGGTATGCGTCCAGCGCCATCCGGTAGGCATTGGTCACCACGGCGGTGTAATAAGCGCTCTTGACCCGCCCCTCGATCTTGTAGCTGGATATGCCCGCCTCCTCCAGCTCCGGTACGTGCTCCAGCATGCACATGTCCTTCGAGCTCATGAAGAAGGTCTCCCCGTTCGGCTCCTCCTCGGCCCGGACCGCGGTGGTGATTTCCTCCCGCAGCTCCTCGTGCAGATCCAGCCGCATGACGCCGTCGGGATCCGCGGGGCGGTAGTGCCAGCGGCAGGACTGGGCGCACTGGCCGTGGTTTCCGTCCCGCCCGGTGAAGTAGTTGGAGAGCAGGCACCGGCCGCTGTAGGCCACGCACATGGCCCCGTGGATGAAGCATTCCAGCTCCAGACTGTCCGGAATGTTCTGCCGGATCTCCCGGATCTCGGAGAGCGTCAGCTCCCGCGCCAGCACCACCCGCTTTGCCCCCAGCCGGTGCCAGGCTTTGCATGCCTCGGCGGAGACCGCGCTGGCCTGGGTGGAAATATGGATTTCCAGCCCGGGAACCTCGTCCCGGATCAGCATCACCACGCCGATGTCGGACACAATCACCGCGTCCGCCCCGACGTCGTACAGAAATTTTAAGTACCGCCGCAGCTCACGGTATTCCGGCGTGTGGGGCATGACGTTCACCGTCACGTAGACCTTCACGCCCCGGTCATGGCAGTACCGTACCGCCGCGATGAGCTCGTCCCCGTCGA
>CACWLT010000259.1:0-1091 GCA_902761695.1 uncultured Ruminococcus sp.
GAAGAAATCGTTATCCGTTCTTCTGGCCGCTCTCCTTCTCGGCTCTACCCTGGCCGCCTGCTCCACCAACACGGAGAACGCCGCCGACGAGCAGAAGAACAACCAGACGAACACCCAGACGCCCACCGCCGACCTGACGGAGGAGACCGAGGAGACCGCCCGGTTCCTTGACGCCATGCCCGAGGAAATGAACTTTGAGGGCCGCGGGCTGAACTTCCTGCTGACCGAGGGCGCTAACGGCAACATCACCGAGCTGTCCATCTGGGCCGAGGAGGACACCGGCGAGGTGGTGGACGCCGCCGTCTTCAACCGGAACCTCACCGTGACCGACCGTCTCAACATCGTCATCAACCAGCCCACCGTAGGCACCGACTCCGGCGCGAACGGAAACACCATCCGCAACGCCGTGAAATCCGGATCCGCCGATTTCGACGTGTTCGGCGGTTACCAGTACTACAACATCGTGCTGGCCTCCGAGGGCATGCTGCTCAACCTGAATAACAAGGACAACTTCCCCTACAACGACTTCGACCGGGAGTACTGGGGCAGCGGCTACATGAAGAACATGTCCTACGACGGTGAAAAAATGTACTGGGCCACCGGCGACATCGCCCTCCGCTACACCGGCGGCATGTACGTAATCTATGTGAATTCCACCATCTTCAACAACTACTATCCGGACGTCAACCTGTACTCCATCGTGGACGAGGGCTCCTGGACCATGGACAAGGTCTCCGAGCTTGCCTCCGCCGCCTATGCCGATCTGAACGCCAACGGCTCCATCGACGGCAAGGACCAGTTCGGCTTCGTGACCCAGTCCAACGACCTCACCGACGGCATTGCCGCGGGCTGCATGGTGGACTTCTCCTCCCGCGACGATGAAGGCCACCCGGTCATCACCTTCGACAACGAGCGCACCTACGCCTTCTGGGACAAGTATTACGCCATGATGTTCAACAATTCGGCCTGCATGATCAACCCCGTCGGCACCGATGACTCCATCGCCATCATGACCGCCTTTGCCGCCGGCCAGTTCATGATGACCGACAACAAGCTCTACCAGTCCCCGATTTACCTCCGCGACATGGAGG
>CACWLT010000259.1:1137-5626 GCA_902761695.1 uncultured Ruminococcus sp.
ATCCTCCCCATGCCGAAGCTGGACGAAAACCAGTCCCACTACAACACCAGAATCCATGACTCCTGCACGATCTTCGGCGTCCCGGTCACCATTGGCGGCACCGACTGCATCTCCGCCGTTCTCGAAGCGCTAGCCTCCGAATCCTTCAAGGAAGTCACGCCCGCCTACTATGAGATCGCCCTGAAGGTGAAGTTCACCCGTGACTCCGACTCCGGCCGCATGATCGAGCTCTGCCATGAGAACGTCACCATCGACTTCGCGGCGCAGTGGTCCAACAAGCTGGGCGACATAAACCACTTCTTCCGCAAGACCGCGGATGCCAAGAGCGAAGCCATCGCCTCCACACTGCAGAAGAACCAGAAGGTCTGGGACAAGTCCATGGGCAAGCTGATCGACTCCTTGGAAGGTCTGGACGACTGATCTTTCCCTTTACGATTTATACGCGCCGGATGGGACAAACTCCCTTCCGGCGTTTTCATTTTTCCGTCATGAACGCGTCCATGACAGCGGGCAGCGAAAAGCCAGCCGATCCCTCAGGAGTACGGCTGGTTTTGTTTTTTGTTTATTGAGAAACGGGAATCACGCGCCCGCTTTTCGCCGAATAAAGACTCAGCTCAGGCTCTGTCCCATCCGATCCGCTCCAGGGTGAAGCCCCCGCGGACGCAGCGGAGAGACAGGGTGAAGGCTTCGGTCTTCGGGATCGGAACGGTCAGGGTACGCTCGCCGGAGACGGATGTCCTGAGCAGGGTCTCCCCGTCCGCTTTGATCTCCAGGGCTGAGGATCCGAAATCCGCTTTCAGGTTCAGCACGCCACGCTTCCCGTCCGCGTACAGATCCCAGGAGACCTCCCCGTCCGGGCCGAGGCGCACCAGAGTGTCCTCCCACTTGACGGCGGGGTTCCCTTCCCGGTTAATCCGTGTGACGTCACCCGAGACGGAAGCGTAATCGCAGGCACGGAAGGCGCATCCGGGACTTCTGGTGATGGAGGCGATCACCCGGGGGAGCTTCACGCAGTTCTCATAGCGGATGTTCTCAAGATACTCGTCGAAGATCCGCTGGGCCCGCTCATAGGACGGACGGTCGCCGCCCCTTGTGTACTCCCGGATCCAGTTCCATTCGGCGGGGGCTTTGACGGAGCAGCCGGAGTTGTCGGTCTCCAGCTTTTTCCAGGGCCAGACGTTGACGCCGATATCCAGCTTCAGGGCCAGCGGGTACATGGCGGCGAACCAGTCCTCCGTGTTCTCGCCTGTCTCCCCGAGGTAGAGGGGCATGCCGAGCCGGTCACGGACGTTTATAAAACCTTCCAGCACCGAGCGGTCCGGGGTGCACCAGTACCGGTGGAAATGGGCGCAGGCGTTGTCGTCGAACCGCTCCGTGAAGAAGTCCGCCCGGGAAGCCCAGAACACGCTCTCGAGGGAGAACATGTGCCGCTCGTCGATCTTCCGCACCGCCGCGACGCAGTCCCGGTAGAACCGTTTCAGCTCCTCCGAAAGATCGGGCAGCTCACGGGTTCCCTCCACCGGCGTGCGGACGGGCTCGTTCAGCAGGTCGTACATGCCGACGATCCAGCGATCCCGGTACCGGCGGGCGAACTCCTCCCACAGGGCGATGGCCTTCTCACGGGAGTCGGATTCCGTGTCCGTGAAGAGGCGGGGCACATCGTCCAGGCTGTCGTCGATGTTGTGGCCGGTCTGTCCGCCGGGCGCGCCGTGCAGGTCCAGGATCACGTAGAGCTTCCACTTCTCGCACCAGCCGAGGAACCGGTCGATAAGGCGGAAACCGTTCGGACGCCAGTGGATCCCGGGCTCGTCCTCCATGACCACCCGCCAGTTCACCGGCAGGCGCACGGAATTGAAGCCGTACTCCGCCATGGCCTGAATATCCGCCTCGGTGATGTAGTTCTCCCGGAAGTCCCGCCAGAACCGCACCGCGTATTCCGTGCCGCAGAGATCCCGCACCAGGCGCCCGATCCGGTGGGGACGGTTGTAGGGGCCCTCGAACCGCCACATGTATCCCTCGGGCAGGAGCCAGTTTCCGATGCCCATGCCGCAGAGCAGGATCTCCTCGCCCCGGCCGTTGACGATTTTTCCGTTCTCATTGCGCAGGTAGCCGAAGACTCTGTCCCGCGACAGCTTTTCGTTCAGTCCCATATTCTCCTCCGTTCCTCATCCTTGTCGTATTCTGTCTTTATTATACAACTTTCCTGCCGGGTTGTAAAGCCCGGGGGACGGGATGAGGGCAAAAAAACCGCGCGGAGCTTTTCCGCACGGTCTGTCAGGTCTGAAGGGACGTCCCGGCATCCGGAGCTCAGGAATCCCGCAGGATTTTCCGGATGCTGTCCGGGGAGAGACAGTATTTCTCCGCCAGCTCTGCGGTCCGGGCACCCTCCGCGTATTCCCTGCGGATCGCCCGGTTGCGCTCGTCCAGCTCGGCTCGCGTGCCGCTTCCCGTTCCCCATCCGGCTCGTCCGTCGGACCGGGGGACGTAGATGGCGCCGCCCTCGAAATACTGCCTGATTTCGTCCAGCAGTTTTTTGGGAAGAACCTCTTCCGCGTTGATGTAATGGATAGTGAACCACCTTTCCTGCTGCCGCGGGTTGTCCGTCGTCAGGGAAAACGCCCGTGCGGGACCCGCTTCGTCAAACGCCGAACGATTGCCGGTCGGACGCTTTCAAACGCAGACGGCCGGACGTGGGCTGTCCGGCAAAGGTCTGCGGCTATGATGAGGCAGGGCGGTTCAGTCCCGATGCGGGATCAGAACGCAGCCACCTCGCAAATAGTCATGGCAATCATCATTCAATCCCTCCTGTTCTTCCGAATTCGGTCACCGGCTACCGTGATTTCATTATACACGATCTCCTCCCGGAATGCAAGGGAAAGAACACGGAAAAAGATTCTTTCCGGGGCATGACACCGATCCGCGTGAAGCGTCATCTTTCCCGATCGCCCTTTACAAATCCGCCGCCTTGTGGTATACTGTAGATTGTAATATTATGTGCGAGCGGAGGTCCGGATGAACATTCCGAAAATTGCCGTCGGCGACCGGCTGGAGCTGAAGAAGAAGCATCCCTGCGGCTCCTCTGTCTTCGAGGTGCTGCGGGTGGGGAGCGATATCCGCATCGTCTGCACCGGCTGCGGGCGGGATCTGGTGCTGCCCCGGGAGAAGCTGGAAAAGGCTATCCGGAAAATCCGGCCGGCGGCGGCTGATCCGTCCCGAGCTGCGGAAGGGAGCGGTTCCGACAGCCATGCGTAATCTGACAGAAATCGCCCCCGCCGCCGGGGAAAAGCGCCGCCGCAGACTCACCCTTCTGTTCTGCTTCCTCGTTCCGGCCCTTCTCATGACGCTGCTCTACACCCTCATCGGCGTGCGGCCGGGATCCGACAATTCCGTGCTGGTGCTGGATCTGAACGCCCAGTACATCTACTATTTCGAGCAGTTCCGGAACATCATCGTCTCCGGGGAGTCCATCCTCTACTCCTTCAAGCGGGCGCTGGGCGGAGAATTCATGGGGATCTTCGCCTACTATCTGGCCAGTCCCTTCTCCCTTATCACGGCGCTGTTCCCGAAGGACCGGATCCTGGACGCCATGGAGCTGATCCTCATCCTCAAATGCGGCTTCACCGGGCTGACCTTCGGCTACTTCATCGAGGAAAAGGTCAGACCACGGCCGTCCCTGACGGTGATGTTCGCCGTGCTGTACGCCCTGACCTCCTTCGCCGTGGTCATGCAGCACAACGTCATGTGGACGGACAACCTCATCGCCTTCCCGCTGATCCTCTGCGGCCTGGACGCGCTGATCACCAAGCGGCGGTTCCGCATGTACACCCTGGCGCTGGCCTACGCCGTGGCCTCGAACTTCTACATCGGCTACATGGCCTGCCTCTTCGTTCTCGTCTGGTTCTTCGCCCGGTACTTCATGCTGACCCCGGAGGAGCGCAATCCCTTCGGCGAGGAAGCCCACTTTGTGAAGAGCCTCATCCGGGTCGGCCTGTGGTCGGCGGCGGGGGTGGCCATGGCCGGGGTGATCCTCCTTCCCACGGTCTACTCCCTCTCCTTCGGCAAGCTGGAGTTCTCCACGCCGGACTGGAAGCCGAAGCAGCTCTTTGAATTTCTCGACATCCTGACCAAGCTCTATATCGGCTCCTACGACACGGTGCGGCCCACGGGCATGCCCTTCCTCTACTGCGGAACCGTCACCATGGTGCTCGCTCCCCTGTTCTTCCTGCTGAAGTCGGTTCCCCGCCGCCGCAAGGCCGGGTTCGCCGCCGTCATGCTTTTCCTCTTCGTGAGCTTCAATTTCTCCCCGCTGGACATCATCTGGCACGGGATGCAGCGGCCCAACTGGCTCAACGCCCGCTTCGCCTACATGTTCACGGTCCTGGCCCTCTGGATGGCGGCGGAGACCCTCATGCGGATCGGGGAGCTCGGACGGGGCGCGGTTCCTGCCTCCGCCGCCGCAATGGCCGCCGGGTCCTGGTCTATGCCGATA
>CACWLT010000260.1 GCA_902761695.1 uncultured Ruminococcus sp.
TCAAGCCCGGCACGCCCGTAATCGTCGGCACGACCGACACCGCCCTCGAGGTCTACGCCTCCGGCGCGGTGATGAAGGGCTGCGCGACGGTCAAGCTCGCCACTGCGGGGCGCATCTGCCCGATCACGGAGGGCCCCATCCCCAGCCATCAGTTCTTCAACTACCGGCATGTGATCCCCGGGCTCTGGTATCCCGGCACCGGCACCAGAAGCTGCGCCGCCTCCTACAAGTGGTACCGCGACGTCTTCGGCGAGGCCGAGCAGATCAAGGCCGCCGAGCAGGGCACCAGCCCCTATGAGATCCTCAACCGTGCGGCCGAGCAGGTCCCGCCCGGGAGCGAGGGGCTCTTCTTCCACCCCTATCTTCTGGGGGAGATGACGCCCTATTACGACGACCAGCTCCGCGCGAGCTTCACCGGCATCGGCATGCACCACGGCAAGGGCCACTTCTCCCGCGCGGTCATGGAGGGCGTGTCCTACTCCCTGAAGGACTGCCTGGGGGTGCTGGGCGAGATGGGCGTATCCCTCTCCGACATGCGGATCTGCGGCGGCGGCGGAAAGAGCCCCTTCTGGCGGCAGATGCTGGCGGACGTCTACGGCATCCCGGTGACCCGGATCGAATCCGATGAGGGTCCGGCGCTGGGCGTGGCAATTCTGGCCATGGTTGGCGCGGGGATCTATCCCTCCGTGAAGGAAGCCTGTGACGCCATCGTGCGGCAGAAAGACGTGACCGCCTGCGACGCGGAGAGAAACGCCCGCTACGGTCAGTTCTACAAGGTCTATACCGCTCTCTATCCGCACCTCAAGGCCGATTTTGACGCCTTGGCGGAGCTGTGACGGAATTCGTATCCCGGACGCTGATCGAGAAGGGCTGGTCCCCGGACCGGAAGTACCGGGCACAGACGGCGTCCGGGGAGGTTTACCTGCTCCGGGTGATGCCGGGGGCCGATTATGACGCGTGGCTCCCCTGGTTCGAGCGGCAGAAGGCGTACAGCGCACACCACGTGCCCATGTGCGATACTTACGAATTCGGACACTGGCCGGAGGGCGGGGTATACGCCGTGCAGCGCTGGATCGACGGGGAGGACGCGGAACCGGTTCTCCGCCGCCTGTCCCGTGAGGAGCAGTACAGGCAGGGACTGGAGGCCGGGCGTATTCTGCGGCTCATCCAGTCCGCGCCGGTTCCGGATAACCTGCCCGACTGGGAAGCGAAGTTCAACGCCAAGATCGACCGCAAAATCAAAGGGTATCTGGACTGTCCGCTCCGGATCGAGGGAGACGCGGCCATTTTCCGGTATCTGGAGGAGAACCGGCGGTGGCTGCGGGGCCGTCCCAACGCCTGCCAGCACGGGGACTACCACCTGGGGAACATGATGTTCGAGCGCACGGGAGCGGACCCCGGACGGCTGACCATAATCGATTTCAACCGGGAGGACTTCGGCGATCCCTGGGAGGAGTTCAACCGCATCGTCTGGTGCGCCCAGGCGGCTCCGGATTTCGCCAGAGGACGGATCGACGGGTATTTCGGCGGGGAGGTGCCGGAGCTGTTCTGGCGGCTTTTGTGCCTGTATATCGCCTCAAACACCCTGTCGTCGATCTACTGGGCCGTACCCTTCGGCGAGCGGGAAATCAACACCATGACGAAGCAGGCCGCGGATGTGCTTCGGTGGTTCGACGGTATGAAGAATCCCATGCCGTCGTGGTACCGGGATCCGGACTGAGCGGGTAATGCTGACGGAAAGGGGGAGGTCCCATGGAAAAAGCGCGTTCGTTTCTGAAGGTCTTTATTTTCGTCCAGCTCGGGGCCTGCCTCGGCCGCTTTCTGTGGCAGTATATCGATTATAAGCGAAATCCCGGCCTCTATGCGCTCACGTCCGCGCCGTGGTATACGGGACCTCTTGTGACGGCGGCCTTCACGGCGGTCACGGTCGCACTCACGCTGGCGGCGTACCTGATCCTGGGCGCGGTGATCCGGAAGCGGGACGGGACAGCGGGGAAGAATTCGGAGGACGCATGAAAAAAGCGCAGCGCGTCATTTTCGTGGCCGGGATCATCGCGGTGCTGGTATTTTTCGCGGCCTGGCTCTTCGCGGGCGCGGAGATCATCGGCGGGGGGATGGATCCCGACAAGCTCCTGCCTGCGGCGTATGTCATGGCGGGGGCGTTCATCGTGCTGGTCCCCTGCATGCTGTTCCGCGTTTATGTCAAATTTGACCGGAAGTACCGGTCTGAAAACAAATCCAATCCAACGGAGGAAACAAAATGAGAAAGGTTCTGATTTTTCAGGGCGGCTGGGATGGCCATGAGCCGCAGCTGACCTCGAAGCGGTTCGCCCGCCTCATGGAGGAAGAGGGCTACCAGGCGGAGATCTCCGACACGCTGGACTGCCTCCTGGACTACGACAAGCTGCTGGAGTACCATCTGCTCGTCGCCTGCTGGACCATGGGCCAGATCCCGTGGGAATGCTCGAAGAACATCGCGAAGGCGGTGGGCGCGGGCGTGGGCCTTGCCGGATGCCACGGCGGCATGTGCGACTCCTTCCGTCAGGATACGGAATGGCAGTTCATGACCGGCGGACAGTGGGTCAGCCATCCGGGCGGCGACGGCATCGAATACACCGTCAACATCCGCCACGGCTCCTCTCCCATCGTGGAAGGGCTGGAGGACTTCAAGGTCTGCTCCGAGCACTACTACCTCCATGTGGACCCGTCCATCGAGGTGCTGGCCACCACCCGTTTCCCGCTGGTGACCTACTACCACGCCTCCAACAAGCCCGTGGACATGCCCGTGGCCTGGACTAAGTTCTGGGGACTGGGGCGCGTGTTCTACACCTCCCTCGGCCATCACGACGACGTGTTTGAAAAGTCTCCCAACGCGGAGATCATGATGAAGCGCGGCATGCTCTGGGCCGCCGAGGGCCGTCAGGTCGTCCTCGACCAGGGCCTCACTCCCGACCGCTTCCTCAACAACGCGAAGATGTATTGAGATATAGGACCAGCGAACGATTCAAACCGACAACAACGGAGGATATTATGGCAACTGTCAAAATCGGATTTGTGGGATGCGGAGCGATTTCCGGCATCTACCTCGAGAACATCACCAAGCGGTTCAAGGAAATCGAGATCATCGGCGTCTGCGACCTTATCCCCGAGCGCGCGGAGAACGCCGTGAAGAAGTACAATATCCCGAAGCTCTATAAGGATATGTACGAGCTGTTCGCCGATCCCGAGGTGGACATCGTTCTGAACATTACCCGTCCCTACGAGCACTTCGACGTGACCATGGCCGCTCTGAACGCCGGCAAGCACGTTTACTCCGAAAAGCCCCTGGCCGCGTCCCTCCCGGAAGGGAAGAAGATCATGGCGCTGGCGAAGGAGAAGGGCCTCTGGGTGGGCGGCGCTCCGGATACCTTCCTGGGCGCGGGCATCCAGACCTGCCGCAAGCTGATTGACGACGGCGCGATCGGGGACATCGTGGGCTGCGCGGGCTTCATGATCTGCCACGGCCACGAGACCTGGCATCCGGATCCGGAGTTCTACTACAAGTACGGCGGCGGCCCCATGTTCGATATGGGTCCCTACTACCTGACCGCCCTGCTGAACCTCTGCGGCAACGTGGAGGCCGTCTCCGCCATGACCCGCACCACCTTCAAGGAGAGGCTCATCACCAGCCAGCCCCACAACGGCGAGATCATCAAGGTGGACGTTCCCACCCTGTACGCCGGCAACATGCGGTTCGTGAACGGCGCGGTGGGCACCCTGTACACCACCTTCGACGTGTTCTATCCCAGCCAGGCCCGTCTTGAGGTCTACGGCTCCAAGGGGACGCTGTACGTGCCCGATCCCAACGGCTTCGGCGGTCCCGTGAAGCTCTTCACTCCCGGCGAGGGCATGAAGGATATCGACCTCATGTTCGACTATCCGGACAACAGCCGCGCCCTGGGTCTGGCGGATATGGCGAAGGCGCTGCAGACCGGACGGAAGTTCCGCGCCAACTCCGGGCAGACCTTCCACGTCCGCGAGATCAGGGAGGGCTTTGCCGAGAGCGGCCGCGTCGGACACGAAATTCCGATCGAATCCCGCTACGACCTGCTGCCCCTGATGAATCCCGCCATGGAGCACGGCGTGCTGGACGGGGAGTTCTGAGATCAGATTGATAATCCGCGACAAAACCGCGTTCCCCCGTTTCTGAGGGAGCGCGGTTTTTGTCCGTTCTTTTTTGAAATCCCGGGATCCGTCAGCCGTCGATATACTTCTTGACGCCCTTTTCCAGGGTCTTGACGGCGGCCTTGGTGTTCTTTTCGCACCAGGAGGCGATTTCGCGGTTGTTGGTTCCGATGAAGTTGACGAATTCGTTGGAGAACGTGCCGCTGAGATCGGAGTTGTAGTAGCCCAGGTCGAAGATCAGCGCGGACTTGATGATGTCCAGCATGCCGGCGGATTCGTTGTCCCG